>NZ_JBAKFR010000025.1:0-55384 GCF_053484295.1 Martelella sp. AMO21009
CGGAAATCCACTTAGCGAAACGCCCGAAACTGTTCAGACAAACCGAGCCACCTCTAAAACGCTCAAGACGCGAGTCCCGGTTTCAAAGGCAAATCGACCGCTGTGCCCAGAGTACTGTCCAGGCCAATTCCTGCTGCAGCGGGGCACAGTGCAAGCCTCTTCCCCCACGGAAAAGGCTGTCCGGGCGGTTCGGTGTCAAAAGTAGAATCGCGAAGGCCGCAGCCCGTCGAGTTCCGACGCCGCCGCGCCATCCAGCATCTCCCGCGCGGCGAGGTCGGCCCAGACCGGTCCCCAGCCGATGCCGCCGTGGGAAACCGCGAAATAGAACCCGGCAAGCCACGGCAAGAAGCCGATGACCGGTCCGCCCGGCGGGATCGCGCGAATGCCGACCCGCATGGCTGACGGCTCAAGTCCTTCGAGTGAAGGAACGGTGCTGGCGACATCGGCGAGCATATCAGTTCCTGAAATTCCATTCTTGCCATGAGTTGCCGTCAGCCCCTCGCCGCGCCAGTGGATGGCCGTGCCATGGGCGTGATCCGGCCGCAGGAGCCAGTTTGCGCCATTGATCACTCGCTGTGGCAGGGCGGAGCGCCCGATCCCCGCATAAACCATGACGCCGGGCACGAGTTCGAGCGGCATGGCAAGCCCGGCCATGGCAGCGATGTGGGTCGCATGGCTACCGGCAGCGTTGACGACAATATCCGCGCCGATCCGCGATCCGTCCTCAAGAATAAGGCCATTGACGCCTTCGGCGCGATGCTCGATCGCCGCGACGCCGCTGCCGACCCGCAGTTCACCGCCGCTGAGAGTGAAAACGCGGATCAGTTGCTCGATCATGGCCGGCGCGTCGACCCAGCCCGAACGTAGCTCGAAGGCGACACGCTCGTCTTCCGGCAGGTGGAGCTGCGGCTCTATATCGCTGACTTCGCTCAAGGAAAGGACCTCGACCTGCGCTCCGGCTTCCCTGCTGAGCGCCACCGCCGTGTCGAAATCGGGAACGGCGCTTGCGACCGTCAGCGTCCCCGACCAGTCCAGCCAGTCACCGCCCAGTTCCTCTGCAAGCCGGTCGAAACGGGCATTCACCGAGAGGCGCAACTGCCGGCGGCCGGGCATCTCCGGCCAGCTCAGTTGCGGGAAGGAGGACAGCCACGAGAAGGAGGCGCCGCTCGTGCCCGCTCCTGGCACGCCTTTGTCGATCAGGATGACATCGGCCCCGCGCTTCTTCAGCCGATAGGCGATGTTCGCGCCGATTGCGCCGGCGCCGATGACCGCGATCTTCATGGTCGCGACCGGAAGATTTCGGGTGAAAGGTCGCTCACCGACGAACAGCCGAGATGACCGAGCGTCGTCCAGAACTCATCCTTCAGAAGATCGAGCACCCGTTTCACGCCGGCCTCGCCGTCTGCGGCAAGGCCCAGCGCGCAGCTTCGGCCAAGGGCGACCGCATCGGCGCCAAGGGCGAGTGCCGTGGCAATGTCGCTGCCGCGCCGGATGCCGCTGTCGAAGACGATCGGCACATCGGGCCCGGCCTCGGCGCGAACTTCGGCAAGCGTGTTGATCGAGGCCGGCTCGCGGTCGATCGTCCGGCCGCCGTAATTCGAAACGTAGAGCCCCTCGGCACCGGCCGAAAGCGCGGCGCGCGCATCGGCCTTGCTGGAAACGCCCTTGACGATGCAGGGCAGCGGCGCCTCGGCAATCACGCGCGCCGCCTTTGCCCAGTCCCAGCGCGGCTTTGTGAAGTCCAGGAGTTCGCGCAGCATCGCCTGGTCCGACTTGCCGGGCCCGAAATTCGAGGGCTGGCCCGCCCCCGGCATCGAGAACCGGTCTTCCATCATCCGCTCCCGCCACTGGCGGATCGGCGAGTAGGTCACGCAGATGCGTTCATAGCCGGCATCCTTCGCGCGGTGCATCATGTCGATGACATGGTTTTCCTCACCGCAGAACGTCATCTGAAAGATGACGGCCGCAGGCGATGCCGCGCGCACCTCTTCCAGCGAATGCCCGGCCGCGACCGGGACCATCTGGCGAATGCCGGCGGCATGGGCCGCACGGCCAACGGCGAGCATGCCGTCGGAATGAAACAGCGTCTCCCCGCCGCCGAACGGCGCGGTGAAGGCGGGAAAGGAGAGATCGTGGCCGAACAGGTTTGTGCGGGTATCCGGGTTGGCGACGCCGGCAAAGAGCGGCGCGTCGAACAGATAGGCATCGAAGGCCGAGACATTGCTCCGCGCCGTCACTTCGTCGCCCGTTCCGCAATGCATGTAGTTCCAGACCGCATCCGAGAGGTTGTGCCGCGCGGCTGCATGAATGCCTCTGAGGGAGGCGTATTTTTCCCGCGTCGCATAGCGATCGTCGCGGCGGACCTCTTCGTCTCTATCGGTCACGGTCATCTCCTGTCGGTTGGAAGCCCCGCGACCGTCGTTCGGCGTGGCGGGCAAGGCGCGCGCGGATCGCGTCGGGATCCGTGGAAGGCGTCGAGGCCAACAGTTGTCGGGTGTAGGGGTGGGTCGGGTTTGCGAAGATCGCCTCGCACGCGCCGCGCTCCACGACCGCGCCGGCATTCATTACCATCACCTCGTCCGATATACGCCGGACCACGCCGAGATCGTGACTGATGAAGACATAGGAAAGGTCGAATTCGCGCTGCAGGTCCGCAAGCAGGTTCAGCACTTTCGCCTGCACCGAAAGGTCGAGCGCGCTCACCGGCTCGTCAAGGATCACGATTTTGGGATTGACCATCAGCGCCCGGGCGATCGCGATACGCTGACGTTGACCGCCTGAAAACATGTGCGGGTAACGTCCGGCATGGTCACGCGCGAGCCCGACCCGCTCGAGCATGTCGCCAACCCGCTCACGCCGCGCTGCGCCGTCGAGCGCGGTGTTCAGCAGCAGTTCTTGGCCAAGCGCGTCACCGATCTTCTTGCGCGGGTTCAGCGATCCGTAAGGGTTCTGGAAGACGATCCGGACCTTGCGCCTGAGTTCGGGCGAAAGGTGATGGCGGCGGATATCCACCTGCTCGCCGTCGACGATCAGTTCGCCTTCGGTCATCGGGTCGATCAGCGTCAGGATGCGTCCGAGCGTAGACTTGCCGCAGCCGGTCTCCCCCACGACGGAAAGCGTGCTGCCTTTTCTCAGCTTCAGGTCAACTCCCTTGAGCGCCCTGACGGGCTCCGCCCTGCGCAGGAGCCGGGCGCGACCGGGATATTCACGCACGAGGCCGAAAGCTTCGAGAATTACAGGCGTTTCCTTACCGGTCATCAGAAGTCCACTCCCGTCAGCGGCCCGCCGCTGCTGCGCTCCGGCAGCGCCGAAAGCAGCGCCTTGGTGTAGGAGTCCTGCGGGGAGACGAACAGCGACAGCACATCCGTCTCTTCCCGCTTTCGCCCCTGATACTGGACGATGACGCGTTCGGCCGTCTCGGCGACCACGCCCATGTCGTGGGTGATGATGATCAGGGCCATGCCGCTACGCTCCTGGAGATCGATCAGCAGGTCGAGGATCTGTTTCTGGATGGTGACGTCGAGCGCCGTCGTTGGTTCGTCCGCGATCAGCAGCTTCGGCTGGCAGGCGATTGCCATGGCGATCATCACCCGCTGACACTGGCCGCCCGACATCTGGTGGGGAAAGGCACTGATTTTCTGTTCAGGTTCCGGCATGCCGACGGCGCGCAGCAATTCCAGCGTCTTCTCGCGACGCTCGGCCCGGCCGAGGCCCTGATGCTTCTTCAGCACCTCGCCGATCTGGAGCCCGACGGTATAGGCGGGGTTGAGCGAGGCGACAGGCTCCTGGAAGATCATTGCGATATCGCGGCCGATGATCCGCCTGCGTTCGCGCGGCGACAGGCCGGCAAGATCAATCCCGTTAAACAGCATCGCGTCGGCAGCAACGGTCGCGGTGTCGGGCAGAAGGCCCATCACCGCCAGCATGGCGACGGATTTTCCCGATCCGCTTTCGCCGACGATCGCCAGAACCTCGCCGGCATCGACATGCACGTCAATGCCATTGACCGCCATCATCGGTCCGTCATCCGTCTCGAAACTGACCGTCAGGTTGCGGATTTCCAGGAGGTGGCCCATGTTCAGCTCCTCTTTAATCTTGGGTCGAGCGCGTCGCGCAGGCCATCGCCGCACAGGTTGATCGCCACGACCGTGACAAGGATGGCGATCCCGGGAAAGGTGACCACCCACCAGGCGCGCAGGATGAATTCGCGCGCCTCGGCAAGCATGGTGCCCCATTCCGGCGTCGGCGGCTGGGCGCCGAGACCGAGGAAACCGAGGGCCGCGGCATCGAGAATGGCGGTTGAGAACGACAGCGTCGCCTGAACAATCAGCGGCGCCAGACAATTCGGCAGAATGGTGCCGAACATCAGCCTGAGGGCGGAGGCCCCCGCGATCCGGTCCGCCGTCACATATTCCCGCGCCTTCTCGTTCATCACGCTGGCGCGTGCAAGGCGCGCGAAATGCGGCTGCAGGACGAGCGCGATGGCGATCATCGCATTGGTGAGCCCTGGCCCCAGGATTGCGACCAGAACAAGCGCCAACAACAGCGAGGGAAAGGCGAGAATGATATCCATCACCCGCATGATGGTGCTATCGATCCAGCCGCCTAAATAGCCGGACACGAGCCCGATCACGATGCCGCCGACAAGCGCAATGGTCACCACCATGGCGCCGATCAGCAGCGAATAGCGCGCGCCGAAGATCAGGCGGGAGAGCATGTCGCGTCCGACAGCATCCGTCCCGAGCGGAAACGCCAGCCGCCCGCCCGCCTGCCAGAACGGCGGCAGGAGCCGGTGATCGCGAAACTGATGTGTCGGGTCATAGGGCGCAAGCAGCGGGGCCAGAACCGCCACGACGACGAGGAAAAGAATAACGGCGAGGCCGATCAGAGCCCCGCGATTGCGGCGGAAATCGCGCCAGAAGGCCCGGAATGCGGCGCGGCCGGCGCCTACGTCGGCGGTATCCGACCTGATCGGAGCAAGCGGTTCAGCCATGACGGATCCTCGGATTGATGACGGCATAGAGAAGATCGACGATCAGGTTCACGACCATGACCACGACGGCAATGACGAGCAGACCGCCCTGGACCACCGGGTAATCCCGCTTGGAAATGGAATCGACCATCCATTTGCCGATGCCGGGCCAGGAGAAGATCGTCTCGGTCAGGATGGCGCCCGCCATCAGCGAACCCACCTGAAGTCCGATGACCGTGACCACCGGGATCAGCGCGTTGCGCAGGGCATGGCGGCCGACGATCAGCGCCGGTCCCAGGCCCTTGGCGCGGGCGGTGCGCACATAGTCTTCGCTCAACACCTCGAGCATGGCCGAACGCGACTGCCGCGCGATCACCGCCATCGGGATCGTGGCGAGCACGATCGTCGGCAGGATCAGGTGCGAAACCGCTGAACGGAAAGCGCCGGCCTGACCGGAAAGCAGGCTGTCGATCAACATGAACCCGGTCGGCTGGGGAAAATAGTATTGAAGCCCGATACGGCCGGAAACCGGGGTCCACCCCAGCGTGCCGGAAAACAGGATGATCATCAGAAGACCCCACCAGAAGATCGGCATGGAATAGCCGATCAAAGCGGAGGTCATGGAAACCTGTTCGAACCAGCTGCCGCGTTTGACGGCGGCGAAAACGCCGAGCGGCAGACCGATGATGATCGCGAGGAACATGGCGCAAAGCCCCAGTTCCATCGTCGCGGGAAAGAAGGTCAGGAAATCGCCGGACACCGGCCTGTGGGTTACAAGCGACGTGCCGAGATCGCCGTGCAGGAGGTCGTTGAGATAGGAGAGATATTGCTGCCAGATTGGTCGGTCGAAGCCGAACTGTCTCATCAGTTCGGCATGGCGCTCCGGCGTCATGCCGCGCTCGCCGGCCATCAGCATGATCGGATCGCCGGGCAGCACCCGGACAAAACCGAAGGCGACGATGGTGATGCCGAACAAGGTCGGTATCAGCACCAGAAGCTTTCCAACGAGATAGCGGAGCACGAGACGATCCTTTCAAAGAACCGGATGGCGGAACCCCGCCACCCGGAAACCCCAGCGGTGAGGTCAGTCGACCGCCGCCGTGATCACGATCTCGACGAGACGTCGCGGATCGCCAAGATCGGCGACGCCGATCGCGGCGCGCGAGGGCAGATCGGCGGCGTTGAGCCATTCCGTCCAGGCTTCGGTCATCGCGGCCTTGCCGGACATGTCGGACAGGTAGACCCGGGCATGCAGCAGCCGGGACTTGTCGCTTCCGGCCTGGGCGAGCAGATCATCGAGCTTGGCGCAGATTTCTGCGGTCTGGCCCTTCATGTCGAGGCTCAGATCGGTGGCGGCATGGCCGGATGCGTAGAGCACACCATTGTGGACGACCCCGCCATGCAGGTGGGGACGGGAGTTCAGGCGTTTGATCATTGTTTTTCCTTGGAAGTTGCCGCCGCCTCGGTCAGGCGGCGGGATGGTAGGGCTCAAGCGGCACTTCCGCCGCCTGCCCCGTGGCGATGCGCGCCAGCTGTCGGCCGGCAAAGGGACCGATCGTCAGTCCGGCGGCGCCCAGGCCGTTGCCGAGGACAAGCCCATCGATGCCCGGAACCGGTCCGAGGATCGGCCGGAACTCCGGCGGCGCCGGACGAAAGCCGATCCGTGTTTCGATGAGCGTCGCATCCACAAGGCCCGGCGCGTAGCGAAGCGCAGCAGTCAGCACCTCGTGCTGACCCTCGCAGGTCACGCGATAGTCGAATCCCTTGCCGTCCTCGCGCGTAGCGCCGACCACGACCCGGCTGTCGTCGAAAGCGAGCAGGTAATGGCTCGCCATCGGCAGCAGCACCGACCATTGCGACGTGTCGACCCCCTTCATGCCGAAATGCAGGATCTGCCCGCGTTGCGGCTTTACCGGATCGACAAGGCCGAGCGGCGCGAGGATCTGCGAAGCCCAGGCGCCCGCCGTTACGATTACCTGGTCCGACGGTATCGGCTGGCCGCGTCCGTCGAGAACGACCGCGCGGCCGCCCTCAAGCTTCAGCGTCGCCAGATCGCTGATGAAGGTCGCGCCGAGCTTGACGGCAGCCCGCACCATGGCCGGGGCAAGCTGGCGGGCATTCACCCGCGCGCCTCCCGGAACGTAGAACGCCTTGTAGGCCTTGTTGATCGGCGGAAAGTGCGTCTGGGCCTGCGCCGGCGTGATTTCTTCGAAACCGCCGGATTCCGGCGCATCGGCCGTGCGCTGCGCGAGGCGCTCGCCGGCGGCGGCGTATTCGGCGGGATCCTCCGCCGTCACCAGCGCACCGACCTTGCGGTAGCCGACATCCGTCTCGCCCCTGTCCGCAAGCCCGGAAACGAGCTCATCGTAGTAGCGGGCGCCGGCGGCATACATCCTGTACCATTCGGGCTCATCGGCCTTGGTGGCCCAGGGGCAGACGATGCCCGCCCCCGCAAGCGTCGCCTTGCCCTGATGCTCCTGGTCGACGATGGTGACATCATGGCCGGCAAGGGCCAGATGGTAGGCGGTGCTGGCGCCGAGAATACCGGCGCCAATAACGGTTACTTTCATTCCACGGTTACTCCGGAAAGGCGGGATGAACCGAAAATCGCCGGCACATAACCATGGACCTTCTTGTTGACCGCCGTGATCGTGTCGGCGCCGCCGAGAACGATGACCGGCACTTCGTCATGAACGATCTGCTGGGCTTCGTGATAGAGCGCAATGCGTTCGTCCTGATCGGAGATCGCGCCGGCTTTCTTCATGACCGCGTTGAAATCATCATCGCACCATGCGCCGATATTCGAGGGCGCCGGCGTGCCTTCGGCATTGCAGGTCAGGTAGTTGTTGGGGATCTGGCTCGGGTCCGGGAAATCGTAAATCCCGCCAAACATGCCCACCTCGGCTTCGCCATTGCGGGCGCGCTGAATGTATTCGGCCCATTCATAGGTCATGATATTGGCCTCGACGCCGATCTCCGCCCAGTCCGCCTGGATCATCTCGGCTGCGCGGCGGCCGTTCGGCATGTAGGGGCGCGATACCGGCACGGCCCAGAGATCAACTTCGAAGCCATCCGGATATCCGGCGTCCGCCAGAAGCTTCCTCGCATGTTCCGGATCATAGGGCCAAGGGCCGATATCCGTGGCGGAGCCCCACATCGCCGGCGGTACGACGGCGCCGGTCACATGGCCCATGCCGCTGTAGACGACCTCGACGAGGTTATCCATGTCGATCGCCTCGGCGAGCGCCTGACGGACCTCCCGTTTGTTCAGCCTGTCATCGCGGAAGTTGAAGTGCAGCATGCCGGTCGAAGCAACCGGCGTCTGTACGGCATCGATATTCTCGGCCTTCTCGATCTGCGCGCGGTCGGCGAGGTTCGGGTAGAGGCTGATCAGGCACTCGCCCGCTTCCGCCCGCTGCAGGCGCACGGTGGCATCCGCCGAAATCGCCATGACGACGGCATCGACCATCGGCGTGCGCTCGTCGTCGCCGAGAGCCGCGCCCCAGGTATCGGCGAAGGGCAGCAGCCGCACCACCGCATCCGTCTGGTAGGCCTGCAGTTCGAAGGGGCCGGTTCCGATCGGATCAAGGTCGAACCGCTCGGGCGTGCCGGCGTCCATCATGGCATCGGCATATTCGGCCGAGGTGATGACGATCGAGCCATGCGCCATCGTGCCGAGGAAGGCGGCTAGCGGCTCCTTCAACTTGAAGGCGACGGTGTGGTCGTCGATCTTCTCGATGGAATCAATGTTGTCGGCAAGCTTCGCGTTGAAGGTCACATAGGTGCCGCCGGAAACCTGATGATACGGGTTGTCCGGGTTCATCATCCGGTCGAAGGTGAAGATCACGTCATCGGCGTTCATCGGGCGTGTGGGCGTGAAGCTGTCGTTCGACTGCCAGGCAACGTCGTGGCGCAGATGGAAGGTATAGGTCTTGCCGTCGTCGGAGATATCCCAGCTTTCGGCCAATGCCGGTTCGATTTGCGATCCGCCGCGCTCGACCGAAACCAGGCCGTCGTAAATCTGGCCGAGCACATAGGCGGTCGTGCCGTTGCTGGTCAGTTCCGGATTGAAGGTTTCCGGCGCGCCTTCGATGCACACGGTCAGAACGCCCGCATGGGCGGCAGGCGCCAGCGCCAGCATCGCTGCGCCGCAAAGATATTTCAGCTTGCTCATGTCGTTCCCTTCTCGTTCGGCGCGTGCTTGTCATTTGCCCGGCCGTTTTTTTGATATTGGTAGGAGAGGGCAAAGTCGGTATGATTGTCAAATCAGTAATTATCCGACCAATATAACCAGAACTCATAGTATTCAGGGAATTCCACATGAACATCCGTCAGCTCGAGGCATTTCATGCCGTGATGGAAACCGGCTCGGTCACGCTTGCGGGCGAGCGGCTGGGAATTTCGCAGCCCGCGGTGAGCAAGCTGCTGAAAGCCTTCGGCGACAGTTGTGGGTTCCGGCTGTTCACGCGCAGCGGCGGGCGCATGCTTCCGACATCGGATGCGCAACTGCTAGCCTCGGAAGTGTCACGGCTTTTTTCCGGAACCGACCGGATCCAGAAACTCGCCCATGCGGTGCGTGACCGGGAATGGGGCGAAGTGACGATCGCCGCGCCGTCGGCTTTTTCGGCGCGCTTCCTAGCCCTGGCGCTGGGCCCGATGATGGCCCGACAGACCAAGATGCATATCGCGATCTCGAGCCAGCCGAGCCCCCGCGTCGCCGAACTCGTGGAAGGGCAGCAGATCGACATAGGCCTGTCGGTCCAGCCGTTCGAACACCCGAATGTCCGTTCGGAACTGGTGATGCGGTTCGCCATGGTCTGCGTCCTGCCGGCAAATCACCGGCTGGCGGGCCAGCGCCTGATCCGCGTCGAGGATCTCAGGAACGAGCCCTTCATTGGGTTGATGCGCGATGATTGTTCGATCATGACCATCGACCGCGCGTTTCAGCTCCGCGGCGTCCAGAAACGCGCCGTGGTGGAGGTGCCGATGTCGGAAACAATCTGCGATTTCGTCGCCGGCGGCGCTGGCGTATCAATCGTTCCGCCCTTCGTGGGTCTTGGCTATGGCGAAGACAAGCTCGTCCGCCGTCCCATCGTTCCGCTGACCACCATGAGCGTCTGGGTCCTGCTGCCGGCCCTGCGCCCGCCGTCGCTTGCAACGGAGCGGATCGTCGAGGTGCTGCGATCTGAACTGCAAGGTTACGACGTGGACGGTTCCGAAACCAGCGTCGCAGCCGAGGTCTAGCGTTCCAACAGTACCGCCCGCGTTGGACCTCGACTGCGGCAAGGACGCGGAGGAGGACCGGCCCTACGCGCTTCTCGCCGGTCTGACCAGCTCATCGCGCGAGGCGATCCGTCCGATAATTCGCAAGGCCGACATCCCCTATTTCTATCCCTCCCTCTATGAGGGCGGCGCCTGCGACAAGCAGACCTTCGTTCCGCCTCGCAGCAGCTTTCCGTGCTGATCAACTGGGCCGTCGAGACATACGGCAAGAAGATCTTCATCATGGCGCCGGACTACAATTTCGGGACTATTTCCGCGCATTGGGTTCGCGAATATGCGAAACGGCTTGGCGCGGAAGTGGCTGGCGAGGACATTCTCGCGCTGATTGTGACCGACTATGCGCCGACCATTCAAAAGATCCAGGCAGCGAAGTCCGACTTCGTGGTGGCGCTGCCTGTCGGCGCAAGCCAGACCGGTTTTCTCGAAAAATTCGCCGCAGCCGGACTGAAGGATAGCATCGGCGTGGTCTCGACGAATTACGGCTCCGGCAACCAGCAGGTCGTCGTATCGCCGGCGGGCGGGCGAGGGGCCGATTGCCAATCAGGGTTGCTTCCAGATTGTCGTCACTGGACGAGACCCTCAAGGCCCGCCGGAAAATCGAAAAGGCGGTTCGGATCCTTGCGCAAAGCCGATCGATTTCCGAAACGGAAGCCTACAAGCGCATCCGCGATCGATCCATGCAGAGCAAGGAAAGCATCGCGAGCATCTCCGGCGCCCTCATCGCGGCACACGAAATCTGACCCCATTCGCCAGATCATGTAACCGGCGAACATTTCATCGTCAGTGACCGCGCCCCGGCCCGGAAATTCTGTGCGGCGAATCAGGCCGTCTTGTTGACGAACAGGTTATTCGTCAGGAAATCGATGAAGACCCGAAGTTTCGGCGACAGGTAGCGGTTTGAAGGCCATAGGATGCGGAATTCCACCGTATTTTTGACGGCATCCTCCAGCACGGAAAGAAGCCTTCCGTCAGCGCAATGGGCGCGTACGGCAAATTCCGGCAGGCAGGCAAGCCCCCGTCCGTTTTCGGCCATGTACAGCAGGGGCTCGATGGCGCTGGAGACAGCAGCGCAAGGCAGATCAAGGCGGGCATCGCCATCCGCGTCGATGAGGCGCCATTCCTCGAGCTTGCCGGTGCTGGGAAAACGATGATGCAGGCAGCGATGCCGGCTCAATTCCGCCACGCGCATAGGCGTGCCGTGCTGCCTGAAATAGGCCGGGGAACCGATGAGCCGAAAGCCGCAACTGCCAAGGCGGCGCGTCATCAGCCGGGAGTCCGCCGGCTCGCCCGAGCGGATTACGGCATCGAACCCTTCCTCGATAACGTCGACCAGGCGATCGCTGAAATCGAGGTCGAGTTCGATCGCCGGCCAGGCCTCCATGAAGGCCGAGAGCGTTGGCATCATCAGCATGCCGACCATAGGCAGGCTGACCCGCAGTCGCCCGGCAGGATGGGCGCGTGTCTCGGAAAGTTCGAGCTCCGCGGCTTCCATTTCGCTCAGTACACGACGGCACCTTTCAAGGAACATGTGTCCCTCCGGCGTCAGCGCGATCGCGCGCGTCGAGCGGTGGAACAACCTGACCCCCAGACGGTCCTCAAGCCGCGCCACGGCCTTGCCAATCGCCGAGGACGACACGCCGAGCTGCCGCCCCGCGACGGTGAAACTGCGGGTTTCCGCCGCCTGGACGAATACGTTCAGGGCGCCAAGGCTGTCTGTCGGATTCATCATGATGCCGGACATATTAGTCCGAAGTCATCCAAATTGAAGCCTGTTTTTCCGGAATTGAAATGCCGTCAGGTTTTCCGGGAGCTTTCAATCGAAAAAGGAAACACGATGATCTGCACAGTCCGCCACCGATTTCTGTCAGAAAACCACCCGCCTGCCCGCACGCACCCGTCCCACAGGTCGGAGAAAAACCATGCATGAGGCCGAAACTTCAACAGGCGCGTGCGATGCGAGGCCCGCGCTGCCCTGGGCGGGCCTGCTGGCGCTGTCCATGGCAGCCTTCATCACGATCCTGACCGAAGCCATGCCGGCGGGCCTTCTGCCCTCCATCGGGCAGGGGCTCGGCGTCTCGGAGGCCGCGGCAGGCCAACTCGTTACCTTTTATGCGGTCGGCTCCCTGGTGGCCGCGATCCCGTTGACAACCGTGACGCAGGGTCTGCGCCGCCGTCCGCTTCTCCTGACGGCCATTCTGGGCTTTCTGCTTGCGAACTCCGTCACGGCCCTCTCCTCCAGCTATGCGCTTACCCTGCTTGCGCGCTTCGTGGCAGGCGTGGCGGCGGGGCTGCTCTGGGCATTGGCCGCGGGATACGCCGCGCGCATGGGGCCGACGCATTTGAAGGGGCGTGCAATAGCGATTGCCATGGCGGGAACACCGCTTGCCTTGTCGCTCGGCGTGCCCGCAGGTACCTTCCTCGGCTCGATCTTGGGCTGGCGCGCATGTTTCGGCCTGATCAGTGTTCTGACGGTGATCCTGATTGTCTGGGTGCTGGCCAAAGTCCCCGATTTCGCCGGTGAACCGGCAGGACAGCGCCGAACCCTGCTTGATATCCTGAAGCTTCCCGGAATCCGTCCGGTGCTCGGCGTCGTTCTGACTTTCGTTCTCGCCCACAACATCCTTTACACCTATATCGCGCCGTTCCTTGCCGGTGTCGGGATGGTTGAACGGACCGATGTTGTTCTGCTCGTCTTCGGGATGGCGTCGCTGGTCAGCATTTGGGCGGTGGGCGTATGGATTGACACGCATCTCCGCGCGCTGACGCTCTTCAGTATCGTGTTATTCGCGCTTGCGGCGAGCCTGTTCTGGCTCTGGCGCGATGCGCCCTTGGCGATCTATGCGGCGAGCGCGACCTGGGGGCTTGCATTCGGCGGATGCGCAACACTGTTCCAGACCGCCAACGCCAATGCGGCCGGCCCTGCGGCGGATCTGGCGCAATCCATGCTCGTGACCATGTGGAATGCGGCTATTGCCGGCGGAGGGTTGGCAGGAGGGCTCCTGCTCGAGCGTTTCGGGGCAGCGAGCCTTGCCCCGAGCCTGCTTGTGCTGATCGCAATCGCCTGGGGGCTGGCCTTCGCTGCGCGAGGCCACGGGTTTCCCGTGGGAACCCTTTCGACCTAGCTGTTTTCCCTGCCTTTATGGCAAACTCGGTTGAGAAGATGGGTGAGGAATGTGACTGATCGTAGTGATGCAAGGGAAGCAAGGACGAGACAGAAAAACGGGCCACACTGAGATCATGATTGTTCACCACCAGGACTGGCGGCGCGGCGCTACCAGATGCGCTTGACGTTGACCTCACACCTGTCATTCGAGTCCGGCTTCTGCTCGAACGCCATGTTGAAGTCATCCTTCAGCAGCCGCAATCCGGCCGCGTGGCCTCACTAAAACCCGATTGCGCGCAGTAGCAGGAAACATGCGGCGGACAGAAGCGCTGCTGCGGGCACTGTGATCACCCAGGCTGCGATGATCGTCATGAAGTGGGAGCGACGAACGAGTTTGCGGCGGGCGCGTTCCTGCCCGGGCAGCCTGCGATCGGGTGGGCGTTCCCGCATCAAACGACGGGCGCGTCGTTCCGTGTACCACTCCCGGAAGAAACCGACACCGAAGACCCCGCCGACCGCGATATGCGTGGAACTCACCGGCAGTCCCAGCCAGGATGCGGCAATGACGGTAACCGCAGCCGACAGCGCCACGCAATAGGCGCGCATCGGGTTGAGCTTGGTGATCTGGCTGCCGACCATGCCGATCAGCTTGGGCCCGAAGAGCACAAGGCCGAAGGAAATGCCGAGCGCGCCGATCAGCATGACCCAGAGCGGTATCGATACCTCGCCCGCCACGCTGGAGGACTGATGCACATAGGCGATCGCCGCAAGCGGTCCGACAGCGTTTGCAACGTCATTGGCGCCATGGGCGAAGGAAAGCAGTGCCGCTGAGACCACGAGCGGAGCGTTGAACAGTGATTTCAGGGACCGGTTCCGGTTTTCGAGTCCTTCGGATTGGCGCCGGATAAGCGGTACGGACAACAGACCGAAGGCTACCCCCACGACTACACCGATCAGCAGCGCGGTGGAGAGATCGATGGCCAGCACATGTTTCAGGCCCTTGAGTGCAAGATAGGTGGCGAAGGCCGCGCTCATCACGCCGATCAGCACCGGGACCCAGGTCCGGGCCGCGGCGATCTTGTCGTCGACATAGATGACCCGCCATTTGATGAAGGCGAGCACCGCCGCGGCGAAAATGCCGCCGAGCAGCGGCGAGATCACCCAACTTGCGGCAATCTGGCCCATCGTTGTCCAGTTGACGGTTCCAAGGCCTGCAGCAACGATGCCAGCGCCCATCACCCCACCGACCACGGAGTGCGTGGTCGAGACCGGAGCGCCGATCCATGTGGCAATATTGACCCAGATCGATGCAGCCAGCAGCGCCGCCATCATCGCCCGCACGAACACTGCCGTGTTGGAGAGCGCAGAGGGGTCGATGATCCCCTTGGAAATCGTGGCAACCACATCGCCGCCTGCCAGCAGCGCGCCGGCGCTTTCGAAAACGGCGGCGATGGCAATCGCGCCCAGCAGAGACAGGGCTTTCGCCCCCACCGCCGGCCCCATATTGTTCGCCACGTCATTCGCGCCGATATTGAGCGCCATATAGGCCCCGAATGCCGCGGCGACGACCAGGGCAAGGCTTTGCGGTTCGCCGCCGGCGAAAATCGCAGCGGCCACGGCTGCAAAGGAAACGAAGACAAGGCTGACGCCGACCCCCACCAGGGGGCGCGAGGCGTACATGGAGGCTTCTTCCAGACGCGACAGACGGTTCAGGTCCTTGTCGAGCGTTTTCCACTGCCGGGTGGCGTCATCGGTCAATATGATCTTCCTTGAAGTCCTGAAAACCGCCTGCTCGTGGCTCGGCTCTCAACGTCACCGCGCCTGTTCGAGAAGAGCCGGGAGATCCTTCAGGATCGCCTTCAGCTGAGGCTCCTCCACGACCCGTGCCGCATCGTCGTGGTGCATCCATTTGCGCTCGCGCTCCCCCATTTCCGGAAATGTGTCGGCAAGCTCGAGCACCTTGATCGCGTAGACATACACATCCGTGGTTACCGGCAATCCTCCATCGACGATCTTTTTGTAGCGATAGCGTCCGATGCGCCTTGCTTCGGCGCCGCGATGAACCCCGGCCTCTTCCCACGCCTCTTCCAGGGCCGTGCCCGTTCCATCCGTGCCTGCCACCGGCCATCCCTTCGGGATGATCCAGCGCCTGGTCGTGCGCGAGGTGATGAGCAGGACCTCCGGTCCGGCATTTCCCTGTCGATAGCACAGCGCGGCGATCTGCACATGTGCAGGCCGGCCGAGAAGAGGGGCGAGATAGCTATGCCAGACCTTTGAGAACATCGGGACACCGTTCGGGAGCGGTCAATATCCCGCTGCTTATAAAAATGTTCGCCCGATCACAAGGTTAGTGGGGCAAAAGTCCCATCTTATCTGACCTTGCAACGCGCTTCCTCGCTTGCCGGCATGCAATCGTTTCGCTCGGCAATAGCCTGGTGCCCATGGCATCCGTGCCGGATCCGAAGGGTGATGCCGTCGCCGAGGAAGTCGCGCCGCATCTGCAGGCGTCTGTTCGTTAGACAGAGAAGAGCTCCCGTTTGGCGACGCGCGAGAGTTTTGAAGCACGTTACAGTCTCGTGAACGGCTGATTCTGGACCGCGTCTTTCGTAAAACGATTCACGTTATGCGGATTTTTGGGAGGAATGCGTGTCGGTAATGATCAAGCAGCGATCTTTTGAACTGCTCTTGTTCCGGCCTCCAACTAGAGATCGCCATGTGCTGCATTACGCGTTGTTGGCGCCCGTCAACCGCCGAAGCGCGGTTCGGGTAGGCCCTTTATCCCCAGCCCCGTGATCGCGAACAGGCTTCCGCGCAGAACGCCGTCGCCGGGAAAGCGCGGCAGCGGCGGCTTGGCCATCGAGGTGACATAGAGCACATCGAGGTTCGGCCCGCCGAACTGTACGCTGGTTACCTTCTTCACCGGCATTGCGATCTCGCGGTCGAGCGTGCCGTCCGGCGCATAGCGGCAGAGCCGCCCGTCATAGACCAGCGCCAGCCAGTAATAGCCCTCGGCGTCGACGGTTGCCCCATCCGCCGCGCCGCCGTTCGCGGTGTCGACCCTGGTAAAGGTCCGACGGTTCGAAACCGCGCCGGTCTCGATGTCGTAGTCATACGCCCAGACCTCGCCGGTCCAGGTGTCGGTGAAATAGAAGGTCCCGTTGTCGGGAGAGAAGCAGGGGCCGTTCGAGCAGATGATGCCGTCATCGATCTTGGTGACGCTGAGGTCCGGGTCGACCCGGTAGAGCGCGCCTTTCGGGCCTTCCTCCATCATATCCATGGAGCCGGCGAAAAACCGTCCCCTGCGGTCGCATTTGCCGTCATTGAGACGAGTTGTATCCATTCCCGGTTCGGGGTCGTGCAGCAACTGGCAGTCGCCGCTTTCGAAATCCAGCAGATGGAAGCCCTTGTCCAGCGACACGATGGCGCCGGAACCGTCCTTGCGCAGCGCCAAGGATCCGATCTTGCCCGGCACGTCCCACGCGCGCAACTCGGTTCCTTCGGCGGTGCAACGAAACACCCGTCCATCCATCGAATCGATGAAATAGAGCCGCTGGCTTTCCACGTCCCAGACCGGACCTTCGCCCAGCGTGGTCTTCACGTCCAGCAAAATGTCGATCTTCATAACCGTCTTCCTCCCTGTCAGAAATTCACCGCGTCGCCGCCCTTTAGCGCCAGCATCGCGCGGGCCTCGTCCGGCGTGGCGATCTGGAGCCCCAGCCCCTCGACAAGGGCGCGCGCCTTGGCGACCTGCTGGGCATTGCTCTCCGCCAGCTTGCCGCGCGCAATCCAGATGCTGTCCTCGAGCCCGACGCGGATGTTCCCGCCCATGCTCACCGCCTGGGCGGCGATGCGGAACTGGTCCTTGCCAGCACCCAGCACCGACCAGCGGAACTCACTGCCGAACAGCCGGTCGGCGGTCCGTTTCATGTGCATCACGTCCTCCGGGTGGGTGCCGATGCCGCCCAGAAGCCCGAAGACCGACTGCACGAAGAAGGGCGGCTTGACCAGCCCGCGATCGGCGAAATGGGCGAGGTTGTAGAGATGCGAGATATCATAGCATTCGAACTCGAAGCGGGTGCCGTTGCCGTAGCAGGTCTCCAGCACATATTCGATATCCTTGAACGAGTTGCGGAACACAAGATCGCGCGAGCCTTCCAGATGTTCACGTTCCCATTCATGTTTGAACTCCTTGTATTTCGCCAACAGCGGGAAAAAGCCGAAATTCATCGATCCCATGTTGAGCGAGGCGACCTCGGGCGACCATTTGGCCGCCGGTTTGGTGCGCTCGTCCACGGTCATATAGGGCGAGCCGCCGGTGGTGATGTTCACCACCGCGTTGGTCGACTGCTTGATGCGTCCGAGGAAGGGCGCGAAGGCTTCCGGCGACTGATCGGGCTTGCCGGTCTTCGGGTCGCGCGCATGCAGGTGCAGGATCGCCGCCCCGGCCTCGGCAGCGCCGATGGCTGCCTCGGCAATCTCGTCGGGGGTGATCGGCAGGTATTCCGACATCGTCGGGGTGTGGATGGCGCCGGTCACGGCGCAGGTAATGATCACTTTGTCAGGCATGTTTCAGTCTCCGATTTCGTCTGCGGCGCGCCGTTTGTGGGCGGCAAGGGCCATGAGCCGCCGATCACGCCAGGCTTGCCGGTCGGCGATGTTTTCTGTGGGGAGCGCGGCGCGCCGTTCTGCCTCGATGCGGTCCAGCACCGCGCCGCGCCAGTCGGCGGGACGCTGTCCGGAAAGGCCGTCATAAATGCCGGCATAGCGTTCGACATATTGCCGCACGCCCTCGGGCGCGTTGAGGTCGATGGTCTCGAACGGGCCGATGAACGACCAGCGCAGGGCAAGTCCCTCGCGGATGCCGATGTCAATGTCCTCCGCGCTGGCGTAGCCGTCGGCAACCAGCCGGAAGGCCTCATGTAACAGAGCCCCCTGCATCCGGTTCATGACGAAGCCATCGATCTCCTTTTGCATGACGATGGGGCGCATCCCGGCGTCGCGCAGCATGGTCGCCGTGCGCTCGACCAGCGTCGGATCGGTCCATGGCGCGGGCACCAGCTCCGCCGCCGGCACCAGATAGGCGGGGTTGATCGGGTGGTTGACCATGACGCGGTGACGCCCCGCAAGCCCCTCGGAGATCGCCGACGGCAGCAAAGCGGAGGACGACGAGGCGAGCACGGTTTCCGGCCCGGCGATCGCGTCGAGCCGCGCGAAGATGGCGCGCTTCACGCCGATCTCCTCAAACGTGCTTTCCTGCACGTGTTCCGCCCCCTCCAGCGCCTCTTCAAGCGTGACGACGGGGCGGATGCGGGCGAGCGCCTCCTCGGGGGCACAATCGATGAGGCCGAGCCGTTCCAGCTCGGGCAGCATCTCCGCAGCAAAGGCGCGCGCGGCGTGCGGCGCTTCGGCATTCTCGTCCCAGAGCCGCACCTCGTGGCCCGCGCGGGCGAAGACGATGGACCAGGCGCGGCCGATCAGGCCGGTGCCGACGCAGGCGACGGGGGTGGTCATGACAGCGTCTCCACATTGCCGTCGACGGGAAAGCTCTGCCCCGACAGGTTGCGCCCGGTATCGGCGATCAGGAAGGCGGCCATGTCGGCGACATCCTCCGGCGGGGTCATTCGCCGTAGCGAGACGTTGGACAGGTAGCGCTCGGTCATCGCCTCGTGGCTGATGCCGGTCTGCTCGGCACGGGCGGCGATCACCTTTTCGATGCGCGGCCCTGCGACGATGCCGGGCAGGATTGCATTGGCCCGGATATTGTCCGGCCCCAGCTCCTTGGCAATGCTCTGGGTGAAGCCCACGACGCCCCATTTGGCCGAGGCATAGGGGGTGCGGAAGGCGTAGCCGAACCTGCCTGCGGAGGAGGACATATTGACAATGGCCCCACCGCCCGCCGCGCGCAGCATCGGCACGGCATAATGGGTGCAGAGGAACTGTCCGGTCAGGCAGATGTCGATGCAGCGCCGCCAGTCGTCCGTCGATATCGCGTCAACGCCGCCGGTCGGGCCGGCGATCCCGGCATTGTTCACCAGCGCATCGAGCCCGCCCATGTCGGTCTCTATGGCCTTGAAGAATGCCGCGACCTGGTCCTCATCCGAGACGTCGGCCAGCATTGCGACCTCTGCGCCCAACGCCGCGGCGGCAGCCTCCAGCGCCGCTGGATCCACGTCACAGATCGCCAGTCGGGCACCCTGGCGGGCGAGCTCGCGGGCGATACAGAGGCCGATTCCGCCTGCGCCTGCGCTGATCGCGATGCGTTTTCCGGCAAGGCCGGGCAAAATCATGCGGGGGGTGTCGTTCATGGCAATCTCCTTCATTCGCGCAGGGCGATAACGGCCATCAGGATGACGAGGCCGAAGAACACGGATCGGAAGGCAAAGGGTAGCGCAGTGCCCGCAAGCAGCGTCTGCATCGCTGTGAGCAGCAGCGCGCCGCCCAGCATGCCTGCGTAGTGCCCGCGTCCGCCGGTGATCAGCGCGCCGCCGACCACCACGACGGCGATGGAGGGCAGCAGATAGTCGTCGCCCATGCCCAGGCTCGCCTGTCCGGAAAAGCCTGCAAGCAATATGCCGACCAGCGCAGCGCAAAGCGCCGACAATATGTAGACCGAGACGATCACCCGCCCGCTTCGCACGCCCGACAGACGCGCGGCGAGCGCACTATTGCCGACGGCATAAACGTGGCGACCGAAGACAGTACGTCCCAGAAGCAGGATCGCCAGCGCGGCAAAGGCGATCATGAACAGGATAACCGGGGTCACGCCAAGGATCTTCCCGGTCATCAGCCAGCGCAGCGCGGGCGGGGCGAAGCCCGCCGGCGTGCCGCCGGACCAGATCAGCGCCGCGCCCTGCAGAATGCCGTTCATCGCCAGCGTCACCACAATCGGCGAAAGCCCGAGCGCCACCACGCCGAGTCCGTTCGCCAGCCCGATCAGCGCCGCCACGGCAAAGACCACCGGCAGCGCGACCAGAAGACCTGCGTCCTGACCGCCGACAAGCCCGGTCATCAACACGCCCGACAGCGCGATGCACCAGGGCAGCGACAGATCGAGGCCGCCGGTCAGGATCACAGCGCCCTGTCCCAGTGCCAGAATGGCGAGGAAACTTGAAAGCACCAGCAGCGAGTCCCAGTAGCGCCATCCGGTGAACACGCCTCCGAGAACCAGATGCGTCGCGATTAGTACCAGGACGAGGCAGATCCAGGCGGGGAGAGCATGCCGCAGCGTCGCGCCGTGGCGTTGCAAGAAGCTCAGCTTGAGTGCGGCGTCTGCAGGCTGCGTGAAGGCGAGCCTGCGATCCGCCTTTGGCCGTTGCGACACCAGCCAGCCCCTACGGCGTGCGGCGAGCGCGTCCTTCAGCTCACGCAAGCGCTGCGATAGCGGGCTGTCCTTGCTCATCGAACCCGCCAGAACCGCGATCAATAATACGGCGCTTTCGGCGATGGTGGCGTAATAGGCCGAGACGTTGAGCGACAGCAGCAGGTTCACCACGATCATCAGGATATAGGCCCCGAGAATCGTGCCGGGAATGCCGCCCTTGCCGCCGCCGAGCCGGGTTCCGCCAATGACGACGGCGGCAAAGGTCGGCAGTAGCAGCGCGTTGCCGACCAGCGGATCACCGCTGCCGGTCTGGGCGCTGACAAACACGCCGGCCAGACCGTAGAGCCCGCCTGCAAGCATGTATGTAAAGAAAATCACTGCGCGGGTATGAAGGCCTGTCGCGCGGGCGGCCTCGGGATCACTGCCCACCGCATAAAGCGTCACGCCGAAGGCTGTGCGCTTGAGCCAGAGCCATAGCAGGATCAGAATGCCAAGCAGCGTCAACGGCGCGGGCAACAGGCCCGGCAGCGTGTCACCGAGATAGACGGTTGCCAGGGAAGGTGCAATGAAGCCGCCGGGCATTGCCATCACCAGAAGGGTCACGCCCTGAACGATGAACATGACCGCCAGCGTCACCACGATCGGCTGGAGCCGCATGAACGCGACGAAAAAACCGTTCACCGCGCCGACGCCCATGCCGATCGCAATGCCGATGGCCGTCCAAAGCGGCACGGATGCCGCGGCGTTGGTTGGATCCATCGAGGTCGCAAGCACCGCGTTGACCAGCGACACCACGGCGCCTGCAGAAAGGTCGAAGCCGCCGGAAAGGATCACCAGCGTTTGCCCGGCGGCGGCAATGGCGGTGGTGGCCCCGCCGCTTGCCAGAAAGGAAATGTCGAAATAGCTCAGCGGGTAGGGACTGAGAAAGCTGTTCAGCATCATGAGCCCGGCAAACACCAGGGCCGCGACGATGACCGCCTGGCTGCGTTTCAGGCTGCGCAGGCCCGGCCACCGAGTGGTATGCCGGACAGAGTCAACGGGATGATCGGTCATGCCGGGATCTCCTTACGGGGGCGGTGCATATCGGCATGCAGCGGATCGCTGCCCCCGAGCGTTGCTTCCATAATGGCCTTCTCGGTCAGGCCGTCGCCTTCGAGCCAAAGACTCACGCGGCCCTCGTAAAGCACGCCGACCCGGTCGCAGAGGTGCACCAGTTCGGGGATCTCGGTCGAATGCAGCAGAACGGAGCCGCCTGCCTCGGAATAGGCGCGCAGAAGCGCGTAAAGCTGTTCCTTGGTGCCGACATCGATGCCGCGCGTGGGGTCGAAGAGCAGCAGGATGCGGCTTTGTGCCACCAGCCATTTCGCCAGCACGATCTTTTGCTGGTTGCCGCCCGAAAACGCGCCGGCGGACAGGTAATGCGCGCGTCCGTCGACCTCGACGGCGGCAAAGGCGCCGGCGGCGGCGCGCGCCTCGGCTGCATCATCCAGCAGCGGGCCGCGACGGAAGCGGTCCAGCACCGGCAGGCTGGCGTTCTGCCGTCCGGAAAGCTTGAGAAATAGGCCCTGTGTCTTGCGTTCCTCGGGCACGAGCCCGATGGCGACGGACGGGTGCATCGCGTCGGCGGGCGAGCGCAGGTGCAGGGGAGCGCCATCCAGTTCCACATGACCCGCATTTAGGTGTTCCTGTCCAAAAAGAGCAGAGAACAGCGCTTCCTGGCCCATGCCCTGCAGCCCGGCGATGCCGAGGATCTCGCCTTGGTGAAGCGCGATATCTGCCTCCTTGAGCTTTGGCCCGGCCGACAGGCCGCGCGTCGCCAGGACCGGCGTTTCGCCCTGCCTGTCGCGCGGGGCCCGCGGCGGCGGGAAGGCGTTTTCGACCGAACGTCCAATGATCAACTCGACCACTTCGGCATCTGTGACATCGGCGACCTTCGCCGAATGCACCGAGTGGCCATTGCGCAGGATGGTGAGCGTGTCGCAAAAAGCCCGAACCTCGGGCAGGCGGTGCGAGATGAACAGCACCGTGATCCCTCGCGCCGCCGCATCGGCGATGATGCGCCCCAGCCAGTCGACGTCGCTGCCCGACAGGGCCGAGGTCGGTTCGTCCAGCAACAGGATCTGCGGCTTGCGATAGAGTGTCCGGGCGATCTCGATTTTCTGGCGCACAGCGAGGGTCAGTTCGCTGGCATGCGCATCAAGGTCAATAGAAAGACCGAGTGCTTCAAAATGATCCGATACGGCGCGGCGAGTTCGGCCGCGGTTCAGCGTGCCGAGCGGCGTCCAGGGCGCGCGCGGCAGAAGCATGTTATCGAGCACCGTCAGGTCGGGCACCAGGGTCAGTTCCTGGAAGGCGGTCTGCACGCCCGCCGCATGGGCGTCGCGCGGCGAGCGCAACGCGACCTCCCGCCCGTCGATGCGGATGCTGCCGGCGTCAGGCCGCACGAGGCCCGACAGCAGCTTCATCGTGGTCGACTTGCCCGCGCCGTTTTCGCCCAGCAACGCATGAACGTGGCCCTTGGCAACGGAAAATTCGACTTGGTCATTGGCAACGGTCGGCCCGTAGGCCTTGGTCAGGCCGGAGACCGCGACAGCGGGTGCGGATGACATGGCGTCCTCGAGAATGCTGTGAAGGGGTCCGGCGGCAAACTGCCGCCGGATCGGGGCGCGGGTTCAGCGCTCGGGCTGGCCCACAAGCGCGGCATTCAACCCGAGTTGCGGCAGCTCTTCCGAGAAGATCGAGGCGAACCAGCCCGGGTTTGAAACCAGACTTGGCTGAAAGGCGTTGCAGCCTGCCTTCTGTTCTTCCCAGCTACCGGTTTCGCACAACTCGACCGTATCGTTGGTGACCAGCGGCAGCGGCAGGGTGGTGTGCTGCGGGATATCCGCCCCGTCGAGCTTGTCGACCGCCAGCTTCAGCGCCAGCGCGCCGGAATAGGGCGGCGAGGCATAGGAAATCCGCGCCGCGCCCATCGGCGCATAGGGCGTTGCGGCGCCGTCAACCGCGGCGTCGGCCGGCAGCATCTGGATGCGCCCGCCGTTCGAACCCTCGCCCGCGCAAGGCAGAAGGTCTTCGCGCGCCTGGCCCGCCTCGAGCTGCATGGCGTTGGCGGTGTAGCAGCCGACCTGCATCCACAGCCCGTCGATATCGGACCAGTCGCGGGTCGCCATCAGCTTGTTGAGCTCGGTCCGCGCCACCGCCTGGCTCCACATGCCCACGGCCTCGCCGACGATATTGATGCCCTCGTGTTCAGCGAACACTTCCTTGGCTGCCGAGGTGCGGGCGGTGTCGACCGATGTTCCGGGAACGCCGGTGACCATCACCACGTCGCCCTCGCCACCCATCTCGTCGACCAGCCATTCGGCCGTCTTTCGACCCGCTTCGGCCTGATCGATGGTGACGTTATAGGCGCACGGCTCGGTGATCTCGGCATCGTAGGCGATGATCGTCACACCGCGCGAGCAGGCGCTGCGCACCACGCTGTTCAATGCCGTGGGTGAGATCGGGTAGACCACGATCGCATCGGCGCCGGCTTGCACCATGGCATTGATCTGCTGAATCTGGCGCTGGGCATTGGGGCCGGCAACCTGCACCTCAAGGTCGACGCGGTCCTTGTAATCCTCGGATGCGGCCAGCGCCTTGATCATGTTCGAGGCTTCGGCCTGCCAGTCATTGCCGATGTAGCTCATCGACAGAAATATCTTATAGGGCTCGGCGTCCTGCGCCTGCACTGCCCCCGCAAGACCGATGGCGCAGGCTGCGCCGGCTAATAAACGTCCAATCATGGCTTCCTCCCTTGGTAGGCGACTCTCCAGGTCGCCCGACAGGTCTGAAGATTAAATATCTTTGATCAAAAGTCAAAACCTCTTTCTCTTTTAGGCGAAATTTCGTAGCTTTGTGTGTGGAACAAGAGGATTCACCATGCTCGAAAACGTGACGCCGTTGAAAAAGGAGACGCTTCAGGCGCTGGTGCACCAGCGCCTGTGCGACCTGATCCTCCAGGGCGAGATCGCTCCGGGAGAATCGGTCACCGTGGCGAGCATCGCAAAGGCGCTGAATGTCAGCCCGATGCCGGTGCGCGAGGCGATTTCCCGGCTAATGGCGCTCGGAGCGCTGACCGTCGTGTCCGGTCGGTCGATCGGCGTGCCTTTGCTCGGCGTGCGACAGCTTGAGGACCTGCGTAAAGTCCGCTCCGAGATCGAGGCCTCGGCCGTCACCTGGGCTGTCGCGAACCGGACGCCGGCGTTCGAGGCGAAACTAGAGGCCCTGCTGGAAAGCATGGAAGATGCGGAAGCCAAGGGGCAGGTGCGCGACTTCATCCACCGCAACTACGAATTCCACTTCGCGATTTACACGCAGGCGGGCTCCGCGCTCATGCTTGAGATCATCGGCACACTCTGGCTCCGGATCAATCCGCAGTTCCACCTGCTGCAACGCCATGGTCACTACAAGGCGTCGAACCGGCAGCACCGCGCTCTGTATGAGCGAATCTGCGCGGGCGATGCCGGGGGCGCGGTCTCCGCCCTGCGGGAGGACATTGACGGCGCGTATGAAGTGCTCCTCAAAACGCTGCAAGAAAGCGGCCCCCGATCTGATCACACTCTGGCGCAGTAGTTCCGGGGCATATGTAGCTTGACCCGAAAGCGGCCAAGAAGAGGCTTGCGCAAAGGCGATCGGCGCGCCGCTTGAGAATGCTTGAGAATAATGAAAAGCAGGTCGACCGGTTTCTGGAACGCATCAGGGACGATGGGTCTCTCATGCGTTCGCTTAAGGTTCGATGTTCGAGGCCGCCAGGAGACGTTTGCGCCATTCGAGGAATGCGGGCGTGGCGAACCCCGGCCGGCAGGCCAAATGGGTGTCGACGGTCATCAGCTCATGCTCCTCCACGGAGCCGAGATGGGACAGCGTGTCGGCGACGCTTTTCGGCATGACGCTGACGCAGGCCCCCGCCGCGGTGTAGGCGAACATGGCGTGGTAGGAGCCGACCTCCTGGATCTTCAGGCACGAGCGGGCACGGCTTCCGCCCATCAGCCATTCCTCCGCCAGCATGCGGTAGGTGCAGCCCGGCGCGAAGGCTGCCAGCGCCATCGGTCCCACGTCCGCTGGCGCGCGAACCGGGCGGTGCCCCTTTGGCACGAGGAGGACGAGCTCCTCGCGAAAGACGGGGACTGTTTCCAGCGCGTCGAGCGCGCTCCAGCTATCGTCCGCCGCAATGGCGATTAGGGCGCAGTCGATACGGTGGGCCTGAACCGCATCGACAAGCTGGCGTGTCGGCGCCGTCGGGAGCTCGATCGTCACCTCCGGCCAGTCGCGGTTGAAGGCGGCAAGCAATGTGGGCAGGCGGCTTGCGACCGTGCTTTCCATCGAGCCGATGCGCAGTGTGCCGCCGGGGCCTTCGGGATTGATCTGCTGGCGCGCCTCGTCGGCGAGATTGAGGATGCGTTCGGCATAGTCGAGATAGGTTTCGCCCTCGCTGGTCAGCACCATGCGTCGCGTCTCGCGGGCAAACAGCGCCACGCCAATCTCCGCCTCCAGCTGCTGGATCCGGGTGGTGACGTTCGATGGCACGCGACCCAGGAGTTCGGCGGCCCGGGTGATGCTCTCCTCTCTGGCGACGGCCCTGAAGACGGCGAGTGTGGCGAGGTCCATCGAAATTCTCCATTGCAGAACAAATGGAAATATATATTCTTTAAATGGTAATGAACGTCAAGGTGAATTCTCTTTCAGGGAATTTGTGCTGACCTGATCGATATGTATGCGGAACGGTGAAAGGAGATGGCGAAATGCTTGAAGGACTCGGAATGACGCTGCCAATCATTCAGGCGCCGATGGCTGGCGTCTCGACGCCGGCGCTGGCGGCGGCGGTCTCAAACGCTGGCGGGCTTGGCTCGATCGGCATCGGCGCGAGTGACGTCGCCGGTGCCAGCGCCATGATCGACGAAACCCTCGCCCAAACGGACCGGCCCTTCAACGTCAACGTCTTCGTGCATGGCCCTGCCGTGCAGGACCCGGAACGGGAGGCAGCATGGCTGGCGGCACTCGAGCCCGTCTTCGCCGAATTCGGCGCCGCGCCGCCTGCCGATCTGCGCGTCATCTACAAGAGCTTTTCCGATGACCCGGAGATGCTGTCTCTTCTGGTCGAGAAAAAGCCGGCTGTCGTCAGCTTTCATTTCGGCCTGCCGCCGGCTGAAACGATCACTGCCCTGAACAACGCCGGCATCCGGCTTCTTGCAACGGCGACGAGCCTTGACGAGGCCAAAGCCGTCGAGGCCGCCGGGCTTGATGCCGTCATCGCGCAGGGGATCGAAGCCGGCGGGCATCGCGGCGTGTTCGATCCGCTGGCCACCGACGATGGTCTTGGCACATTTGCGCTGACGCGGCTTCTGGTCAGGAAGACCGGCATCCCTGTTATCGCGGCAGGCGGGATCATGGATGGCGCGGGCATTGCCGCCGCCTGCGATCTCGGCGCGAGCGCCGCACAGCTCGGGACAGCCTTTATTGCCTGTCCCGAGTCGGCCGCCGATGATGCCTATCGCGCTGCATTGAAGGGACCGGGTGCACTCCACACGCGGCTGACAACCGCGATTTCCGGCCGGCCGGCGCGCGCACTTGCC
The DNA here is from genome assembly GCF_053484295.1 of Martelella sp. AMO21009. Classification (NCBI taxonomy): domain Bacteria; kingdom Pseudomonadati; phylum Pseudomonadota; class Alphaproteobacteria; order Hyphomicrobiales; family Aurantimonadaceae; genus Martelella; species Martelella sp. AMO21009. Next base: position 27,294 of record NZ_JBAKFR010000025.1, read on the forward strand.
AACCGGTTCACGGAACTGGCGGAAACACCGCTTCGCGGAGCCACGCCGCCCGACTATCCCATTGCCTACGACGCCGGAAAGGCCCTTCACGCCGCCGCCAAAGCCTGCGGCGAGGCCGGCTTTGGTGCGCAATGGGCGGGGCAGGGTGCGCCGCTCGCGCGTGCCATGCCCGCCGCAGAGCTGATGGCAACACTCGCGCGTGAAATGCGGTTCGATGAAGCGCCGTGTATCGACGATCGCCGTTAAACTCTGGTTCCGCTCACAGGGAGCGGCGTTGCGAGATGTCGTGATCCCGCGTCGCACGCGGCGTCGCATCTCGCCGCGGACTTCCCTGCCATTGATCGAACAAGCGTCATTGTCTATATAATGGGTATTATATAAAGAGGCAGCCGCTATGCAGAGTGTCAAGATTACAACGGTTGGCGCATCGTCCGGCGTCATCCTCACCAAGGAAATAATGGCCCATCTGAAGGTCAAGAAGGGCGATACCCTCTATCTGACGGAAACAGCGGACGGAGGCTATCGCCTTACGCCCTATAATCCGGAATTCGTCCGCCAGATGGAACTCGCCGATGAAATCATGCACGACGACCGCGAGGTATTGCGCGCGCTCGCCAAATGACGGGGGCCGCAATGAAGAACTGGCGATGGGTGGAACCGGCTGTCATATATGCGGTTCACGACAGGCAATTGTCGGAACATGGCGGCTCCGAAGGCATCCGTAATGCTGACGGGATAGAAAGCGCCTTGGCCCGTCCGCAGAATCTGGCTGCACATGGCTCCCCGGACGCGTCAGATTTTGCCGCAGCCTATGCGTTTGGTCTCGCCAAGAACCATGGTTTCATGGATGGCAACAAGCGCACGGCCTGGATCGCGGCGCGTCTTTTCCTTGCTGACAACGGATACCGGCTTCGTTTCCAGCCCGTCGATGCCATTCAATTGATGAAAGGCGTGGCTGGCGGCGTGATCGGGGAAGAGGAACTCGCGCGCTGGTTCAGGGAGCGGCTGGTCGAAGCTTGACGGTAAATCAGGCTATTGCCGGACTTCGGGCGATGCAATGTGCTCCGCCCAAAGTCGTTCTCAGGCAGCGCGCAGAGGAGCCGATATGTCCGCCGATTTCGATCCGAAGGCGCTGCCCGTCGACGGATATTATTGCTCGACGGCGCTATCTGGTCTCCAGGTTCTGCGCGCGACCTGGGCGACGAGATGACTGATGAGAGCGATCGGCAGCCGTAAAGATTGCGCTAGGTTTTGCAGGAACGCTTTTTCATCCGGCGGATCGGGATCAATCGCGACACGCGCGGCAAGATACAGCTCGGCCGCCTATTCCTGACCCCAACAGGGTTTATTGCGGATGGCTTCTGTCAAAAGGCCGCCTTCGCCATAGCCGACATAGCCCGGCGGCGAGCCGATAAGGCGTGAGGTGGTGTGGCGCTGCTGATATTCCTACATCTTGATCGTGGTCAGGGACTGTTCGCCGCCGAAAAGCTGGCGGGCGATTTCAAGCGCCGTTTCGGTCTTGCCAACGCCGAGTCGATGCCGGAGATAGGACCATTCCCTCTCGCTTGCCATGTCTCTGGATCAACGCAGCTTGCCCGGCGAAAAGACATTTAGTTATCTCGCCCGGCCTGCCAGACCTCCTTATGCCCGAAGCCCTTGGTGTTGTCGGTGAGTTTTATCAGGTTGGGTCGGAAGGCCCAGAGGGTGGCTTTATTATCAGTGATTTCGGGAAATGCTGTCCGAAATAGTGCAATGCCTTTTTGTGCTTCTGCTTTTTTCAGCATGGCGGCATCTCCCTCGATCTGCAGACCGCAAAGCTTGCCGACGTCGCGTTCCTGCCCTGCGACCGTTGCCGCCATTTTTCCATTCGCGAGCAAAGCGGCGCCGTGGCGGGTCGTTTCTGATGTGAAGAACATGAGGCGGCGCCTGTCCAGATCAGTCACATAGAAAACGCTTGCAGCCCATGGACCATTTGAATCACAGAGAGCAACTGACATGACGTGATGGCCAAGCAGGAAGACGTCGATCGTATCTGAGAAAGCTGTTTTCATGTGTCGAGGCGCTCGTCAGCTTACGCGGTCGGTCGAATGGTTGGTGTTCTGGTCATGAAGTGAAGCGAGTTCACCCACGCTTACTGGCCTTAACGGTGAGCGAACACTCAAAGCGCCTGCGTCTTCAGGTGAGATGCCGTGCTCTGCCATGGTCAGCGCGGTCAGCAGCGGTCCGCAGAGCCGCCCCTGGCAGGGACCCATGCCCGGCCGCAGGAATGCCTTGATCTGGTTCGGTCCGTGGGCGCCGGCTTGCAGTGCCGCGCGAATCTCGCCGGAGGTGATTTCCTCGCAGCGGCAGACGATGGCGTCATCAGGTGGCGCCAGAGCTTCTGTGCCGGGCCAGTAAAGTCTATCCAGAAACGGTCGCGGAGCGAGATGTGCCGCCCGCGCCGATTGCAGCCGACGCATCTGCCGTTCATTATCGCCGCCTCGCCCAAGATGTCCGAGGATTGAGAGGGCCGCAATGTCGCCTTCAATTGAGGCCACGCTGGCGCCTCCGATACCGCCTGCATCACCGGCTATGAAGATGCGCTCCGCCGAGCTTTGTAGCCCGCCATTACGGGTGGGAATGAAGGCCTGTCCGGCTTTTGACCATTCATGGTCACAACCGAGCGAGCGAGTCAGATGGGTTTCGGGGATGACCCCCTCATGAAGACCGATATGCGCCGCCTCGAGCTGATGGCGACGCTTTCCTCTACGATAGTGTAGGATGATCCTTCCATCCGTGCTGCGCTTGATCTGAAGGTCGCGTGCGCCGACGATCATCTTGACGTGATGACGCAGAAATGCCGCAAACAGGCTGACGCCCGTGAAAAGATAGGAGGGTCCCTCGCCGAGCAGTGCCTGTGGAAAAAAACGCAGCGACGGTAGCCAGTTGACCGGTGAGGCCGTGTCGACAAGAACGATATTGCGTTTTCCGGCCATCAGGCACTGGTGGGCGTAAAGATAGAAAAGTGGTCCGGTTCCGGCCAGAAGCAGTGGCCCATCGGGCAAAATGCCTTCCCGCTTAAGCAGAATCTGCAATGCTCCGATGGTGGTAACGCCCGGCAATGTCCAACCCGGCCGGGGGATGGGCCTTTCTATCGCTCCGGTCGCGACCAGAAGGCAGGCCGCATTGTGTTTCGAAATCCCGTTGCTATCGCGCAGCCATACTGTACCATCCGTTTCGGCCCGCCACAGCTGCGCCGAAAGGCGGAGCGTGGCCGGGCTGGCGCGCAGACGTGCAACCGGCGCCTTGCCCGCCATATAGGTCTTGCCGAGCACTGTTGCCCGGCTGTCGGGGATGGTTTCAATGCCGCGCCAGATCTGACCGCCTGGCGCGGGAGCTTCATCCACCGCCAGAACCTTGAGGCCGGCTTCGGCGAGCCGGGTTGCCCCGGCAATGCCGGCCGGACCGGTTCCGACGACGACGGCATCCCAGCTGGCTGTCATGGTTTTCTTCCCGCCTTTGTTAAAACAGCATCCCGGCGAAAGCCGTCCTGACGTTCGATCTCCAGACCCTGCGATGCCATCGTCATGCAGGCACGCTGATTGTCGACGCCGTCAATGCGCATGAGACAGTCGAAACATACACCCATCAGACAATAGGGCGCGCGTTCCGATCCCTTTGCAGGAGTGGTCCGGAAAGTCGAAACGCCCGCCGCCAGCAAGGCGCCTGCAATGCTGTCGCCGGCATGGAAGGGAATGGTCTGCCCCTCGAAGAAAAAATGTCCGTGCCAGGGTGCGACTTCAATTGAGCGAAACGTCAAAACGCGCACTCCTCATCGTGTCGGGGGCCGGTCCGAGCGATCCCGCAGCCAGCGCCGGCCCGAGATCGAGAGCGTGCACACTGGCCAGCGTCACGCCGCTGTGACAGGTTACGGCAAAAGCGCCGGGACAGCTCTTCGATTCTTCATAAACCGGCAGACCATCCGGCGTCATGATCCTGAGCGCCCCCCAGGCTCGCACCGCCCGTGCGGCTGCGAGAGCGGGAAACAGCCGAACTCCCAGATGACAAAGCCGGGCAATCGTGTCCACATCTGTTCCGGTGGAAAAGCCCGCATCCTCATGCGAGCTGCCGAACAGGACGGTGCCTTCGCATGTCTGACGGATCGCTCCCGAGGGGCGGTCGAGAAAGGGGGCGACGCGGTCTGTCACTAAAATCTGCCCACGCTCGGGAGATAGCGGAAGTCGAATGCCGATATTGGCAGCAAGCGCCGGCGCGCCAAGCCCTGCCGCAATGACGACGCGCCCGGCCTGGACGCGGGCGTCGTCGCCGCTTTCAATGTCGAATCCCTGTGCCGACGGGCGGATGTCGCGGACTGAGAAGCCAGTGCGCAATGCACCGCCGTTTTTCAGCAAGGCCAGCTGCATTGCGCGCATGGTCAGCATCGGGTTGACTTCACCGTCCAGATCGGAAACCGTAGCGCCCAACACGTCCGGACCGATCCCGGGATAGCGAGCCTTCAGTTCGTTGCGATCCAGCCAGTCAAATGCAATCTCGCCGCCCTGTTCTTTTGTCCGGGCGATCATGTCGCGACGGGCGACGACATCATCCTCCGACAAGCAGAAATTCAGACCGCCCCCGCCGCGCCAGCCGATATCGATGCCGGTTTCCTCGCGTAGCTTATCTGCCATCTCTGGCCACAGCCGCCCGGCCCGGATGGACCAGTGCATATAGTCGGGATGGCCCACTCCCTTGCCTTGCAGCCAGATGAGACCAAAATTGCCGCGGGCGGCGCGCAATGCGATATCGCCCTCATCCAGCAAAATGACATCGGCTCCCGCGCGCGCCGCGCCCCATGCAAGGGCCGAGCCGATCAGACCGCCGCCGATGACCGCCATGTCGTAACGTCGGCTCACCGCGCATAGTCCGGCGGAACAAGGGAACTGTGAAGCCAGTGCACCAGGGTCACCACATCATAGACAGGACGGCCGAATTGCCGAGCGATCGCTGCAGAATAGGGTGGCAGATTGGCGCATTCGAGCACGACGGCTCCGACTTCGGGATGCGCCTCGACTAGCCTGCCGACGGTTTCGATCGCATCCTGTTCCTGGGCCAGCGGATCGACGGACACGGCATTGTCGCGCATATTCGCGCGGATCGGGCCATCGGCGAGAAGCTCCGCGATGGGCAGGCCGGGGGCAAACCCCATATTGCGACAGTGGCGCTCCTGCAGCGCAGTGGCATCCGAGACGACCAGCCCGACCTTCTGACCCGCAGGCAGGACACGGGCGACCATCGGCACTTGCAGCAAGGCCGAAGACAGGAAGGGAACGGAAGAATAGGCCGCCAGTTCCGGCTGCACGGCGGCGAGAAACCCGCAACTCGTGACAATCCCGCCCGCGCCGAGCGCGACCAGATCGTCGATCGCCTCCCGGAAAGCAGTAAGTGTCTCGGCCGGATCGCCCTCGATGACATCGGCCGGGCGCACCCCGCGAACGATGCGATACTGGACGGGAAACGGCCAGGTCTCGGCATGGGCAATATCGCCGGGCAGACGTTGAAAGCCGGTATCCAGCACGATGATGCCAATCGTCCGGCCATGTATGGTGCAATGGCGAACTGGCGCGATCATCGCGCTTCCTCCTGCCGGGCAAGGTCGGCCTTGATCCCGTCCCACCGTTTGATGGCATTGGTTTCGATTTCAAAAAGATCCAGCGCACGCGCGCAGCTGTGGCTGACCATCTCGTCAATCGTCTGTGGACGGGCGTAAAGGGCGGGAACCGGCGGCATGATCACCGACCCCATTTCTGTCAGCGTCGTCATACTGCGCAGATGCCCCAGATGCAGCGGCGTTTCACGCAGCATCAGTACCAGTCGCCGCCGTTCCTTCAGAACAACATCGGCGGCCCGGCTCATCAGATTGGCTGTTACTCCGCTGGCAATTTCGGACATCGTCTTTACCGAACACGGCGCGATCAGCATGCCCATGGTGCGAAACGAGCCGCTGGCGATGGTCGCGCCGACATTCTGGACCGGGTGAACCTCATCGGCTCGGGAGAAGAGGTCCCCCTTGGTCAGCCCCAGCTCCTGGTTCAGCGTCAGAAGCGCCGCCTGACTGACCACGAGGTGGGTTTCGACCCCGGATCCGCGCGCCAGTTCCAGCGCGCGGATGCCATAAATCGCACCTGACGCGCCGGAAATCCCGATAATCAGGCGCCGCTCGGCCATTACGCGCCCTCGAACCAGTCTGATAGCTTCACGTCTTTGACCATTCTTAGCCGCTTGCGCAGAAACTCCTGCTCGCGGCCCCAGGGCTTGGTGGCGTCGACAAGCATCCGTCCCCAGTGATCCTTGGCCTCGTCACGATAGAAGGACGGGGTTTCTGGAATGATGATCACGTCTTTGTCCGGTCGTGATCGGGTCAGGATTGCCCATTGAACGTCATTCATGTCAAAAATATCGACATCGGTATCGACGACGGTGATCTGTTTTGCCCAGATGGGTTCCGCGCCGATGGTCGCTAGCATGACCTGTCGGGCGTGACCTTCGAATTGCGGTTCGATCTGGATGATTGCGTGATTGACGAAGGGCTGACAGGCGACGTTGACGATGCCCGGTAGGGCGGCGCTCAGGCGCTGGTAGATGCTGGCCGAAACCGACAGTTCCAGCGTCAGCACCTCTTCGGGCGAACCGCACAGGATGGAGTGGAACATCGCGTTTTTGCGCGCGGTGACGCCTAGCACCTCGAAAACCGCGTTCGGGCCGACGGGTACGTAATAGCCCATAAACTCGCCGAACGGTCCTTCGGGTCGCCTGTCATTGGGCAGGAACCGGCCCTCGATGACGATTTCCGTTTCCGCCGGGACCTCAAGGTCAATGTGATTGCATTTGCGCATCGGGATTGGCCGGCTGCGCAGGCGGGCCGCCACCTCCAGTTCATCGACGTCGTAGGGCAGCGGTGCCGCCGCTGTCAGAAAGGCATGGGAAGGCGTGCCGATGAGCATCGCCGCCTCCAGCGGCTTGCCCATCTTTTCCGCCTTTTCATGATAGATCGTCAGGTGATGGCGGGGAGCCAGACGGCAACGCAGTTCATTGTCGCTGATGTACATCGAGCGGTGATAGGAAAGATTGCCGACTCCAGTTTCCGGATCCTTGGCGATGAACATGGCCGAGGTGAAATAAGGCCCGCCGTCACGATCGGAATAGGTGATCAGCGGCAGGTCCGACAGCTTCACCTCCTCATATTCAATATTATTTTCATCGGCAGGCACAAGCGGCTCGGCCATGCTGGAGGTGCCCAAAGACGATAGTTTGCTCCATTGCCGGCAGAAATCGTCCGCATCGATGCCGATGACCTCGGCAAGTCGCTCGCGCGTGCCATAGACATTGGTGATGACGGGAAATTTCGTTCCCTTTACATTGTTGAACAGGACCGGCTTTCCCCATCGCTTCTGGACGTGATGGGTGACCGCCGCCAGTTCATGGGCCGGGTCGATTTCCTTGTCGACGATCAGAAGGTCGCCGCGTTTCTGCAGTTTCTGAACAAAGTCTCTCATGGCTGAAATCTAGCGTTTCTTGGTTAGGGAGAGGGGCGGCGCGATCCGACTGGTGTGTGCTTCATGGGAGCTGCGCAGACGATAGCGGTCGCCGGGATAGAGAAAGCGGCTGCGGGTAACAGGAATGCCGTCACGCCAGGTCGACCGGTCAAGCAGAAGGCAGGGCTGGTTCGCGTCGATCTGCAGCAGGTGCCTCGATTCCTCATCCGCCCGGATCGCCCGGATGGTGTTGTCGACATTGGTGACCGTGGTCTCGCGCAAAAGATAATTATGAGTCGTGTTCTTGGTGAAGTCCTGTTCGATGTAACCGGGCGCCTCGGAGGCGTTGACGAAACGGTCCTCCAGCTGAATCGGCGTTCCATCCTCCAGATGCAGCAGACGCGAATGAAAGACAGCGTCTTCCGGGCCGACCTGCAACATGCCGCGCAGTGGGCTGTCCTTCGGCAGGACGCAAAGCTGGATCACGCGGGCGCTGTGGGCGCCGCCGAGCTGCGCAATTTCCTCGGACATATCCGGGATATTGAAAACCGCGCACTGCATGCGCGGGCCAACGACGAAGGTGCCGCGCCCCTGAACGCGGATGAGGACCCCTTCGGCCTGAAGTTCGCGCAATGCGCGCCGGACGGTCAGATGCGAAGCGCCAAACTCCTCGGCAAGTTCTGCTTCGGTCGGAATGCGAAAGTCAGCCGGCCATTCAGCGGCTTCTACGCGACGGTCGATGGCGCTTTTGATTTGCGCGTAGAGGGGTTGTGGATTGTCGGTCATGGGCTTCCTGCAAAATGATATTAGACCACCTAAAATGTATATCACTATTTGTCCATAGCCTTATTTCAAAACCGACCGTCAATGATGCGAATATCGCTTCCATGGCGCCATCTTAGGCATGAAGGGGTGATATTTTGGGCGAAATGCCTAATTTTTAGGTATTATATCAAACTATAATTTCTATTATTGACGACTCGAAAAAATATATGTTTATCTAGAAATAGATATCGCAATTTTCATATCGTGATGTGGAAATGCGCAGAATGGCATTTGAAAAGGAACAGGCATGTCCGCAGAAGCTTTGCCCAAGCTGTCGATGTATATAAACGGCGAATGGGTCGCCCCCGCTTCAGGGGAGTATTTCGAGACGATCGATCCCTTTACCGCGGAGCCCTGGGCTCTGGTGCCGCGCGGCAACGCCGACGATGCCGACCGCGCCGTACGCGCGGCCCACAAGGCTTTCAAAGAAGGTCCATGGGGGCGCATGCATCCGACCAGGCGAGCCCGCATCATTCAGAAGTTTGCTGCATTGATCGAGGAGCATGCCGACGAACTGGCCGAGGTCGAGGTTCACGACAATGGCCGCCTGCTGGAGGAAATGCGCCACCAGATCCGTTATATCCCGCACTGGTATCACTATTACGCCGGTCTGGCTGACAAGGTCGAAGGTTCCGTTCACCCCTGCGACAAGCCTGCGCTGAGCTTCTCGCGCCCCGAGCCGCTGGGCGTATGCGTCGGTATAGTGCCGTGGAACGCGCCGCTTTTGCTGTTCTCGCTGAAGGCCGCTCCGGCGCTGGCCGCCGGAAACACCATCGTCATGAAGCCCGCCGAGCATACTTCGGCCACCGCGCTCAAACTTATGGAACTCGTTGAAAAGGCGGGTTTCCCCACCGGGGTGATCAATGTGGTGACCGGCTTTGGTCCCGAAGTTGGCGAACCGCTCGTCACCCACAAGCTGACGCGCCATCTGGGCTTTACCGGCTCAACGAAAACCGGCGCATACCTTTATTCGCTGGCGGCGAAGGACGTGAAACGCGCGAGCCTCGAACTGGGCGGAAAATCCCCCAATATCGTTTTCGGCGATGCCGATCTCGACAATGCCGTGCGCGGCGTCGTCGGCGGCATTTTCGGTGCGACCGGTCAGACCTGCATCGCCGGCTCGCGCCTGCTGGTTCACCGCTCCGTTCACGACGAATTCCTTGAAAAGCTTTCCGCTTTCACTGGGCAAGCCCGTATCGGCGACCCCCGCAAGCTGGAGACGCAGATCGGCCCGATCGCCAACCGCATGCAGTATGACCGGGTGCTGAGCTATATCGACATCGCCCGCGAGGAAGGAGCGGAACTGATGATGGGCGGCAAGCGTCCGGATATCGACGAGTGCCAGACCGGTTTTTTCGTCGAGCCGACAATCTTCTCCGGCGTCAATAATGACATGCGCATCGCCCGCGAAGAGGTTTTCGGTCCGGTTCTTGCCGCCATCCCCTTTGATGAACCGGAAGAGGCGTTGGCCATTGCCAATGACAGCGAATTCGGTCTCGCCGCCGGCGTCTGGACGTCGAATATGCGGCTTGCCCTGAAAATGTCGGAGCAGCTTGAGGCCGGCAGCGTCTGGGTCAACACCTATCGTGACATTTCTTACACGACGCCTTTCGGTGGCTACAAGAAGAGCGGTATCGGCCGCGAGAATGGCGTCGCCGGAATTTACGAATATCTCCAGACCAAGGCCGTCTGGCTGTCCACCGCTGAAGAGATTGAAAACCCCTTCGTGATCGGTTGAAGCCAAAGGAGCGCGCAAATGAGAACCGGTGCGGAAATTCTCGCCGACGAACTGAAGCTGAACGGTACGGAGATCGTCTATCACGTTCCCGGCGAAAGCTTTCTGATTGCGCTGGATGCGCTGTCGTCCCGCCATGAAGACATACGCACGGTCAGCTGCCGTCACGAAAATGGCGCCGCGCAGATGGCGGAAGCCTATGGCAAGCTGACCGGCTGTCCCGGCGTGGCTTTCGTCACCCGCAGCCCCGGAGCGACCAATGCCGTCAATGGCGTGCATACGGCGTTTCAAGACAGCTCGCCGATGGTGCTGATCGTCGGTCAGGTGAAGCGTTCCATCCTCGAGCGCGAAGCCTTCATGGCCTATGATTTCCGCACCATGTTCGCGCCGATGACGAAGTGGGTTGCTCAGATAGACGACCCTCGCCGCATTCCGGAATTTGTGCAGCGCGCCTTCGCTACAGCGATGTCGGGACGCAAGGGCCCGGTGGTTCTGGTCATTCCCGAAGACGTTTTCGAGGAAAAGGCTGACGCCGTTTCAGACCGCCCGGCAAGCCCTTCGCTCGCCGGAGCGCCCTCACGGCAGGATCTCGACCGAATCCTCGCCATGATCGATGAAGCCAGCCGTCCACTAATTGTTGTCGGCGGTTCCGGCTGGAGCGAAACCGGGCGTGACGCCATCCAGCGTTTCGCGATGGAGCGCGGCCTGCCCATCGTCACGACCTTCCGCCGTCGCGACATCATCGATCACCGGCTTGACTGCTATGCTGGAGAAATCGGCATCGGCGCCAACCCGGCGCTGCTGGCCCATATCCGCGAGGCCGATTTTATCCTGATGATCAACGACGCCCTGAGCGACGTTAATACGATCGGCGCGGGCTATATGGAGGGGTTCACCCTTTTCAATATACCGCATCCGAAGCAGAAGGTCGTGCACGTGATGCCCGACCATGGCGATCTGAACCGGGTCTTTCAGGTTGATCTGGCGCTGGCGCTGGATACCGAAAGCTTCACCACCGCCCTTGTCGCCACTGCCGGAACGGCCAGGTCGGAACATGCGCGCTGGACGGCAGGCCTGCGTGAGACGCTGATCGCCGAGAGTCGCCCGCAGCCTTGCCCCGGAGATATTGATCTACCCGGCATCATGACCTGGCTGAGACAGCGGCTGCCGGAAGACGCTATCGTCGTCAATGGCGTAGGGGCCTATGCCACCTGGAGCCAGCGTTATTTCCCGCATTACCGCTTGCACACGCAACTCGGCCCGATTTCCGGCTCGATGGGCTATTCGCTACCCGCTGCGATTTCGGCAAAGCTTACTTTTCCCGATCGGATCGTGGTCAATTTCGTCGGCGACGGCTGCTTCCAGATGAGCTGCGAGGAAATGGCCACGGCGGTCCAGTACGGCGCGAATGTCATCGTTGTTTTGTTCAATAACAAACTATACGGCACGATCCGCATTCACGAGGAAAACCGCCTCGAGGGTCGTGTCCACGGAACCGATCTCGTCAATCCGGATTTCTACGCCTGGGCCAAGGCCTATGGCGCTCATGCCGAACGGGTTGAGACGACGGAAGAGTTCGCTCCCGCATTCGAGCGGAGCGTTGCATCGGGGCGTCCGGCCGTCATCGAAATGATGGTCGACCCGGAAGCCATTCACTGCCGTTATTCGCTCAGCGACCTTCGCGCCCGCCGCGCGGTCAAGGCAAAGGTCTGAGCCATGAGCTTCGCGCCAGGCACGTCGTCAGAAACGGGTCGGCATATGTCCGGGTGGAACCCCTTCCTTTAATCGACTGGAGAGACCCTGCTTATGAAAACGACAACATTAATCGCAACCGCCATCGTCTTCGCGTCGTCATCCGCGAGCATGGCTCTGGCCAATGACTGCAAGTTGCGCGTCACCACATGGGGCGGTAGCTATCAGGCAACATATGAATCGGTTGCCGAAAAGTTCGAGAGGGAGCATGATTGCACGATTGAATGGGTCGTCGGCTCAAGCCCCGACTTCCTCATCAAGTCGCGGCTGGGACAGGTCGACGTTGCGACCAACACCCTGCTGAATTCGATTGCCGGGGAGAAGGAAGGCCTGTGGCTGGAACTCGACGCGTCGAAAATCCCGAACATGGCCAATCTCTACGATAACGCCGTTTATTCGCCCTATACGGTTTTCGCCAACCTCGGCGACTACGTTCTGGCCTACAACACAGACAAGATCAAGGCCGTGCCCGAGAGCTGGAACACACTGTGGGATCCGGATTATAAAGGGCATGTATTGATCTACGGCCTGGATCACATCCCGACGCTGAGCCTGATGGTGATGGAAGCCGAACAGAATGGCGGCGGCATCGACGACATGAAGCCTGGAATCGAGCGTATGGCCGAACTGTTTAACAGCGGCAATCTGATTGGCGGTCTTGATGTCGAAAGCCAGATGGTCTCGCTGTTCCAGACCCAGGACGCCTGGATCGGCATGCTGGCGACCGGACGCATGAAGGAACTGATGGACAAGGGCGTCACCGACGTTGCCTTTACCCGTCCCGAGGAAGGAACCTTCCCGCTGATCACCTCGGTGAACATCACCAAGGACGCGACCGATCCGGAAATGGCGGAGGCTTTCGTCGATTATATCCTTAGCCCCGAAGTCCAACTCGCCTTCGCCACGCGGAACATTTATGCGCCGACGGTTAAGAATGCCGAGATCCCGGCGGACTTCAAATACAAGGATCTTCTGATTCAGGGTGAAGCCTTCGAACGTTTGTTCCTGCCCGATCAGGCCAAGATCACGGCCGACAAGGCCGAGTGGCAGCAGGAACTGAACCAGTTGACTACCCGATAATCGGATGGGAGGAGGATTTGTCCTCCTCCCTTTTCCGGCAAGTACAGTCAGGTAACGCAGAACTGCAAACCGACTTTCGCCCGACGTCCACCAAAATCAGGTCAATTGGATAAAGTGATGAAAATGCCTCATGATGCCATCCAGGTGGATGGGCTGGAAAAGAACTATGGCCCTTTCGTGCAGGCCGTCGACGGCGTCTCCTTCAATGTCAGTCAGGGCGAGTTCGTTTCTCTGCTGGGCCCAAGCGGCTGCGGTAAGACGACGACCCTGAGGATGATTGCCGGCTTCATTGCCCCCTCAGGAGGGGCGATCCGCATCAATGGCCAGGACGTGACCTATCTACCGCCGGAAAAACGCGACGTCGGCTTTGTCTTTCAGAATTACGCCCTTTGGCCGCATATGACGGTTGCTGAAAATGTGGCCTTCGGACTGAAGCTTCGCAAGAAGAACCGAACCTTCATTCGCGAGAAGATCGAGGAGATGCTCAATATCACCGGGTTGAGCGGTTATGAGAGCCGTTTGCCCAAAGAGCTTTCCGGTGGGCAGCAGCAACGCGTCGCACTGGCCCGCGCCCTTGCGCTTGAACCCGAACTTCTTCTCATGGACGAACCGCTGAGTAATCTCGATCGGGCCCTGCGGGTGACGATGCGCCGTGAACTGAAAGAGTTGCAGGCGCGCATGAAGATGACCACGCTTTACGTGACGCATGATCAGGAAGAGGCACTTTCGATGTCGAACCGGGTTGTCATCATGCATGGCGGTTGTGTCCAGCAGATCGCCATGCCCTATGAGCTTTACGAAAATCCGATCAATGCCTTTGTCGCCGATTTCGTCGGAATCACCAATTTCATCGACGGCAAGATCGTTGAGCGCGGCGATGACTGGGACGATGTCCAGCTCGCTTCAAACCAAGTCATCCGGGCGAACAAGTGCAAGACCGCGACCGCGCGCGGCAAACCCGTCAGGGTGCTGATCCGGCCTGAGCGCGTGACGCTGACCGACGAAGATGACGAACGTGCCAACACACTCACCGGCACTGTCATTCTGTCGGAATATTTCGGCTCTGTGGTCCGTTACAGCATCCGTCTCGACAGTGGTGAGATCCTGCGGTCGGAAGTTCACAATTTCGAGAATCTCATCGAAAACGGAACGGTTGTGCGCATACGAATCCCGTCGGAATATCTAAGGATCGTTCCGCTGGATGGGCAGGCCTGAAATGACGCGCAGACTCCTTCCACCGCTTCTGCCGAGCCTGCTCGTTCTTCTGATATTCGTTATCGCCCCGATGTTATGGGTGGTTCGCACCAGCTTCAACGAACTGGTCGATGGCGCCTATATGGTGCCGGCCCTGACTCTGGACAATTACGTCAAGTTTCTCGGCAACAAATGGTATCTGGTGAACACGTTGTGGTTTTCGGTCAAGATCGCCTTGCTGACCACGTTCATTTCAGTGGTTTGCGGCTATCCGGTGGCACTCTACATTGCCCGCACCAAGGGTCTCCAGCGCAATATTCTGATGTCATTGATCATGGCCCCGTTGCTGATCGGTCTGGTGACGCTGGTCTATGGCTGGATCGTGATATTCCGTGGTGGGGGCCTTTTGAACTCGCTCATGATCGAACTGCACGTCTATGACGAGCCGGTCCGTTACATGTGGGATATCAAGGGCGTTATTATCCTGCTGATCTATATCGGCCTGCCCTATATCGTGCTTTCGCTGCTTGACTCGATTGAGAAAATTAGCCCGTTTCTCGTTGAAGCCGCCCGCAATGTCGGTGCCAGCCGCTGGACGGCCTTCTGGAGAATCGTATTTCCCTTGACCATGCCGGGCCTGCATTCTGGATTGGTCATACTGTTTTCGCTGAATTTTTCGGCCTTCGCTGTGCCGCTCATGATCGGGGACAGCAAGACGCAGATGATCGGCCTGGTCATCTATCGCGAGGCGCTTTTGAACAATGATCTACCATTTGCCTCGGCGCTTTCGGTTATCATGATCTTCGTCAACGCGCTCATCCTTGTCGGCATGGGCGCCCTATTCGGCAAGCTGATCCTGCACAAGCTGGAGGCTAAACATTGAACCGGCTTGATTTCGGCACTGTGGCGCTGCGCTTTTTCACCCTGCTGGTCATGGCATTCCTGATCTTTCCGATCGGCATAACCCTGGTCGTCTCGTTCAATCCGCGCGAATTCATCCTGCCGCCATCCGGCATTACCTTCGCATGGTTCCGCGCTGCGTGGACCTCGCAGACGTTTCTGCGCGGCATGGGCGTCAGCCTCATTCTGGGCGTTTTTGCTGCGTTTCTCGCCAATGCCCTGGTCCTGCCGGCAGCAATGGCGCTGGTGCGCCGCAATTTCAGGGGCAGGGCGATGATCAACCTGTTTTTGATGTCGCCCATGCTGATCCCGACGACGATCTTCAGCCTTGCGCTTTACATCTATTTCGTGCGTGTGATCGGTTATGGCTCCGGATTTCTGCCCCTTCTGATCGGCCATCTCATCCATGTCATGCCTTACGCCTTGCGCATCCAGAGCGCCAGTCTGCACAATCTCGATCCGTCCTATGAAGAGGCCGCCCGCAATGTCGGGGCCGGACGGATGCGTACGCTTGTGTCGATCACGCTTCCGGTGATCCGCACCGGCCTGATCTCCAGTTTCGCGTTGTGCTTCATCCTGTCATGGAACGATTTTCCGATCTCGGTCTTCCTCGCGCCGCCGAGCTGGACGCCGCTTCCGGTCGAGCTCTACTCTTATATCAAGTTTCAATATGATGCCGTCGCCGCGGCTCTGGCCAGTTCCCTGATCGTGCTTTCGGCTATCGCCATGGTTCTGATCGATCGCTTTGCGGGCCTGCGCAAGGTTTTGCAAAGTTGATCGAGAATATTCTGAGACGAGCTTCGGTTGAGGTCGAGGCAATTGGCAAGACAGGCAACCGAGGCGCCGACCGTGGCGATGACGAGGATCAGCCCGATCAAGGGGGCTGCGGTTCCAATCCCTTCAAGACTTTCCACGGCATCGACACCTCCCGCAAAGCGAAAAGTTTGCCCATGTCTCCGGTACAAAACGTCACCTATGCCTCGGGTCGCTCACTGGCTTCTGCCGGTGCCGGCTTTCTGTATCGCTGTCGGCCTCTTGCGTGACAACCATTTCACCTTTCAGGTGTTGAGCCGTTGCAGGATTCAGAACGAATAGCTTGCCGGAGATCTGACGTGGGCGCGCGGTCAGGCGAAGCGGTCCCTCCCGATGAGGGAGAACAAGTCCTGTTTTGATGGGCGCTCCGATGTCATTCTGTCGCAGCCGACAGAACTTCATTGTGATCACCGAGAGTAAATCCGACCCAAAACGATCAACAGAAAAAGCTCTTTTCGCTTCCACGCACAGCCGGGCAACACCGGATGCCCCGCGGCTCAGGAAGCGGGCGCAACTTCCGGCGGCTCCTTGGCGCCGGTCATGAAGGCGACGGCGTCCGACATGGTGTGTTCCTTCGGATCGATGACGCACAGCCGCCGACCGAGGCGATGGACATGGATGCGGTCGGCCACCTCGAAGACATGCGGCATGTTGTGCGAGATCAGGATGATCGGAATACCGCGCGATCTGACGTCGAGGATCAGCTCCAGCACCCGGCGGGATTCCTTGACGCCGAGCGCGGCCGTCGGTTCGTCAAGAATGATGACCTTGGAGCCGAAGGCCGCAGCCCGCGCCACCGCCACGCCCTGTCGCTGTCCACCCGAAAGCGTTTCCACCGCCTGATTGATGTTTTGAATGGTCATCAGGCCGAGATCGTTCAGCTTTTCGCGGGCGACCCGCTCCATCTCCGGGCGGTCGAGCTGGCGAAACACCTTGCCCATGAAGCCGGATTTTCGCAATTCGCGCCCCATGAACATATTGTCGGCAATCGACAGCGCCGGCGACATGGCAAGCGTCTGGTAGACCGTCTCGATACCGGCTTCGCGGGCATCGTTCGGCGAGGTGAATTTGAGGCGTCGCCCATCCATGTGGATCTCGCCGGAATCCGGCAGCACTGCGCCGGAAATCGCCTTGATCAACGTCGACTTGCCTGCACCGTTGTCGCCGATCACCGCCAGGATTTCCCCCGGCATGAGATCGAAATCGCAATGATCGAGCGCCGTCACCTTGCCGTAGCGCTTGACGAGGTTGCGTGCCTTCAGAAGCGGTTCGGTCATATTGATACCTTTCTGATCCATTGGTCGAGGGCCACGGCGGCGATGATCAGCAGGCCGATCAGGAGATAGGTCCATTGGGCATCCGCGCCCATGAGTCTGAGGCCCAGCGTGAAGACGCCGACGATCAGCGCACCGAACAGCGTGCCGAGAACCGAGCCGCGCCCGCCGAAGAGTGAAATGCCGCCGATCACCACGGCGGTGATGGATTCGATATTGCTCAGCTGCCCCGAAGTCGGCGAAACCGAGCCGATCCGCCCGATCAGGGCCCAGCCTGCGAAGGCGCAGATCAGGCCGGACAGAACATAGACCGAAATCAGCGTGCGCCTGACGTTCACACCGGCGAGCTCGGCGGCCTCGGGATCGTCGCCGACGGCATAGACATGGCGGCCCCAGGCCGTCTGGCGCAGGGCATAGGCCAGCACCATCACCAGCACGATCATGAAGATTACGCCATAGGTGAAGACCGCCCCGCCCAGCGAAATCTTGTTGCCGAAGAATTGCAGCAGCGGTGCCGTAGCCTCGATGTCCTGGGCGCGGATCGTCTCGTTGGCCGAATAGAGAAAGTTGGTCGCCAGCGCGATCTGCCACATGCCGAGCGTGACGATGAAGGGCGGCAGCTTGACGCGGGCGACCAGGAACCCGTTGATGAACCCGACCGCAGCCCCGCAGGCAAGCCCGCAGACAATGGCCAGAGTGGGGGGAAGGCCGTAGCGAAATGTGAATTGTCCCATGATAACGGAACTCAGAACCATGATCGCGCCGACGGAAAGATCGATCCCCGCCGTCAGGATGACGAGACTTTGCGCCGCCGCGACAATGCCGATGATCTGGACCTGCTGCAGGATCAGTGTCAGCGCGAAAGGCGAGAAGAATTTCGAGCCCAGCAATGCGCCGAAGACCGCGATCGACAGCAAGAGCACGATCAGTGGCACCAGCGCCGGTGTCTTATGCAGGGCATGCTGGAGCCTGTCGATCAGCCACTCCGGCTCCTGCTCGAATTCAGCGACATTGGTGGGGCTTTGCGCCAGCGCGGACTCGTAATCATCCCGCCGTGCCGTCGGTTCCTGCATGTTTCTCACTCCCGAATGTCTCCAGGCACGCGAACCGGACGCTCCGGCCGCCAGCCTGGCTTTCGAAAAACGGGGAGGCCGGTTTGCGGCCTCTCCCAGGGGGTAGAAGAATAGGGATCAGCCCCAGCAGAGCTTCATGCCCTCTTCGGCGGAGATCGACTCCACGCCGTCAACCGGATGATCGGTCACCAGGGCGACGCCGGTATCGTAGAAGTTCTTGCCCTCGGTCAGCATCGGCTTGGTTCCGTCGGCAGCGAACTGGGCGATTGCCTCGATACCTTTCGAGGCCATCAGCAGCGGATATTGCTGCGACGTGGCGCCGATGACGCCATCGGCGACATTCTGGACACCGGGGCAGCCGCCATCGACAGAGACGATCATGACGTCGTTTTCCCGGCCGATGGATTTCAGCGCCTGATAGGCCCCGGCGGCAGCCGGCTCGTTGATCGTGTAGACGACGTTGATCATCGGGTCCTTGGCGAGCAGGTTTTCCATGGCCCGCTGTCCGCCCTCTTCATTGCCGGCCGTGACATCGTTGCCGACAATACGCGGATCGGTCTCGTCTCCCCAGCGGTTGGGGTCGCCAAGATCGATGCCGAACCCCTGCAGGAAGCCCTGGTCGCGCATGACATCGACGGAGGGCTGGCTGACGCCGAGATCGAGCATGGCGATCCGGGCATTGGCGGCCTCGTCGCCGAGCCTTGCGGCAGCCCAGGCGCCGATCAGTTCACCGGCCTTGAAATTGTCGGTGGCGAAGGTCGCGTCGGCAGCATCGATCGGTTCCAGCGAAGTATCGAGCGCGATGACGAGAATGCCGGCATTGCGGGCCTCTTCGACAACGGGAACGATTGCCGAACTGTCGGAGGGCGTGATCAGGATGCCCTTGGCGCCATCGGCGATGCAGGTTTCGACGGCCTGAACCTGGGTTTCATGGTCGCCGTCAATCTTGCCCGCGAAGGTCTTCAGTTCGATGCCGAGTTCCTTAGCCTTGGCAACGGCGCCTTCCTTCATCTTCACGAAGAAGGGATTGGTATCGGTCTTGGTGATCAGGCAGGCCGAGGTGTCTGCGGCCTGCGCGTTTCCGGCCAGAACCGCCACGCCCAGCGCCGTCGCGCAATAAAGGGCCTTCGCACTCTGTTTGTTGAATGGCATGAAATTCTCCTCCTTTGACCGGCAGGCTCTCCCAAGCCTGCGTGTGCTGCGGCAAGCGCCGCGATGGCCATAGGAAGCACGATGGAGATGCCCTTTGTCAAGATATTAAATCACTCCGATTTATTTATTGTGGCCAATTTACAATCGGCGGAATATGCTGCACCTAGATCTGAGGATGGAGCTTGAAACGTGACGACGCATTTTTCCGGAGACGGCCAGGGACATAAAGATTTCACGACATCAAGAGGATCGAACCAATCAGGTGTGCGCGCCCATAATGAGCGGCTGGTGCTGTCCACGATCCGTCGCAACGGACCACTGGCCAAGGCGGAGATCGCGCGCAGAACCGGGCTTTCGATCCAGACAAGCGCCGTGATCGTGCGCTCCCTGGAGCAGGAGGGCCTTTTGAAACGCGGCGAGCCGGTGCGCGGCCGGATCGGTCAACCATCCGTACCGATGGGGCTGGCTCCCGATGGCGCGTTCTTCTTCGGCCTCAAGATCGGCCGCCGCTCGGCCGATATCGTTCTCCTGAATTTTATCGGCGAGGTTCTGGACAGCGCCCATCTCGTCTACGCCTATCCGCGTCTCGATGAGATGATGGCATTTGTCCTGCCCGCGGTTGCCCGGATGCGGACCGCCGTTCCGCAGGCGCGACTGGCCGGCATGGGCATCGCCATACCCTTCCGCATCTGGGACTGGGCGCGCATCGCGGGCGTTGCGACCGGACAGATGGATGCGTGGCGCACCCGCGACATCCGCGCGGAACTGGAGGCCAGTATCGGGCTGCCGGTCTATCTGCAAAATGACGCCTCCGCCGCCTGTGGCGCGGAACTCGCCTTCGGCAAGGGTGAACGTCCGCCGGATTTCCTGCATTTCTTTATCGGCTATTTCATCGGCGGCGGCCTGGTGCTCGACAACCGGCTATACACCGGTCGTTCCGGCAATGCGGCAGCCTTAGGCTCTCTGCCGATCGCGCAGGCGGATGGCTCGTATCGTCAACTGGCGGACACGGCTTCGCTCTGCCTGCTGGAGCGGGCGATGACCTTGGCCGGACAATCCAGTGAATGCCTTTGGGGGGCGCCGGATGACTGGGTGGTCGAAGACAGCCTGCTGGAGCCCTGGCTGGACGAGACCTGCAGGAGCCTGGCCGTTGCCATTATCGCCTCCTGCTGCGTCGTCGATGTCGGGACCGTTCTGATCGATGGCTGGCTGCCGGGCAATGTTCGGGCCGAAATCGTCGCGAGAACGGCGGCGATCCTCGATCGCACCGACGCCCCCGGCATCGAGAAACCCGAAATTGCCGAAGGCACGATCGGGCCGAACGGACGTTCCCTCGGCGCCGCCAGCCTGCCGCTTTCCGAGCGTTATCTCGTCGACCTCAACGCCGTGCTGGTTGCCGGATAGGACGCCCGTCCTTTATGCGATAGCCCTTCGCCAGATCGGAGGTCGAAAGCAATCCTCAGCCCCAGCTGAATGGCGGGCCTTCCTCGCGGAAGCGGTCGAACTGTTCGATGGCCTTGATCGACTGGCCATTGTCGATCGCGGCAAGGTCGAGGATCACGGTGTTGGCGATGGTCATCGGCACGACGAGCGATTGCGACTGGCCAAGCGCGCCGCGCGAGACCGTGATGTGATGATCCGGCGGCGGGTTGAACCGGCCGCCGGCGACATCGGTAATGGCGAGCGTCGTTGCGCCGCGGTCGGCGGCCACGGCGCGAATATCGTGCATCAGCGGTGGCGGGCTGCGGAAGGCGAAGAGCCAGAGCACGTCGTCCTCCGCCATGGTCATCAGCGTTTCGCGCATCAGGTTCGGCGTCGCCGTCAGGTCGGTGGCGTTGTAGCCGGAGCGGTTGAGGCGGAGGTTCACCAGATGGGCGAGCGCGCCGAAGTGGCCGAGGCCGACCACGAAGATCCGCCGGCAATCGCGAACGGTCTCGGAAAACCGCCGGATTTGGCCGTCATTGACCGCCTTGCGGGCGGTCTCGAGGGCGGCAATCTCGCTGTCGATGACGGAGGAGACGAGCGCACCCTCATCGGCGCGCAGCAGCCGGGCTGCCACGCGGGCGGCGCCATTGTCGAAATCCTCGCCCTCGTCGACCAGGCTGTTCTGCAGGAAGGTGCGGAACTCGGGATAGCCGTCAAAGCCGAGCCGACGCGCCAGACGGACGGCGGAGGAGGGGTGAAGCCCGGCACGGTTTGAAATCTCGCGGCCGTTTTCAAGCGCGGCCCGCATCGGGTTCTGCATCAGCACGTCGAGGAGGCGTGTATCAGCCGCCGTCAGCCGCCCGGCATTGAGCGCCACGAGTTCGCTCAGGTGTTGGGGAATATCGTCTGCTCTGTCCATGTCCTGCCCGGTGTCAGCCTTCCTGAACGGCGAATTCACGGCGCGCGCCGGTCTCGCTGTCGAAGAAATGCGCGGCCCTCATGTCGCAGGCGATCCAGCAATCATCGAGATCGGCGGGAAGCGCGCTGCGGTGGGCGGTCAGCGTAACCCGGCCGGCCGGCGTCTCGCAATGGAGCACGACGTCCGAGCCCGTCATTTCGCTCAGGGTGACGCTGGCGGGAAGGGCGGTGCCCGCGGGTTTCGCGCCGACCAGCGTCAACGCGTCCGAACGCAGGCCGATGGTCAGGTCCGACGGAATGCCGGCGCTCTTCAGCTCGGCGGCTTCGAGGAAGTTCATTTCCGGTGCGCCGATGAAGGAGGCGACGAAGCGGTTCGCCGGCCGGTCGTAGATCGCCTCGGGCGTGTCGAACTGCTGCAGGTGGCCGTCTTTCATCACGGCGATCCGGTCGGCAAGCGACAGCGCCTCGGTCTGGTCGTGGGTGACGTAGATGATCGTGGCCTTCAGCGCCTTGTGCAGTTCCTTGATCTCGCGGCGCATGACGACGCGCAGCGCGTTGTCGAGGTTCGAGAGCGGCTCGTCCATCAGGAAGGTCGAGGTCTCGCGGGCGATTGCCCGGCCCATGGCGACGCGCTGGCGCTGGCCGCCGGAAAGGGCCGCGGGCTTGCGGTCGAGATAGGGCTCGAGCTGCAGCGTGCGGGCAACGTCCTCGGCCCTGGCATTGCGCGCCTTCTTCGCCATGCCGCGCAGTTCCAGCCCGAAGGCGATGTTCTCGCGAACCGTCATGTGCGGATAGAGCGCATAGTTCTGGAAGATCATCGCGATGTCGCGATCCTGCGGGGCGATGTCGTTGGAACGTTTGCCGCCAAGGATGATGTCGCCCTCGCGGCAGGTTTCGAGCCCCGCGATCAGGCGCAGTAATGTCGACTTGCCGCAGCCGGAGGGGCCGACGATGACGATGAATTCGCCGGGGGCGATATCCATCGATACGCCGTGCAGCACGGTCGGGCCCGGGTCATAGGATTTGCGGATGTTCTTCAGTGTAATGCGGCTCATGGTCTCGTCTCCTGGCGGGCATTACGGATGGAAAGGGCAAGGGTCGGACGGTCGGTGGTGAACACCTTGACGCCGAGATCGAAGGCTTTTTCGATCTGCGGACGGGTGTGTGCGGCCCAGCAGCCGAAGCCGAGGCCGGCCTCTTCCACCATCGCCTGCAGTGCGGCGCTGGCGGTATCGATGTTGACGCCGATTTCGGCGATGCCGCGCAGGCGGGCGATTTCGATCACGCCGCGCGGGCCAAGCTGGGTGAGGAGAGGGGGCGAGACCAGCCACAGCGCCGGCCGTTCTGTGACTGCGGCAAGGTCTGTCAGCGTGTCGAGCAGGAAGGAGGAGAAGGTCGCGGTGGCAAGCTTTCCGCCGGCATCGAGCGCGGCAACGGCCTTTGGCACGAAACCGGGATAGGGGCGTCCGTCATGGCCGGGCTTGATCTCGCAGCGGAAGGCGACAGGGCTTTCGGCGAAGATGGCGCAGAGCTCCTCGACGTAGAGCGGATGGCGGAAGCCGGTGCCGGCGTGGTCGACGATCGCGGCGCGCACCTCGGCGGCCGTCATCGCCGCAATCACGCCGCAGGTATCGGTGGTGCGATCGAGGGTCGCGTCGTGATGGACGATGATGCGGCCGTCGGCGGTCGGGTGCAGGTCGAACTCGACCTCGTCGACGGCCATGGCGGCGGTGGCGGTGAAACCCGCCCAGGTGCTGTCGCCGAATTCGAGCGTACCGCCGCGATGGGATGCAATGCGTGTCACTGTATTCTTTCCAGTCATGGTCATGATTATTTCACGGCGCCCATGGTGATGCCGCGGATCAGGTGGCGTTCGACGAGCACGAAGCCGAGGATCACCGGCAGGAGCGAGATGGTGGAGGCGGCCATCACCAGCGGCCAGTCGATCAGCCCTTCGCCGGGGTTGAGGCGGTAGAGATGGGCGAGGCCGACCTGCAGGGTGTAGAGGTTCTCGCGGCTGGTGGCGACCAGCGGCCAGATGTAGTTGTTCCACTCGCCGATGAAGATGTAGAGGCCCATCGAAAGGATGGCGGGCTTGGCGATCGGCACGATCACGCGCCACAGCACCTTCATGGGCGTCGCGCCATCCATATAGGCGGCCTCATCGAGCGCGCGCGGAATGCCGCGGATATATTGCCGGAGGAAGAAGGCGGCGAAGCCGTTCGAGATCGCCGGCAGGATCAGTCCGGCATAGGTGTCCAGCAGGCCGGCATCGGCAAGCGTCAGGTAGTTCGGGATCAGGCTGATATGGCTCGGGATCATCAGCGTCGCCACCGTTGCGGCAAACAGAAGGTTGTTGCCGGGGAAGGTGAAGCGGGCAAAGGCGAAGGCCGCCATCGTGGCGAAGGCCGTGCCGATGACGGTGACCGCGCCGGAAACGATGATGCTGTTGAACAGATAGCGAGCGAAATTGTACTGGCCGACAGCGACCTCGTAGTTGATGAGGGTGAAATGCACCGTGCCGGTATAGTAGGCCGTCGAGGTCTGGAACGACATCCAGATCGAATAGAGCACCGGCGACAGGAACAGCAGGCCGGCGATAAGTGCGAGGCCGGAGAGGATGGGATTGTCAGGCTTCATAGTGAACCCTCCGTCCGAGGACGCGCGACTTGAACACGGCAAGCCCCACCAGAAGGATGAACAGCAGCACGGCAAGCGCCGAGCCCTGGCCGATATCGAAGAGGGTGAAGCCGATCTGGTAGAGACGGTTGACGAGAAGATCGGTGGCGCCGGCGGGGCCGCCCTTGGTCATGACGTCGACCAGCGTGAACACCTGGAACGCCTCGATCACCGAAATCACCAGCAGGAAATAGGTGGTCGGCATGACGAGCGGGAAGGTAACCCGGCGGAACACGTGGCGCCTCTTTCCGCCGTCGACGGCGGCGGCATCGTAGAGCTCCTGCGGGACCGCCTGCAGGCCGGCAATATAGATGACCACGTCATAGCCGAGCTGCTTCCAGGTGTTGATGAAGATCAGCACGCCGAGCGCCAGGTCCGGGTTCTGCATCCACCGCACCTTGTCGATGCCGACCATGCCGAGAAGGCCGTTCATCATCCCGAAATCGGTGGCGAACACCCAGGAAAACACCACGGCGATGGAGACCGTCGAGGTCACGGACGGCAGGAACAGGGCGCCGCGCAGAATGCGTCGGGAAAAGGTCTCGCGGGTGAGCGCGCTCGCAAACCAGAGCGCCAGGCCGAGCCGGATCGGCACGGAGATGACGGCGAAGACGGTCGTTACCCACAGCGAGTTCCAGAACGCATCCGAGCGGAACAGGACCCGGTAGTTGTCGAAGCCGACGAAGGGCTTGTCGGCCGACATGAAGTCCCACTGGCGGAAACTGAGATCGACGCTGGTGACGATCGGGATATAGGTGAACACCGCGATGAACAGCATCAGCGGCAGAACGAAGAGATAGGGCGTCAGCTTGCGCAGCATGGGCGGCTTCCTGTGCTGCCGGGTTTGCCGGCAGGCTGTTGGCGGCTTGGCCCGCGCGCCGGAGCGGGCGCGCGGGCCTTTGCTTCTGTCCTGATTTCAGCGCTTACCTGGCGAGGCGGTCGGCCTCTTCGCGGGTGCGGGCGGCAAAGTCATCGAGCGCCGGCTGCACGTCCTTGGTGCCGAGCGCCATGGCCTGCCAGACATCGTATTCGTTGGCGCGCATCCAGGTGACGACCGGCGGGCGCGGGCGAAGTCGAGCTGGTCGATGGCGACCGTGATGCCCTCTTCGTTGGCGATCGCTTCGGCCGCACGCGGCTGGTCAGCGGTCTTCTTGTTGATCGGCATGTAGCCGGTCGCGGCAAACCAGATCGCGTTCGATTCCGGGTTGGCCGCGAACGAGATGAACTTGTAGGCCGCGTCCTTCACATCCTCATCGGCGGAGGGCAGGATGCCGATGCCGGCGCCGCCGATCGGAACCGAGCAGACCTTGTTGCAGGGCATGGGCAGCACGACGACACTG
Source organism: Martelella sp. AMO21009 (assembly GCF_053484295.1). Taxonomy (NCBI): domain Bacteria; kingdom Pseudomonadati; phylum Pseudomonadota; class Alphaproteobacteria; order Hyphomicrobiales; family Aurantimonadaceae; genus Martelella; species Martelella sp. AMO21009. The sequence continues at coordinate 52,965 of NZ_JBAKFR010000025.1, forward strand.
TCGCCAAGCGCCTTGTTGACGTCGCCGTAGTCGCCGGTCGAGTTCATCATCATGCCGGCATGGCCGGAGAGGAAGATCTGCTTGTCGGTCGATTCCTCGGTCACGCCATTGGGCGAGGCGACACCGTCCTTCACCAGCGAGGCCATCCATTCGTAGGCTTCTACCGTGTTCGGGCTGTCGATGAGAATGTCGCCGGACCTGGAATCGATAAGGTCGCTGTCGTTCGACATGATCAGGCCCCAGCGGGCGAACTGGCCCGGAGACGTCATGCCCATGACATCTTCACCGCCCAGACTATCGGTGATCTTCGAAGCGGCGGACTTGATGTCGTCATAGGTGACGAGCGGCGGCAGCTCGGCGTAGCCGGCCTTCTCGAAAACGTCCTTGTTGACGTAGAGAACCGGCGTCGAGGAGTTGAACGGGATGATGTAGTTCTTGTCCTGATAGACGCCGACTTCGCGGGCGAAGTCGAAGAGATCGCCGGAAAGCGGATCGTTGGCGAGCTGTTCGGAAAGATCTTCAAGCACGCCACGGTCGGCGAACAGGCCGTAGCGGGTGACCTCCATGATCACCGCGTCAGGCGCGCGGCGGGCCGGAATGGCCGCCTGGAGCTTGGCGACGATGTCGTTGTAATTGCCGATGAACTGGGCATCGATATGGACGTCGGGGTTCGCGGCTTCGAAATTGTCGATGATCTCGGCAAGGGCTTTGCCGTTTTCGCGATCGTCGGCGAAGCTGTGCCAGAATTCGACGGTGGTGTCAGCGAAGGCGGCAGGCGCCATCAGGGCGACGGCGCCGGCGAGGAGATATGCGGAAAGGGTCTTCATGGAAATTGTCCTTTGCAATCATAATTGCAGTGTGATGACACTCTGCAATTATCTGTCCCGGACGACATTCCGATGAATGAAAGATGAAGCTTTGACAACAAACCCGGCTCACGGCGTGGCTCCGCCCTCGAAGGGTAACTCGGCCCCGGTGGCATAGGTCGCATCGAACGCCAAAAAAGCCACCGCCCTTGCCACCTTAGGTGATTACAACTTGCTTTCCATGATGCCTGCCCATGGTCACTCCTCCATGCCGGGCCTTATTGTCTCGCTCTGACGACAGGGGCGAGAACTTCGAGGCACCACGTGCGGAAATCGGTCGGCGCCGGATTCGGTTCCGGTCTCCCGACCAGTCGATCCATTCCTTCATTCTTCGCTGTCAGCATCTCGATCATTGCCTGTGCCATACCGTTTGAGGCGCCATGAGCGAGCGTCATGTCATGCATCTCTTGCATCGACATCTCCTGAAACCGTATGGGACGCGCCAAGGTCTCGCTCATAGCGGCCGCCATCTCGCCGAAGGAGATATCCTCGGGCCCCATCATCGGAATTGCATCCACACCGGTCCAGGTGGCGTCGAGCAGGAGGTTTGAGGCAACGGCAGCGACATCACGTGTGGCGACGGCCGTCACGGGGAGGTCGGCCGGCGATGGCCAGTAAAATACGCCGTTGGCGGCGATGCCGTCGATCTGCCGCAGCAGATTTTCCATGAGCGACCCGCAGGCAAGTGCACGATAGTGCACGCCAGTCTCGGCAATCCTGTCGTCCAGGGCCAGCGTGGCGGTGACATGGCCCGCGGCCCGCGGCCATCCGCGTCCCAGCGCCGATATGCCCACCACGCGCTTTACGCCATGCGCCGCCATCGCCTCACAGCCCGCGCGGGAGAAGTCGACATAGGCCGCCATCGCGCTTTCCGCTGTCATGTCGCCGGGCGGCAGCCAGAAGACGGTCTCGGCACCTTCGAAAGCGCGCGTGACCGTTTCTGAATCACCATGAGAGCCGAGAACAACCTCAACCTTGTTGCGCAGCATTGCTGGAATCTGATCGGGATTGCGCGCGATCACCCGAACCGGTTTTGATTCAGCCACGATGCGTTCGAGAACCTGACGGCCGATATTGCCGGTCGGAGCGGTTATGACGATCATTATCGAATTCCTTGTGTTTGCTGACGTTTTTCGTGGTCGGGAATTTAGGCTCCGCAACTCGAACGATACATGCTACAAAATTCGGATTTTCATCGCAGTCGTTCAAAAAATGCCATGGATACTCTGTCTCAAATCGTATCGACCCTGAAACCGAAACATGTGCGCGCCGTCGGACTGGAGGCAGGGGGCGCCTGGTCCCTGGCGTTCGGTCACTATGAGGGCATCAAGTTCAATGCCGTGATGAGGGGCGATTGCTGGCTGTCGATGGACGGTCGGGCCGCACCGCTGCGCATTTCCGCCGGAGATTGTTTCCTGCTGACACAGGGCACACCGTTTCGACTGGCGACCCACCTTGAAGCGCCTTCGACCGATGCCGCCAGTATTCTCGGGCCGCTTCGGGGGGGGGGGGGGGGGGGGGGGGGGGGGGGGGGGGGGGGGGGGGGGGGGGGGG
>NZ_JBAKFR010000026.1:0-55029 GCF_053484295.1 Martelella sp. AMO21009
TCGTGACCCTCAATGCAAGGTTCAGAGAGAAAATCATCCAACAGAGTTGATGACGGAGGTGGCTGGCGCGGGCTTTGTCAGCAGTCTGCTCAGATCGCCGCCTTTTGCTGTTCGATATAGGCGCCCACCCGATCGGGATCGAAGGTCTGCCCGTCGAAGAAGCCGTCGGGACCGAGGATAAGACCGCCGGCACTGGCGCCCACCGGCGTCGGCGCCTTGAGCGCGCCCTCCACCTTGAGGCTCGCCCCCGGCAGCGGCGTGTGCAGCGATTGCAGGGCCTTGCGATAGATATCCGGCCGGTAGCTCATTTTCGCGATCTCGGCATTTTCGGCCGAGTGATCGCAAAGCCCCCAGCGCACGATCTGGCTGTAGAACCATAGCGCATGGCTCTGCCAGGGAAAGGTCGCGGCCTTGGCGGAGGTCAGGAAGAAATCCTCGACCGTGGTTTGCGCCTTTTCGCTGACCGCCAGCGTGCCGGAGAACAGCGGCTCGAGCATCGCCCGGTCGACATCGAGATGGCCCGGCTCGGCGAGGATCGCGGCCAGTTCCGGGTGGTTTTCCGGCGCGGCCGCCCATTGCGAGGCCCGGTAGAGGCCGCGCAGCAGCGCCGCCACGGTCTCCTCGTTGGCGTCCACGAAATCGGCCGGCAGCGCCAGCACCTTTTCCGGGCTGGAGCGCCAGATCTTCGCCTTGACGGTGACGATTCGCGCCGCGCCGCGCCGCGCGGCAATCGTGTTCCACGGTTCGCCGGCGCAATAGCCGTCGATCCGTCCGGCTTCCACCGCATCCGGCATGAAGGGCGGCGGCAGCACGACGATCTCGATATCCCGGTCGGGATCGATGCCGTTGGCCGCCAGCCAGTAGCGCAGTTCGAGATTGTGCCCGGAAAACACATAGACGACGCCGAAGCGCAGCCGCGGCAGGCCCTCAGCCTTTCTGGCCGCAATCACCCGTCTCAGCGCTGCCCCCGCTTTGGCCGGGTCAAGATCGCTTTCATCGCCCTCCGCCTCCATCGCAGCGCCGAGCGCCGCCGACACCGTCACCGCATTGCCGCCGAGCCCGAGTGCGATCGGCGCCACCAGTTTCGGCGCCAGCGGAAACAGGCCGAGATTGGCCGCGATCGGCATCGGCGCCAGCACATGGGCGGCCTGCAAGCTGCCGACAGCCAGCCGGTCGCGGATCGCGCTCCACGAGGTTTCCCGCGTCAGGCGGACATTCAGCCCCTCCTCGACGAAAAAGCCTCTCGCCTCGGCGGCCAGAACGATGGCGCTGTCGAGAAGCGGCACAAATCCGATTGAAAGGTCCTGCATCTTCATCTCTCCAGCATCTCGAACGTCATGATCAGGCTCTGCGCCACATCGGCAATCTTACGGTTCTGGTCCATCGCCGTGCGCCGCAGCAGCGCATAGGCCTTTTCCTCGTCCATGCCGCGCGATTTCATCAAAAGCGCCTTGGCGCGGTCGACCACCTTGCGGTTTTCGAGCTGGCTTTTCGCCGCCTCCAGCTCCTGCGCCATGCGCGAAAACGCGTTGAAACGGGAAATCGCCATGTCGAGGATCGGCTTGACGCGCTCCTGCTTCAGCCCGTCGACGACATAGGCCGAAACCCCGGCTTCCACGGCGGCGTGGATTGTCTCTGCATCCGAACGGTCCACGAACATCGCGATCGGCTTTTTCACGGTGCGCGACAGCACGAACAGGCTTTCGAGCATGTCCCGGTTGGGGTTTTCGATGTCGATCACGATCACATCCGGCGACAGACGCTCGATCGTCCGGGCGACGCCGACCAGTTCCTCCACCACGGTGACATTATGGTGGCCGGCCTTGAGCAGGCCGTCCCTGATGATGGCGGCGCGGATCGCGTTTTCATCGATGACAAGGATCGCCAGATCACTGGTGTTCATGAGGCGGCTTCCGCAAAAGGTTCAGTAGACATCGCGCATATAGCGTTTTTCCCGGACGAGCGTCTTAACGTAGCCTTCAGCGGCGGCTTGCGAAAGCCCGCCATGGGTCTCGGCAATCGCCCGAAGTGCGGCATCCACATCCTTCGCCATCCGGCTTGCATCGCCGCAGACATAGAAATGCGCGCCCTCCTCCAGCCACTTCCAGATTTCCCGCCCGTTCTCCGCCATACGGTGCTGGACATAGATCTTCTCCGCCTGGTCGCGCGAAAAGGCGGTGTCGAAGCGCGTGAGCACCCCGCCCTTCAGCCAGGCCTCGATCTCGTCGCGATAGTAATAGCCGCTGTCGCGCGATTGCTCGCCGAAGAACAGCCAGTTCGCCCCACCCGCGCCCGCCGCCTCGCGGTCCTGCAAAAAGGCGCGGAAAGGCGCGATGCCGGTACCCGGCCCGACCATGATCGCCGGCGTTGCGGGGTCCGCCGGCGGGCGGAAATGCGCCTGTTTCTTCACCGAAACGCGCACCGGCGCCTCCGCCGCCCTGTCGGCCAGAAACGCCGAGGCCACGCCCTTGCGGCTTTTCCCGTGGCGGGCATGGCGCAGCACCGAAACCGTCAGATGGATTTCGTCCGGGCTCGCCTTGGGGCTGGAGGCGATCGAATAGAGCCGCGGCTTGAGCTTCTTCAGATGGTCGCAGAACGCCTGCCCGGTAACGGGTTTCGGCGCCATGGCGACAATATCGGCGATCTGCCGGCCCCAGAGCCAGTCATTGAGGGCTTTCCGGTCGGCCGAACTTGTCAGGGTCTTCAGCGTTTCATGCCCGCTGACATCCGCCCACCATTGGAGGAAATCCGGATGCGGCTGACCGATCTCGAAATGATCGCGCAACGCCTCGCCGATGCCGATATCGTGGCCATTGATGCCGGAAATCGGCGTTTCCGCCGGCAATTGCAGAGAGGTCAGGATTTCATCGACAAGCTCGGGACAGTTGCGCGGCATGATGGAAAGCGCGTCGCCCGCCTCATAATCCGCCGCGCCATCGACCCGGAGACCGAACTGGCGCACCTCCTTGGCGCTGCCGGACCCGCTCAGAAGCCGGTTGACGCTGAGCCTGGCCGCCAGGGTTTCGGTTGGCTTTCGCCCATTGGGCCGGGTGCCGGGCTCCGCAGCGGCCGCGCCTTTCGAAGGCACGGAAAGAGTGGCCATCGCCGCTGCAACCGCGTCCGTCTCCTCGCCCGCATCCAGCGTGCGGCAGGCCGCCAGACGCGCCGCGCCGAGCGCTTCAAGCCGGGCATCCAGCTTCCGGCCGAAGCCGCAGAACTGGTTATAGGAACTGTCGCCCATCGCCACCACGGCGTAGCTGAGGTCCTCAAGGCGAGGTGAATCCTCGCGCGAAAGCGCTGCCCAGAAATCGGCCGCATGATCGGGCGGATCGCCATCGCCGAAGGTGCTGACGATGAAGAGCGCCGGGTCCTTTGTCGCAAGGTCACGCGGCGAGACCGCGTCGAGCGGACGCAACGCCGCGCGATAACCGGCCGCGCCAAGCGCATCACAGAGATCGGAGGCCGCCATTTCCGCAGTCCCCGTCTGCGAGGCGAAGAACACCGCGACACCGGGCTTTGACGGGTCCGCGTCCGGCTGCGCGTCCTTGCCTTCCGCCAACACCGGCACGGCCTCGACCTTGCCCCACGCAACCACCGGCGCATCGGGTTCCGCCGCCGCCACGCGGGCGAGCGAAACCGCCGTCACCTTGAACTCCGGCTGCAGCGATATCGGATCGAGGGCATCACCGGTCACCGCATTGACCGCTAGTTGATCGCCAAACACATCGTTCCAGTGAAACGGCGCAAACAGCGCGCCCGGCGAAACCCGATCGGTCACGATAGCGGGCAGCACCGCGCTGCCATGGCGCGAGGTGATGGACACCCGGTCATTGTCGCTGATCTCAAGCGCCGCCGCATCGGCCGGATTGATCTCGACGAAGGGCGCGGCGTTGAGCCTGTTCAGCCGGGCGACCTTGCCGGTCTTGGTCATCGTATGCCACTGGTGCTGCAGCCTGCCGGTGTTGAGAATGAACGGATAGTCGCCATCCGGCATTTCGCGCGGACCGGCATGCGGCCGCGGCCAGAATTTCGCCCGGCCGCTTTCGGTGGCGAAATTCAATCCTGTATCAGGCGCTCGGTAGCGGATCGGGTTGCGCGTGGTCTGCCCCGCCCCGGATGCCGGCCACTGGATGCTGCCTTCGCGCAGACGCTCATAAGTGACGCCGGAAATATCGTAGCCGGTCGCGGGATTGGAAAACTGCCGGATTTCCTCGAACACCTCTGCCGCGCAGTCATAGGTGAAGGCGTCCTCATAGCCCATGGCGCAGGCGACTTTCGCGATGATCTGCCAGTCCGGCAACGCCGCGCCAGGAGCTTTCGCTGCCGCCGCCGTCAACGCCATGTTGCGCTCGGAATTGACCATGACGCCGTCGGCTTCGAACGACACCGCCGCCGGCAGGAGGATATCGGCATAGGGCGTTGTCTCGGTCTCGGCAAAGGCATCCTGGACCACCACGAACGCCGCCCGATCGAGCGCCGCCGTCACCATCTTGCGATTGGCGACGCTTGCGACCGGATTGGTGCAGATGATCCACGCCGCCTTGATGTCGCCCGCCGCCATCGCTTCGAACGTGGCGATGGTGCCGGTGCCCTCCTCGGCGCGGATGGCTCCGGGGGCAAGGCCCCACTCCTCTTCGCAAAAGCGCCGATCCTCGGCTACCAGCGCCGAACGCTGCCCCGGCAGGCCCGGCCCCATATAGCCCATCTCGCGCCCGCCCATGGCATTCGGCTGCCCGGTCAGAGAGAAGGGACCACTGCCGGGGCGACAGATCTTGCCCGTTGCAAGATGCAGATTGCAGATCGCATTGGTGTTGAACGTGCCCTGCACCGACTGATTGAGCCCCATGGTCCAGAAGGTCATGAAATCGCCGACGGCAAGCAGCATATCGGCCGCGGCCCTGATGTCCTCAACCTCAAGCCCGGTGACCGTCGCGACCCGCTCCGGCGGATAGTCGGCGAGAAAGGCGGGCATATCCGCCCAGCCCTCCGTATGGGCGTCGATGAAGGCCTCATCGATGCCGCCTGCTTCGACGATCAGATGCAGGATGCCGTTGAGGAGCGCGAGATCGGTCCCGGGTTTCGGCGCGAGATACAAATCGGCCTTCTCGGCGGTGGCGGTGCGACGCGGATCAATGACGATCAGCTTCGCTTCTGCCCTCACCCGGTCCATCATCCTGAGAAACAGGATCGGATGGCAATCGGCCATGTTCGAGCCGATCACGAGGAACAGATCGGCCTTCTCGATGTCGTCATAGGATCCCGGCGGCGCGTCCGCCCCCAGCGACAGCTTGTAGCCGGACCCGGCGCTGGCCATGCACAGCCTGGAATTGGATTCGATATGGCGCGTGCGCAAGAAACCCTTGGCGAGTTTGTTGGCAAGATACTGCGCCTCCATCGACATCTGGCCGGAGACATAGAGCGCCACGGCGTCCGGCCCGTGTTCATCGGCAATAGAGCGCAGCCTTCTAGACGTTTCGGCAATCGCCGCATCGATGGATAGGGCTTCCGGCGCAACGCCCTCGCCCCGGACAAGCGCGGTTTCGAGCCGGCCGGGCGCGGCGATCGCCTCATGCGCGGTCTTGCCCTTGGTGCAGAGCCGCCCGCGATTGGCAGGATGGTCCTTGTCACCGGAAAGCCGGACAATCCGCCCGTCCTCGACATCGAGCACCACGCCGCAGCCGACGCCGCAATAGGGACAGACGCTCTTGACGGTCTCTACGCCCATCGCCGTCCCCCGTCCTGAAAAGGGCCGACGATTGACGAGTACCGGAGATGACGCGCAGAATGGATCATAGGCCGGGATGGCATCGGCTTTCCTCGCTGTCTAAAATGAAAACAAAAAAGCCACGGCATCGTTCGAAGCGCTTCCTTGAAGGAAACGGTTCTCGGATCCGCAGCTTTGCGATGGAATGCCCGCCATTGGACATTGATAGGTTCAACGATAGTCCGACACGCGGCGACTTTCAAGTCCGCCGGTTGAATTGCGGAAGCGGGCCGCCACAAGGGAGGATGACAGCGCGATGCCGGTGAAGATCAAACGGGTCTATGACGAACCCGACAAGGCGGACGGCCTGCGCGTCCTCGTCGACCGTCTCTGGCCGCGCGGCCTTGCGAAGGACAAGGCCCGCGTCGATCTCTGGGCCAAGGAGGTCGCGCCCTCAGGCGACCTGCGCAAATGGTTTGCGCACAGAAAAGACCGGTGGGAGGATTTTCAACGGCGCTACCGCGCGGAGCTTGCGGAAAACGCCGCGCTTGATGAGCTTTGCGCAAAGAGCGAGAAACACACCGTAACCTTGCTCTACGCCGCCCGCGACGAATGCATCAACCACGCGCGGGTGCTCGCGGCCGTCATCGCGGAAAGGAGCGACCGCCACGCAGAGACAGATCAGTCGGACGAAGGCGCGGTGGAAGTGTCGTCCCCGCCCTGCTTTCTGCACGAACTCGACCCGGCCTGGCTGGGAACGGAAAGCCGCGACGGCGAAACGGCCGATCCGGAAGCCGACCAACAGCCCTCGCATAAGAAAACCGGCGGCCCGGAATAGCGCTCAGAGCGAACGCCCGCCGGAGGTGACGATGGTGAACTCGTCGTCTTCGACCCTGCCATCCTCGCGCACGGTCAGCCGCCAGCGGCGATTGCCGATACGGAAGGAGAGGCGCCAGCGCCCCGCGTCCTCGCCGTCGCCGCGCTCCACCGACGACCGCACCTGCCCGCGCGCCGTCATCGCGCGCAGTTCATCGACGCCGAGGCCGAAGCGGCGGGCGAGCCGCTCCGCGCCGATTTCGAACTGGCCTTCCGCATTGCGTTCGATGAAGGTCCCGGTTTCCTCAGCGCTCATGATCTCGCACCGTTTGCCGGGCGGGCAAGGTCGGCATGGCCGATCGGGCACAGGCCGGTCGTATCTTCGCCGCGATGAAAGCCGATGGCCAGACGGAAGGAATGAGCGATGCGCATGGCCCTGTCGAGAAACAGCGAAGCCACTTCTTCCGGGCAGGTCGCATCCACGGTTTCGGCGAAGAGCTGCAGCCAGCGGCGGAAATGCCGCTCCTCGATTTCAGGGATCGCCAGATGCGGCGGCAGCGGGCGGCCTTGATAGCGCGCGGTGCGCAACAGCGTCGCCGACCAGAAATCGCACATCCGCTGAAGATGGCGCGGCCAGTCATCGGCGGCGATGCGGCTGTTGAACACCGGTCCGAGCAGCGGGTCCTCGCGGATCCGGTCGTAAAAGCCGTGCACCACATCGCGGATCATCGCCTCGTCCAGAACCTCGGGAAGCGGTTTGCCGTCGATGATCACGGTGCGCTCCGGCGCGGGACGTCCTCTCATGTCCAAAACTCCTTCTTGCAAACCACGACCGACCTCAGCCCGGCGGACGATGGGCCTTGATCCGCGCCGGATCGGTCTCGATGCGGCCGGCGCCGATCAGGTCGAGACAATAGGGGATCGCCGGGAATACCGCATCGAGGCAAAGCCTTATTGACGCCGGGCGGCCCGGCAGGTTGACGATCAGGCTCTTTCCGCGCACGCCGGCGGTCTGGCGGGAGAGGATGGCGGTCGGCGCCTGTTCCAGGCTGATGCGCCGCATCAGCTCGCCGAAGCCCGGCAATTCCTTCTCCATCACCGCCTGCATCGCCTCCGGCGTCTCGTCGCGGGGCGCAGGGCCCGTGCCGCCGGTGGTCAGGATCAGGTCGGCGCGAACAGTGTCGCACAACTCCGTCAGCGTATCCCGCACCGAGGCGACGCCGTCCGGGATGACGACGCGGTTCAGGGCATAAGGTGACGTGACGGTTTCCGCCAGCCAGGTCTCGATCATGGCGCCGCTTTGATCTTCGTATTCGCCGCGGCTGGCGCGATCTGAAATGGTCAGTGCAACGATCAGCATTTTAACCTCCTAGCACGGACATCGTCCGCCCGATGCCCTCGACATGGTCACTCGTAATCGAAAATGCATGCCCCTCGGGCTTCATCGCCACCGCTTGCGAGATCAGCGCATCGACCGGCGTGTCGTCCTCGCTCGTTCGCAGGGTCTCCCTGAGACCGACCCGACCTTCATCGCCCATACAGGTGTAAAGATCGCCGGTGGCGCTGACGCGCAGGCGATTGCACGCGGCGCAGAAACCGCAGGAAAGTGGCGTGATGAACCCCAGAACACCGCCGGTTTCGGCGACCCGCACATAATGCGCCGGGCCACCGCTTTTCAAGGCAAGCGGCTGAAGCGTCCAGCGCTTCGAAAGCGTTTCGCGAAGCTGCGAAAGCGACAGAAAACTCTCCCGGCGGTCATGCCGTCCCTCGCCGAGCGGCATTTCCTCGATCAGCGTCAGGTCCATGTCTCGTTCATGGGCAAAGCGGATCAGGTCGTCCACCTCCTGCTCGAAGGCACCGCGCATGGCGACAGCGTTGATCTTGACCCTGAGGCCCGCCGCCTGCGCCGCCGCGATGCCGGCGAAGACCCGTTCGATCCGGCCCCAGCGGGTGATCGCCTGATAGCGCTCGGGGTCGAGCGTGTCGAGCGAGACGTTGACCCGGCGCACGCCATGGGCAAACAGCGCTTCCGCGTAACGATCCAGCAGCGTGCCGTTGGTCGTCAGCGTCAGCTCATCGAGCATGCCGCGCTTCAGATCCGCGCCAAGCATGGCGAACAGCGCCATGATATTCTTGCGCACCAGCGGCTCGCCGCCGGTGATCCTGATCTTGCGCACGCCGCGCGCCATGAAGATGCGCGACAGCCGGTGGAGTTCCTCAAGGTCGAGGATTTCACGGCGTGGCAGAAACGTCATGTTCTCGGACATGCAATAGGTGCAGCGCAGGTCGCAGCGGTCCGTCACCGAAAGCCGGAGATAGGTTGCGGTGCGGCCGAAGCCGTCGACGAGCGGGCGCGGCACGACCTGTGTTGTCATGCGTTCATGCCGCATCGCGCACCTGCCTTGCACGAGCGGTGGTGTCGCAACACCATTGCAGGACAGCATCGGTGTCGGGCGGCAAAGCTTTTGACAGACCGCCTGAAAACGCCAGCCAGCCATCGAGATAAGGCTGCTTCACCGAGGTCAGGATCGGCACGCACGCCACGAAGGCGGCCTCGAAAACCGAGCGCAACCCGCCGCCCTGCTCTTCCCCTTTGCCGAAACGGTTGAGAATCAGGAGGTCGGGCCGCATCCCGATCCGCGCCTCGGCGAAAACGGCGGCGTCCGAAAGCGCATTGAAATCCAGCCTGCAGCCGCGCGCATGCGCGCCGAGCGCCTGCATGATCTGCCAGCGTTGGCCGGTGGCGATATCTTCCAGATCGACCGCGCCGCAGCACTGGCCCTCGTCCTTTTCGGCATGTTGAACGAAGCCTTCGACCCGATACCCCTTGGCCACGAGCCACCGGGCGACCGCTTCGAGAACCCGGTCGGCGGCGTCATCCTGCATGAACGGGATGAAGCCCAGCGGCTTGCATTGACCCATCGCTCCTGTTCCGTCCGCCATCACAAACCTCTTTGCCTTACTGCACCAGCGGCCCATCGGCGCCGGCGATATCGATGCCCTCGATTTCGGCTTCCGCCGCCAGAACCGCGATGAACTGCGCGACCGCCTTCGACCAGGCCGCCGCCTCCAGCCAGGCGGCGATGCGCGGCTGGACCGCCTCGAACGGCAATTGCGCACCCTCGATCCGGCGATCCATGCGGATGATGTGGAAACCGTAGCGGGTTTCAACCGGCGAACCGACCAATTCGCCCTCCGGTAGCCGCATCAGCACTGCCTCGAATTCCGGCACGGTACTGCCCGGCGAAAGCTGGCCGAGATTGCCGCCCTGTTCCGCCGACGGACAGGCCGAACGCGCCCGCGCCAGCTCACTGAAGCGAACGGCGCCTGCTTGAAGGTCCGCAATCATCTGCTCCGCCTCGGCACGCGCCTGCCGCCTGGCGGCCTCGTCCGTCGGATTTGCGGCAAGCAGGATATGGCGCGCCTCGAAGATCGGTTCTGAGCGGAAGCGGCTCCGGTTGTTATCGTAGAACCGGCGGCATTCCGTCTCGCCGGCAGAGGGCACGTCGACCGATGCCTCGATCAGCGCCCGGATCGCCGCATCCTCGGCGGTCTCGGTCTTGCCGTCGACAGTTGCCTGCGGCGTGCCGGTCACCTGCTGCTCTGCGGCCTTCTGCAGCAGCAGCTCGCGGATGACGAGCGCTTCGGCGGCAGCCCTCAGCGCCGCGCCGGGATTGTCGGCCGGGTGGTTCTGGGCTTCGGCAAGGATGGCGCTTTCGGAAATTGCCACCCCGTTGACGAAAATCTCGGAAAACACCGGCCGCGCCTTGGGCGGTATTTTCGTGTCGACGGCCTGATAGCCGCTGCCCGGCTCCGGCCCGGCGCCGGACGTTTGCGGCTGTTGCGGTGTGAAAAGGTTGACCATTTCTCGTCACTCCGCCGGTGTGCCGTTGATGCGCGATCCGTCGCCCTTCTGCCGGGCGACCTGATAGCCGGGACGCCAGATATAGCGCACCGGCGCGCTCAGCATGTGCACCAGCCGGGTGAAGGGGAAGACGAGCAGAATGGTGAGGCCCAGGAAAATATGCGCCTTGAAGATCCAGGCCGCATCGGCGACGTAGGAAGAAGCTGCGAAATTGAAGGTGAAGATGCCCTGCGCCCAGCTCATGAATTTCACCATTTCATGGCCGTCGAGATGGTGCAGCGACACCGGGATCGTGCCGAGGCCGAGCAGAAGCTGCAGCCAGAGCAGGATGATGATCATCGTGTCGCTGAAGGTCGAGGCGGCGCGCACCCGCGCATCGAACAGCCGGCGATGGACCAGCAGCGTCGCGCCGACAATGCCCATCACCCCGGCAATGCCGCCGGCGACGACGGCCAGCAGCTGCTTGGCCCCGTGGCTGATGCCGAGCGCATCGAAAATCCAGATCGGCGTCAAAAGCCCGACGAGGTGGCCGACGAAGATCACCAGCACGCCGAGGTGAAACAGCACCGAACCCCAGATAAGCTGCTTGCGCCGCAGCAATTGCGACGAACCCGAGCGCCACGAATAGGGCTCGCGATCATAGCGAATGACCGTTCCCAGGATCAGCACCGTGAGCGCTATATAGGGATAGATGCCGAAAACGAGGGTGTTGAGATAGGCTGACATGGTCTGTCTCCTAATTCGAAACGGAACCGGCGACATCGCCGGGTTGGCGGTCTGCCGCGCGCATACGAGTTCGAAGCCGGTCCGGCCCGCAGGCGCCCTCGCCGGCATTGCCGCCGAAGGTGACGGCTTCTTCCTCCCAGATGTGGTCGAGCGCCTTCAGGTCGTCGGGGTCGTCTTCGGGCGCGGCCATCAGCTCCTTCAGGAGCTTCTGATCGGCCTCGGCCGATGACAGCAGGGAGAGCGCGGCGAAGGCCGAGGCATAGACGGATTCCCTCTTCCTCAGCCGCTCGCCGATCGCCTCCGTGATGTGCGCCGTCTGGCCGAGCAGGTCTTCCGCCTCAGCTCTGGGACGCGTGGATAGGAACTCCAGGAACAGCGGCAGGTAATCCGGCAGTTCCTTCGCGTCGATTTCGAAACCGCCAGCCTCGTAAAGCGCCATCAGATCGACCATGGCCTGGCCGCGATCCCGGCTTTCGCCATGGACATGCTCGAAGAGATGCAGCGACAGCGCGCGGGTGCGGTCGAAAAGGTGGACGTAACGTTCCTGGGCATCGTAGAGATCGCGGCCCGAAAGGTCGTCGATCAGCCTGCCGAGCGCGACGGCAACCGCTTCCGGCACCGCCGAGGAGGCCAGCGCGGCCTTCAGTTCCGGCAGGTCGTCCAGTAGTTCCCGCTCCGGATAGGACAGAAGCAGGGAGGTGATTTTCAGCGCGATATTCATCAGACCTGCTCCTTGAAGATATCGGTCGGCGTCTGCACCACCTTGCGGCGTCCGGCGCCGAAGAGTTCGGTGTCGCTGTTGCCGCCCGAGCAGCCATTGCCGAAGGAGAAGCCGCAGGAGCCGCGCACATCGTAGGCGTCCTCGGAAACCTCGCGATGGGTGGTCGGGATGACGAAACGGTCCTCGTAATTGGCGATCGCCATCACGTGGTACATGTCCTTGATCATCTGGCCGGTGAGGCCGACGCGTTCGGCAATCGCCTTGTCATCGACGCCATCGACGGTTTTCGAACGCATATAGGCGCGCATGGCCAGCATGCGTTCCAGCGCGTTCACCACCGGCTCCTCCTTGCCCGCCGTCAGCAGATTGGCGAGGTAGCGCACGGGAATGCGCAGCGACTTGACATCCGGCATATCGCCGTCGAGACCGAGCTTGCCGGCCTCGGCGGCGGACTGCACCGGCGAAAGCGGCGGCACATACCAGACCATCGGCAGCGTGCGATATTCCGGGTGCAGCGGAAATGCCACTTTCCAGTCGATCGCCATCTTGTAGACCGGCGAGTTCCTCGCCGCCTTCAGCCAGTCGTCCGGCACGCCGTCCTTGCGGGCCTGCTCGATGACGGCCGGGTCGTTCGGATCGAGGAACACCTTGAGCTGTTCTTCATAGAGATCCTGCTCGTTCGCCGTCGAGGCGGCTTCCGAAATCCGGTCGGCATCGTAAAGAATGACGCCGAGATAGCGGATGCGGCCGACACAGGTTTCCGAGCAGACCGTCGGCTGTCCGGCTTCGATGCGCGGATAGCAGAAGATGCATTTTTCCGATTTTCCGGAATTCCAGTTGTAATAGATCTTCTTGTAGGGGCAGCCGGAAACGCACATGCGCCAGCCGCGACATTTCTCCTGGTCGATCAGAACGATACCGTCATCCTCGCGCTTGTAGATCGCGCCCGATGGACAGGCCGCCACGCAAGTGGGGTTCAGACAGTGCTCGCAAAGGCGCGGAAGATACATCATGAAGGTGTTTTCGAACTGGCCATAGATTTCCTTCTCGACCCCTTCGAAATTCACATCCTTCGAGCGCTTTTCGAATTCGCCGCCGAGGATTTCCTCCCAGTTCGGGCCCCATTCAATCTTCTCCATCCGCTCGCCGGTCAGCTTCGAGCGCGGCCGGGCCGTCGGCATGGTCTTGCTTTCGCCGGCGGTCTGGAGATGGCCGTAGTCGAAATCGAAGGGTTCGTAATAGTCGTCGATTTCCGGTAGGTCCGGATTGGCGAAGATCTTGGCGAGGATGCGCCATTTGGCGCCCATCTTCGGCTCGATCCGGCCGTTCTTCTTGCGAACCCAGCCGCCATTCCACTTCTTCTGGTTTTCCCATTCCTTGGGAAAGCCGATCCCCGGCTTGGTCTCGACATTGTTGAACCAGGCGTATTCAACGCCCTCGCGGTTCGTCCAGACATTCTTGCAGGTGACGGAGCAGGTGTGGCACCCGATGCATTTATCGAGATTGAGCACCATGCCGATCTGTGCGCGGACCTTCATTCTGCGGCCTCCTTTCCTGCAAGGCTTGGGGTCTCGTCCATCCAGTCGACATTTTCGAGCTTGCGGACGACGACGAATTCATCGCGGTTGGCGCCCACGGTTCCGTAGTAGTTGAAACCGTAGGACTGGTGGGCGTAGCCGCCGATCATGTGGGTCGGTTTCGGGATCACGCGGGTGACGGAGTTGTGAATGCCGCCGCGTTGGCCGGTCAGCGGCGAACCCGGCGTGTTCACGATCTTCTCCTGCGCGTGGTACATGAAGATCGTCCCGTCCTTCATGCGCTGGGAGACCACCGCGCGGGCGACCAGCGCGCCATTGGCGTTGTAGACCTCGACCCAGTCATTATCGACAATGCCGGCGCGGGCGGCATCCGGCTCGGAAATCCACACCACCGGGCCGCCGCGATTGAGCGTCAGCATCAACAGGTTATCGGTATAGGTGGAGTGGATGCCCCATTTCTGGTGCGGGGTGATGAAGTTCAGCACCAGATGCGGCTGGCCGTCGAGACGCGCCTCGATCGCCGGCGTCACGGTTCCGGTGTCGATCGGCGGGCGGTAGACGCAGAAGGCCTCACCGAAGGCCCGCATCCACAAATGGTCCTGATAAAGCTGCTGCCGGCCCGAAAGAGTCCGCCACGGGATCAGTTCGTGAACATTGGTGTAGCAGGCGTTGTAGCAGACCTTTTCCGATTCCAGCCCCGACCATGTCGGCGAGGAAATGATCTTGCGCGGCTGGGCGACGATGTCGCGGAAGCGGATCTTTTCGTCTTCTTTCGGAAGGGCGAGATGGGTGTGATCGCGCCCGGTGATCGCCGAGAGCGCTTCCCAGGCCTTGACCGCGACCTCGCCATTGGTTTCCGGCGCGAGCGAAAGGATCACCTCGGTGGCGTCGATATCGGTCTCGATCTTCGGACGGCCTTTCGAGGTCCCCTCTTCCGTCACCGTGCCGTTCAGCTTGCCAAGCAGGCCGACCTCATGCTCGGTGTTCCATGAAATACCCTTGCCGCCATTGCCGAGCTTATCGAGAAGCGGCCCGACGGAGGTGAAGCGCTTGTAGAGATTGGGATAATCCCGCTCGACCACCGCGACTGTCGGCATGGTCTTGCCCGGCACCGGATCGGTTTCGCCCTGTTTCCAGTCCTTCACATCGAAGGGCTGGGCCAGTTCGCCGGGGGTGTCGTGCAGGGTCGGCACGAGGACGACGTCCTTTTCCACGCCCAGCACTTCCGGCGCGACTTCGGAAAACGTCCTGGCGATGCCCTTGAAGATTTCCCAATCCGAGCGCGACTGCCAGGCCGGATCGGCCGCACTGGTCAGCGGGTGGATGAAGGGGTGCATGTCGGAGGTGTTGAGGTCGTTCTTCTCGTACCATGTCGCCGTCGGCAGCACGATGTCGGAATAGACGCAGGTGGTCGACATGCGGAAGTCGAGCGTGACCAGCAGATCGAGCTTCCCGTCCGGCGCCTCGTCATGCCACACGGCTTCCTTCACCTCCTGACGCCCCTCCTCGCCCAGATCCTTGCCGAGCAGGCCATGGGATGTGCCGAGCAGGTGCTTGAGGAAATATTCGTGGCCCTTGCCCGATGAGCCGAGCAGGTTGGAGCGCCAGACGAACATGTTGCGCGGCCAGTTTTCCTCCGCATCGGGGTCCTCGCAAGACATGGAAAGCGTACCGGATTTCAGCGCATCGGCGATATAGTCCGCAGTCTTTTGGCCGGAGGCTTCCGCCGCACGGGCAACCTCCAACGGGTTGGTGCGCAATTGCGGGGCGGACGGCAGCCAGCCCATCCGTTCGGCGCGGATATTGTAGTCGATCAGCGTCGCATCCCACGGGCCCTCCGGTGCGGTGGGAGACAGTAGTTCATCGACCTTCACCGTTTCATAGCGCCACTGGTCGGTGTGGGCGTAAAAGAACGAGGTCGAGTTCATGTGGCGCGGCGGGCGCTGCCAGTCGAGGCCGAAGGCGAGCGGCAGCCATCCCGTCTGCGGGCGCAGCTTTTCCTGGCCGACATAGTGGCTCCAGCCGCCGCCAGACTGGCCGATACAGCCGCACATCACCAGCATGTTGATGATGCCGCGGTAATTCATGTCCATGTGGTACCAGTGGTTCAGACCGGCCCCGAGAATGACCATGGAGCGGCCATTGGTCTTTTCGGCATTGCCCGCAAAGGCGCGGGCGGTCGCGATGATCTGCTCGCGCGGCACGCCGGTGATCTTCTCCGCCCAGGCCGGCGTATAGGGCGTTCCATCATCAAACGAACTTGCGACATTCTCGCCGCCGAAGCCGCGATCGAGGCCGTAATTGGCAACGAACAGGTCGAACACCGTCGCGACCACCGCCTCGCCCTCTGCCAGCGCCACACGGCGGACCGGCACCTTGCGCGCCAGAACGCTGTCGTGGTCGGTGCCTTGGAAATAGTCGTGGGCCCGGCTGCCGAAATAGGGGAAGGCAACGTCTTCGACGCCGTCATGCTTCTCCGCAAGGCTCATCACCAGATCGATGTCGGTGCCCGCGCCATCCTTCTGCTCGAGGTTCCACTTGCCTTTCTCGCCCCAGCGATAGCCCGCCGACCCGCGCGGCGCGACGACGTCGCCGGTCCTCGCGTCGAAGCCGACAGTCTTCCATTCGGGATTGTTGCTCTCGCCGAGACCGTCCTTGAAATCGGAGGCGCGGAGGAAGCGTTCCGGCACGAGGCGACCATCCTTCTTCACCAGCCGCACCAGCATCGGCATGTCGGTGTAGCGGCGACAGTAGTCATCGAAATAGTCGACCTTCCGGTCGAGATGGTATTCGCGCAGGATCACGTGGCCGAGCGCCATGGCAAGTGCTGCGTCGGTCCCCTGCTTCGGGTGCAGCCAGAGATCGGAGAATTTCGCGGCTTCCGAATAGTCCGGCGAGACGACGACCGACTTCGTGCCCTTGTAGCGCACTTCGGTGTAGAAATGCGCATCCGGCGTGCGGGTCTGCGGCACGTTGGAGCCCCAGAGCATCAGGAATCCGGCATTGTACCAGTCGGCCGATTCCGGCACGTCGGTCTGCTCGCCCCAGGTCATCGGCGAGGCCGGCGGCAGGTCGCAATACCAGTCGTAAAACGACATGCAGGTGCCGCCGAGCAGCGACAGGTAGCGGGACCCGGCCGCGTAAGAGACCATCGACATCGCCGGGATCGGCGAAAATCCGATGACGCGGTCGGGCCCCCACCTCTTCGCGGTATAGGCATTCGCCGCCGCGATGAGCTCGTTGACCTCGTCCCATGTGGCGCGCACGAAGCCGCCGAGGCCGCGCACCTTGATGTATTCGGCGCGCTTTGCCGGATCCTCCTGAATGGCCCGCCAGGCCGCGACCGGGCTCTTGTCGGCGCGTTCCTTGCGCCAGAGCTTCAGAAGTCGCGCGCGGATCAGCGGGTATTTCACCCGGTTGGCCGAGTACATGTACCAGCTGTAGCTGGCGCCACGCGAACAGCCACGCGGTTCGTGGTTGGGCATGTCCGGCCTTGTGCGCGGATAGTCTGTCTGCTGGGTTTCCCAGGTGACGATCCCGCCCTTGACGTAGATCTTCCACGAGCAGGAGCCCGTGCAGTTCACGCCATGGGTGGAGCGCACGATCTTGTCGTGCTGCCAGCGCTTGCGATAGGCGTCTTCCCAATCGCGGTTTTCATTCGTGGTCACGCCGTGACCATCGGAGAAGGTGTCGACATTCTTGCGCGCCAGAAAGTTGAGGCGGTCGAGGAGAAGAGACATGATCCGTTCCTTTGTTTCGGGCGATTAGCAGGGCACCGGCGCGTTGCGGCGGGTGTAGTAGAAGAAGGTCAACAGGGCGCAGAGCACGTAGAAGATGCCGAAGCCCCACAGCGCCATATCCGGTCCGCCGGTCATCGAGATCGAGGTGCCGTAGGATTTGGGGATGAAGAATGCGCCGTAGGCGGCAATCGCCGAGGTGAAGGCGATGATCGCCGCGCTCTCGCGATCCGTCTGCTTCTGCAGCGCGCCCGCATCCAGTTCCGGCATCAGGCGCGGCACTTCCTGGCGCATGATTGCCGGGATCATCTGGAAGGTCGACGCATTGCCGACGCCGGTGAGGAAGAACAGCGCCATGAAGCAGGCGAAGAAGGCCCAGAAATTGCCGCCCGCCCCGTCCTGCGGCAGGAATTGCAGCACGCCGATGACAGCGACGAACATGCCGACGAAGGTCCAGAAGGTCACCCGTCCGCCGCCGAAACGGTCGGAAATCCAGCCGGTGCCCGCCCGGCTCAGCGCGCCGACCAGCGGGCCGAGGAAGGCATAGGAAAGCGCGTTGACCTCGGGAAACTGGGTTTTCATCAGTAGCGGGAAACCCGCCGAATAGCCGATGAACGAGCCGAACGTGCCGGTATAGAGAAGGCACATGATCCAGTTGTGGAAGCGCGAGAAGATCACCGCCTGATCGGCAAAGGAGGCCTTGGCCGAGGCAATGTCGTTCATGCCGAAATAGGCGGCGATGGTAGCCGCGATGATGAACGGCACCCAGACGAAGCCGGCATTCTGCAGCCACAGCCGCCCGCCATCCGACAGCGCCTGCGGTTCGCCGCCAAGCGCGCCGAACACGCCCATGGTGATGACGACCGGCACCAGGAACTGCATGACCGAGACCCCGAGATTGCCGAGACCGGCATTCATGGCGAGCGCATTGCCCTTCTCTGCCTTGGGAAAGAAGAAGCTGATATTGGCCATGGACGAGGCGAAATTGCCGCCGCCAAGCCCGCACAGAAGCGCTAGAACCAGGAAGATGAGATAAGGCGTTTCCGGGTTCTGCACCGCATAGCCGATGCCCATGGCCGGCAGCAGCAGAGACGCGGTGGAAAGCGTGGTCCACAGCCGGCCGCCGAAGATCGGCACCATGAAGGAGTAGAATATCCTGAGCGTGGCGCCCGAAAGCCCCGGCAGCGCCGCCAGCCAGAACAGCTGGGCATCGGTGAAGTCGAAGCCGATCGCGGGAAGCCGCGCGACCACGACCGACCACACCATCCAGACCGAAAAGGCCAGAAGCAGCGCGGGAATGGAAATCCAGAGATTGCGCTTGGCGATCTTCCGCCCGGTCTGTTCCCAGAAGGTCTTGTCTTCCGGGTTCCATTCCGTCAGCGTCGCCGCGGACGTCTTCGGCGTCATGCCCTCGAATTCCGGCAGTTCCGGCAGTGTTTCGGTCGTGGCCCGGTTGCGGCGTTCCATCTGGCGGATCGACAGATGCATCCAGGTCAGCGCGACGAGCACCAGCACGAACAGGAAGGCGAAGCAGGTGGTGTAGACCCCGGTCAGATCCAGGAGCGTGCCGAACACGATCGGCAGGACGAAGCCGCCCAGCCCGCCGATCATGCCGACGAGACCGCCGACCGAACCGACATTGTCGGGATAGTAGACCGGGATATGCTTGTAGACCGCCGCCTTGCCCAGGCTCATGAAGAAGCCCAGGCAGAAGATCATCAGCACGAAAGCGCCGAAGCTCATGGCGGTCGTAAAGATGATGTCGCCGCCCTTGGCATGGATCGTGTAGCTGGTCGGCGGATAGGACAGCATGAACAGCAAGAGCAGCGCGAAGCCGAAGGTCCAGTACATCACCGAGCGGGCGCCGAACCGGTCCGAGAGATGACCGCCATAGGCGCGGAACAGGCTGGCCGAGAGCGAGAAGGCGGCGGCGGCCATGCCGGCGGTGCGGATATCGACGCCGTAGACATCGACGAGGTAGTGCGGCAGCCACAGCGCCAGCGCGACGAAGGCGCCGAAGACGAAGAAATAGTAGAGCGAGAAGCGCCAGACCTGCAGGTTCTTCAGCGGCGCAAGCTGGGCCGCGACCGTGGTCGCCTTCGCGCCGGAGCGGCGGCGGGCTTCGAACACCGGATCATGTTTGGAGAACACAAAGAAGATGACGGCAATGGCCGCGAGCGCGAAGGCCCAGACATTGGCGACCGCCTGCCAGCCGAAGGCCACCATGACGAAGGGCGCGCCGAATTTGGTCACCGCCGCGCCGACATTGCCGGCGCCGAAAATGCCGAGCGCGGTGCCCTGTTTCTCTGGCGGATACCAGTGCGACACATAGGTGACGCCGACCGCGAAGGAACCGCCGGCAAGGCCGACGCCAAGAGCGGCCAGCAGAAACAACGGATAGGTCGTGGCGCTGGTCAAAAGAAAGGTCGCCGCGGCGGCCAGCAGCATCTGCAACGGAAACACCAGCCGCCCGCCATATTGCTCGGTCCAGATGCCGAGCATCAGCCGCGAAAGCGAGCCGGTCAGCACCGGCGTCGCCACCAGAATGCCGAACTGGGTTTCGGAAAGGCCGAGTTCGCTTTTGATCTCGACCCCGATGATGGCGAAGATCGTCCAGACCGCGAAGCAGACCGTGAAGGCCACAGTGCTGAGACCAAGCGCCCTGCGCTGGTCTCTTCGCGAAACACCGTCAATTGCAGACATGACTTGCCCCCTAAGGCTTAAGCGGTAGACCGCTCATTGGAAATTCTGCCTGAGAGCTAGAGGGATTGGGAGGCGCTCGAAGTTGACCTAAGTCAAGGTTGACGGGTGGCGCGGGACAAACAAGAATTGCGCGTGAAATTGCCTTCCCGCGCTGAAATCATCGTCAAATCGGTCTGTTGCAGATGCCGGTCGATGCTGCTAAATTTATCAATTGAAGACACGAAAAAAATCAAGGCACAGTGATGCGATCATCCGATTTGCCGCAGGTGCGGGCGCTGGGGCTGTTCAACAGCATGGGTGCGGAGAATTTCGAGGCGCTGATGCAGGCGGCCTATCTCCAGACCTTCCCGCCGCAGCTCGATCTCGTGCATGAAGGCGACCCGGCGGATTTTCTCTATGTGGTCATCGAAGGTTGCGTCGAGCTCTACGCCAATGCCAACCGGCGCGAGGCGACGATGGCGATGGTGCATCCGGTCAGCGCCTTCATTCTGGCCGCCGTGCTGAAGGATGCCGTCTATCTGATGTCGGCGCGCACGCGGGCGCGCTCGAAAATCCTGCTGATCCCTTCGGAAAACGTCCGCTCGATCTTCGAGCTCGACGACGCCTTCGCCCGGGCCATGGTGCTGGAAATGGCCGGCAGCTATCGCTATGTCATCAAGGAACACAAGGGCCTCAAGCTGCGAAGCTCCGTCGAACGGCTGGCGAATACGCTGCTGCGCCAGGACCATGAATTCGGCGATGGCTCCGGCACGTTCGACCTGCCCTACGACAAGCGCACGCTCGCCTCGCTGCTCGGCATGACCCCGGAAAACCTGTCGCGCGCCTTCAACACGCTGAAGCCCTACGGCGTCGAGGTCGAAGGCACGACGATCCGGCTTACCGACATCAAGGCGCTGAAGACCCTTGCCAAGCCGACGCCGCTGATCGACGATCCCGGCACCTGACGGGCCCCGCTGGAGGTTGTTCCCGGAAACAGGACGTCTTGCCATCGGCGCTGGCAGACAGACTTCAATCACGCCGTCGCGGGCCGCCGGACGCATTCTGTTCAGGGCGCTGCTCGCCAAGAACGACATACCCGAAGATCAGGTCGAACTGGCGATCATCGGCTCCGACATGAACCCGCTAAAGGCCGGTCAGGTGGATGCGATCACTGGCTGGAAAACCAATATCAAGGCGCCCGACACGCTGGGCGATCAACGCGTCGACATGGCAGTGCGGCCCCGTCACGGCAAAGCTCGCCTGCGCTGCCGCCGGCAGGTCAGCGCAAAACGGCGTCGGCGGCTTCCGGCCAATGCGCTTCCGCGGCATCAAGGTTGCGGTCGAGCGATGTGAGCTTCGCCGTGCCGATCAGCGCGGAGGCTGCCAGCGGATGGGTAAGCGCGAAACGCAGGGCAGTCTGGGGCAGGGATACGCCTGCGGCCTTGGCGCGGCTCTCCAGTTCGCCGACCCTGACGAGGATATCGTCCGGCGCGGGGCCGTAGTCGTAGCGCGCGCCTGGTACGGGCCCGGTCGCCAGAATGCCGGAGTTGAAGATGCCGCCCAGCACGAGGCTTACCCCTTTGCTGCGGCAGAGCGGCACCAACTCCTCTTCCGCCGACCGGTCGAGCAGCGTCAGCCGACCCGCCAGCAGGATCACATCGATCTCCGTCTCGGCCATGACATCGAGACAGACGCGGTTTTCGTTGACGCCGAGGCCGAAAGCGCCGATGCGACCGGCCGCCTTGAGCTTTTGCAGCCGGTCGATGCCCGAGCCCATCAGGTCCGCCATGTGCCGGCCATTGTCATCGCCATGGGTGTAGGCGCCGATGTCGTGGACGTAGACGATATCGATGCGCGCGGTGCCAAGCCGTTCGCAGCTCTGCTCGAAGGCCGCCTCGATGCCGTCGCCGGAATAATCATAGCGCACGGCATTCGGCAGCGGCTCGACAAATCCATCGGCCTCGTCAAGCGCAGGACCGGGCGAGAGGAGCCGCCCGACCTTGGTGGACAATACGTAGTCGGCCCGCTCGCGCGTCCTGAGGAACCGGCCAAGCCTCTGTTCGGAAAGACCGCGCCCATAATGTGGCGCGGTGTCGAAATAGCGGATGCCGCGCTCCCAGGCGCGGGCGAGGATAGCCTCGGCGTCCTCATCCCCGATCTTGCGGAACAGATTGCCGATCCCGCTGCCCCCGAAGGAAATTTCGGTGACTTCCACCGCCGTGCGTCCGATACGGTTGGTTTTCACGGCCGGGTCTCCTCTTCCACAATGCGTTTCAGTCGTGGCTGATCACCGGTAAAGCCGATCCCCCTGCCCCAGTCGAGAAATGCGCCGATCCGGCGGCGGACTTTTTCGCCATGGTTCTGCGCGATGTCGGAAAGCCGGTGCACCAGAAACGGATTGGCGAAACGTTCCAGCGTGGTTTCGACATAGTCGCGCGCCTCATCGCCATAGCCGGCCGCAAAGAAGGTCGGCAGAACTTCCTGCTCATAAAGATCGGCGAGATCGGCGCGGATGGCGGCGTCTGCCATCTCGTCGCGCACCAGCCGGTCCTCTTTGCCCCCGCGCGCAAGCCAATTTGCGACCAGATAGGTGTGGCCGAGGTTGAGAGCATGCAGTTTCAGCGTCTCGATCTGCTCAAGATCGGCCACCACCCGGATGGCGGAGTGCGTGCAGGGCACGATCAGGTTCGGCGCATCCTCGATCGCCCAGAGCGCATAGGGCTCGGCCACCGCGCCCGCCGGCTCCAGCGGCTCGGAGACGATTCGATCGACCAGTGAATTGGCGAAAACCACGTTCTCGGCCACCCAGGCCGCAAAATCGGCCGATAGCGGGGCGGAAAGGTCCAGAACCCGCGCGCGCAGCGTCTCGCCATTGCGGGCGATCAGTTCGGCGGGCATGACCGTCAGCGGCCGACCGCCGGCCTGAAAGCGCGCGAACAAAAGCTGCGTCAGTTTCGCGGGATAGGACATGGCCTGCGAAAAATGCGGCTGAGTATCGTCGGCTTGCGGCTTCCAGCCCGCGTCGCCGGTGTTGGAAAGAATGATCTGCGCCTCCTCCACGGCGATGCGGACAATCTCCGGCCAATCCGTTTCCGTGGTCAAGGCACGGGCAATCGCGGCGCACCGCACCTCCCGTTCGACCGGCGCGCCCTCTTCGATCCCCTTGATGAGCACCGGATAGCCGCCGGGCGCGGCAAGCGCTTCAAGCCGTTTGCGCCGCGCCGGGTCGCCGCTTGATTGCACCACCGTCACCGGACCCAGCGCGCATCCCTCTGCCATCGCCTCGGAGATGAATAGATCGGCATGGGCTTGCAGAAACCGGCTGGTGCCGAATTGCAGGATAGGGGTTTTTGTCATGCGCGCCTCCAGGTGAGGTATGCTTGCAATAATCAGTACTATCTGACCCGCCATTGCGGCGAAGCGGAGCGGCTGTAAATCTGTCGGCAAAAGCCCGCGAACAGCACGGAATTTGCCGCGCTACATCACCGCGCCGATCTGCCAGGGAATGAACTCGACCCGGCCAAACCCTTGCGCCTCGCTCTTGGTCGGGCGTCCGGAGGCGACGTCGAGCATCATGCGGTAGATTTCGGCGCCCTTGTCGGTCAGCGGCACGCCGTCGATCACATCGCCGCAATTGATATCCATATCCTCGCCCATGCGCGCCCAAAGGTCGTTATTGGTGGCGATCTTGATACAGGGCACCGGGCGATAGCCCGAAACAGAGCCGCGCCCGGTGGTGAAGACGATAAGATTGGCGCCCGAGGCCACCTGGCCCGTCACCGAACAGGGGTCGTAGCCGGGGCTGTCCATGAACACGAAGCCACGCCGGTCGATCGGCTCGGCATATTTGTAGACCGCTTCGAGCGGCGCCGATCCGCCCTTGGCGACCGCGCCGAGGGATTTTTCCAGAATGGTGGTGAGCCCGCCGCGCTTGTTGCCGGGCGAAGGGTTGTTGTCCATCTCGCCGCCATTGCGGGCACAGTAATCCTCCCACCAGGCGATGCGCTCCATCAGCGCGGCCGCGACCTCCGGCTTTGCCCTTCGGGTCAGGAGGTGTTCCGCACCATAGATTTCAGAGGTTTCCGACAGGATCGACGTGCCGCCCTGGGCCACCACCATATCCGAGGCGATGCCGAGCGCCGGGTTGGCGGTGATGCCTGAAAGCCCGTCCGAACCGCCGCATTGCATGCCGATGACCAGATGTTCGGACGAGACCGGTTCGCGGCTGGTCGCGTTTGCCGTTTCGGCAAGCTTGCGCAGCGCGGGCAGCGCCGCCTCGACCGTCTTGCGCGTGCCGCCGGAGTTCTGGATCGTCAGAAACTGGAAGCGGCTCGGGTCGCGCAGCTCCTTCTTCGCCGCCAGCACGGGAAGCTGCATGACCTCGCAGCCGAGCCCCACCAGCAGGATCGCGCTGAAATTCGGATGCTGGGCGTAACCGGCGAGCGTGCGCATCAGCGTCTCGTAGCCCTCGCCCTGCCCGGCCATGCCGCAGCCCGAACCGTGGGCGATCGGCACCACGCCGTCGATATTTTCGAGGTCGGCCAGAAGGCCGGAGCGTTCGGCCTCCTCGGCAATGAAATGGGCAACCGAGCCCGAACAGTTCACCGTCGTTAGTATGCCGATGAAGTTGCGCGTGCCGACCCGTCCATCCGGGCGCTTGTAGCCCATGAAGGTGTCGCGCACGGATGCAGGCGCGATTGGCTGAATCTCCGAGGTGCCCGCATCGCCGCCGCGCTCCGTGCCGATGCCGAGATTTTGGGTATGCACATGAGCGCCCGAGGCGATATCGACGGTCGCGACGCCGATGATCTGGCCATATTTGCGCACGAACGCGCCTTGCGGAATGGCCTCAAGCGCCATTTTGTGGCCGCGCGGAATGGCTTCGCTCGCCCCTGTCTCGCCCGGCTTCAGATCGACGAGCGCAATGCCGACATTGTCGTCGGGATGAAGCCGGAGAATCTGGGCACCGCTCATGGCCGCACCACCGCCTTGATCAGCCCGCTGCGGTCGGAGGCGAGCGCGGCGAAGCGCTCCGGCAGGTCGGCCAGCGGCAGTTCGGCCGAAAGAAGCGCATCGGTGTCTATCTTTCCGCTGCGGATCGCCTCCATGACCCGCATGAAGTCGGCTTGCAGCGCGTTGCGGCTGCCGATAATGCGGGTCTCGCGCTTGTGGAACTCCGCGTCGTTGAAGGTGATGTCGTCCTTGACCACGGAGACGAGCACATAGGTCGAGCCGTGGGCCAGAAGCGGAAACCCGGCCTCGATCGCGCGGGCCGAGCCGGTGGCATCGAACACGATGTCGAAGCCCGAGGCCAGATCGCCCGTCAGAATGCTGGCCGGGTCGCTGTTATTGTGCAGATGTTCAAAGCCGAATTTATCAGCCGCCATGGTCAGACGCTCCTTGCTCAGGTCGAGCAGATGCACCTCGGCGCCTTCCAGCCGGGCAAACAGCGCAGCACCAATGCCGATCGGCCCCGCGCCGGTAACCAGCACCCGGTCGCCTTCCGCTATACCCGAGCGCGCCACCGCATGGGCGCCGATGGACAGGAATTCCACCATCGCCGCCTGTATCTCCGTCAGCCCCTCCGCAGGATAGAGATTGCCTTCCGGCACGGCCACCCGCGCGCTCATGCCGCCATCGCGATGAACACCGAGCACCTCGATCCTCTCGCAGCAATTGGGCTTGCCTCGTTTGCAGGCGTGGCAGGCCCCGCAGGAGACATAAGGATTGACGACGACCAGATCGCCTGCGCAAAGCCCGGCGGCATCGGCAACAAGCCTGCCGCTCAGCTCATGGCCGATGACGCGCGGATAGTTGAGATAGGGATGTTTGCCCTCGAAGATGTGATAGTCCGTGCCGCAAATGCCGACCGCGCAGATATCCACCAGCGCCCAGCCTTCAGACGCCTCTATCGGCAGAGCCGCCTCTCGCAGTTCGAAAAGGCCGGGTTCGACGCAGACGCCGCAGGTCATGACGTCGGTTTGCATTTTCTCGGGGCGGTTCATTGCAATTGTCCTTGGTTCCGGGGTGTCCAGTCCAGCGGAAGTTCGCCCTTGATGATCAGGCTCAGAATATCATCCTTGGTGACCTCCTCGATGCCGTGCGCGCCGACCTGCTCTCCCCGGTTCATCACGATGACGCGGTCGCACAGATCGAACACGTCATGCATGTCGTGGCTGACGAGGAAGATGCCGATGCCCTCATCACGCAATTGCCGGATGAGATCGGCAACCATGGCGGATTCGGAAGGGCCAAGCGCGGCGGTGGGCTCGTCCATGATCAGGATCTTGGCATTGAAATAAAGCGCGCGGCCGATGGCGATCACCTGCCGCTGGCCGCCCGAAAGGCGCGCGACGGGATCGCCGAGATTGCGGAAATTCGGGTTGAGCCGGGCCAGCACCTTTTTCGCCTCCGCCATCATCCGCCGGTCGTCCAGATTGCCCCATCGGGTTTTCAGCTCGCGCCCCAGGAACAGGTTGGCCGGCGCGTCGAGATGGTCGGCCAACGCCAGCGTCTGGTAGATGGTTTCAATGCCATGGCGGCGCGCATCATGCGGCGTCTCCAGTTTCACGTCCTTGCCGCCAACGCGGATCGTTCCGCTGCTTGGCACCATGGCGCCGGAAAGAATGCGCATCAAGCAGGATTTGCCCGCCCCGTTATGGCCGAGAACGCCAACGACCTCGCCGGGAAATAGATTAAGCGACACGCCATTGACAGCGTTGATGCCGCCGAAATGTTTTTCGATGTCAATCATCTCAACAAGCGGGGTCATGGGACTTGTCCTGCGTCATCGTACATTGGTTGATCGCGCGGGGCGTTAACGCCCCGCGCGAGATTGCTGCCTCAGTAGAGAACGTTCTGGGCCTCGTCGCTATCGATATTGTCCTTGGTGACAAGCACAACGCCGGTATCGATCTGGGGCTCGACGGACTTGCCGTCCATCAGCTCCATGATCGCCTGAACGCCCTTTTCTCCCATCTGGAACGATCCCTGCACCAGAATGGCGTTGAGCGTGCCATCCTTAACGAAGTCCTGCAGGTCCTTGTTGCCGTCAAAGCCAATGGCGGCGACCTGTCCAGCCTTGCCCGCCTGCTTGATGGCCCGGCCCATGCCGACGGCGGTCGGCTCATTGGCGCCGAAAATGCCCTTCAGGTCCGGATTGGCGGCCAGAACGTCGGTGGTCTGGTTCAGCGCCGTCGCCATCTGCGACTGCGAGTAATAGGGACCGACGATCTCGATCTTGGAATCCGCCTTGATCTTATCGACGAAGCAGCCAACGCGGCCGATCTCCGAGCCGACGCCCGCCACATAGGACATCACGGCAACCTTGCCTTCGCCGCCCGTCAGTTCGATCATCTTGTCGGCGGCAAGCTCGCCGGCCGCGCAATTGTCGGTCGACAGGAAGGTCTGGTAGGTGCCCTTGCCGGCGTCCGAAAGAGCCGAGTCGATGATCGCGACCGGGATTCCGGATTCATTGGCGCGCTTGACGGCGGGCACCAGCGCATCCGGATCGGACGGTGCCAGCACGATGCCGGCAACGCCCTTATTGACGGCGTTGTCGACCATGTTCACTTCCGCCGCGATATCGGACTCCGCAGCCGGACCATCAAAGGTCATGGTGATGTCCGACTGGCCGTCAACGGCGGCCGTGGCGCCCTTGTTGACGTTTTGCCAGAAGTTGGAATTGGTCGTCTTGACGATGACCGCGATTTCCGCCGCGCTCGCCGTGGCGAACGGCACGGCGGCGATGGCACTGGCTGCAAGCACTGCTTTCAAAATCGTCTTCATGGTTTCTCCTCCCTTTAAAGACATGATTTGACTGGTTATCGGCGGTTGCTGCGCAACTGGTCGATGAAGACGGCCAGAATGACGACAAAACCGATGATGATCTGCTGGATGAAGGCCGATACGCCGGACATGTTGAGCCCGTTGCGCAGCACGCCGATGATGAAGGCGCCGATCATGGTGCCCGAAATGCCGCCGACGCCGCCCATCAGCGAGGCCCCGCCGATCACGGCGGAAGCGATGGCGTCGAGTTCGTACATCACGCCCTCATTAGGCTGGGCGGTCACGAGACGCGACATCAGGACGTTGCCGGCAAGTCCCGCGAGCGCGCCGGACAGGGCATAGGCGGCGATCTTGGTCGCATCCACATTGACGCCGGACAGCCTTGCCGCCTCCTCGTTGGAGCCGGTGGCATAGATATGCCGGCCGAGCGCGCGCCGGCGCAACAGATAGGCAGCGCCAATGGCAACAACCAGAAGCAGGATCGCCGGATAGGGAATCCCCGGAAACACGACCTTGGAAAGACCGTTGGGCAGCTTTTCGACGTGGCGGAACAGCGCGCCGTTGCCGAGAACGCCGAAAGCCTCGCCAAGCTGCGAAATCGGCGCAGCACCCGTCAGTTGCAGGGCCGTTCCGCGGGCGATCATCATCATGCCAAGCGTGGCGACGAAAGGCGTGATCCGCATCTTGGTGATGACGACGCCATTGATAAACCCGCAGAACGCGCCCACCAGAACCGCCGCCGACATGGCGACCGGCACCGGCATACCCGCCTTGACCATCAGCCCCGCAGCCGTGCCGGACAGCGCCAGCACGGAACCGACGGACAGATCGATACCGCCGGTGATGATCACCATCGTCATGCCGATGCCGAGAAGACCGATCACCGACGTCTGCAACAGCACCGTCAACCCGTTATTGACCGACAGGAAGGCCGCATTGCCGAAGGCGAAAATCGCGATCAGCATCGCCAGCGTCATCAGGGCGGATAGCTGGTGAAACGTACCCGCGCTGATCCTGCCAATTCTTCCCAGGGGATGCGGCTCCTCCGCTGCCACCGACATAGGCTCCTCCGAATTCGGTGCAATATAATTAAGTACAAAACTATCCATGGAAACGCGGTTGTCAATTGTTTTTTATCATTGTCGACAAAACAATCCACGTGCTAGGGCAGGGAACTGCGGAGAAACAGGCATGGCAAGAACCGACGAGCGTTTCCGGGAAGCCTATAACCAGCTTCTGGATTATTGCGCCGGCAGGCAGGCGGGCGATCAACTGCCGGCCGAACTGGCACTGGCGCAACAGCTCGATGTCAGTCGCACGGTCGTGCGCTCCGCCCTAGAACGGCTCAATGCGGAAGGCCTCATCAGTTGGGAAGGCCGCTCGAAAACCTTGCTCCGGCTTCCGAATGAAACAGACAGGCTCGCGGTCCACTCCACCCAGCCGTCGGAGGATGAACTGGAGCGCCAGTTTCTCGACTGGGTCCTGCGCTTCGATGTGCCGCCCGGCACGGCGCTGAACGTGACGGAACTGGCGCGCAAGTTTGGCGTGCAGGCCTATGGGCTGCAGGAATTTCTCGCCTCGCTGAGCCGTTTCGGGCTGGTGCGCCGGCGGCCCAGGGGCGGATGGGAACTGGTCGGCTTCACCCGCGATTTCGCGATCGAGCTTTCCGACTTCCGCGCCATACTCGAACTCAACGCCGTCTCGCATCTCGTCGCCCTGCCGCCGACCCATGGCATATGGAAGCAGCTGGACGACCTTAGAAACGACCACATCCGGCTCGCCGAGGATATCGATCGGCGCTATCACGATTTCTCGCTGCTCGATGAGCGGTTCCACACCGCGATCGGCAGCGTCGTGAAGAACCGTTTCGTCACTGAGTTCCAGAAAGTGATCACGCTCGTCTTCCACTACCACTATCAATGGGACAAGAAGGACGAGCGCGACCGCAACCTCGCCGCGATCGGCGAGCATCTGCGGATCATCGACGCGCTGAAAGCGCGCGAGGAACAGGCTGCCCTGGCGGCGGCCCGCGACCACCTGACGACCTCGAAACAGACGCTCCTGTCATCGATGCGCAGCCACGCCTTGCTCTGAACGGCTCTCACGCCAGGGCGATACGGCCGAACAGCATCGCCGCCAGCGATGCAGATGCTTGGTACCTACCCGGCTTCAAGTTCATACCAGCGGTAGACCTCCGCCGGCGTATCATGGACTTTCAGCACATCGATCATCATACGGTACAGGTTTGCGGCGATGGCGGCGTCCTCGATCGGCGCCTGCTGGCGCGGATCCGCCTGCAAGTCATATAGCCGGGTGCCGGGGTCGGCAAAGCCCTTGCCGTCATTATGTGGCACGCGCTTGGCATCCCGACGCGCGTCGATCTTGAGCACCGGCACGCCCTTTGTGAAATCAAATCCCGGATGAAGCTGCGCAGTGCGCAGTTCCTCGATCGTGAACGGGGCCGTCATGTGGTTCGGAACAAGCGTGTATTCGCTGAGGCCCTCGCGGGAAAGGTTCGGCGGATAATGGTGGAGCACGTGAGCGCCATCGGTCACGCCAATGGGTCCGGAATAAACCCCGAAGACGGCTACATCGCGGATGGGCTCATCGCGCGCCAGGAGCGGCATGATGCTTTGCCCGGTCACCTCCGATGGCGTGTCCAGACCGTGGATATCCATGAAGGTCGGCATCAGATCGGTCGTCTGCGTCAGGTGTTGGCGGCGGGTGCCCGCGAGTTGCCGGTGATCGGGATGATGGATCATCAGCGGAATGTGGGATACCTCGTCATAATAGGGCATACGGCATTTGCCCCACCAGTCATGTTCGGAAAGCAGGAACCCGTGGTCGGTCGACAGCACGATGCACGTGTCCTTCCACATGTCGTGTTTGTCCATATAGTCGATCAACCTGCCGAAATATTCATCGCACATGGCGACGAGCGCCGCGTAGTTCGCGCGGATCTCCGCGATTTCCTCGGGGCTTTCAGTCACCCGGTCATAGTGCGGCCAGTCGAGTACGCCGCCATTGTAGCCGGTCTCGTAGGCTGACTTGAAACGGTCGGGCGCGTGGAAGGGTTCATGGGGATCGAAGCACTCCAGCATCAGGAACCAGTCATCGGCCGCGCGGTTGCGGTCGAGGAACTCGAAGGCGGAGGCGAAGCATCGCGGACCGGGAAAGTCCTCTTCCGCCACGATTGTCTCGCGATTGATCGCGTGCTGCAGTCGCTTGTCAGGCTTTTCCGTATTGTAGTGGCGGGCATCGAACTTTTCCCGGATACGCTCAAGCGGCGGATCGACCATGGCGACCCAGGGGTCGTATTCCTGTCCGCGGATGAAATCGTAGCTCGAGAAGCGCGTGTGGAACCCATGCCCGCCATCCTCGAAGTAATGCAGATGGTCCGAGATCAGGTGGGTATAGACGCCGCTCCGCTTCATGATTTCGGCAAAGGAATTGTCGAATGGCTCCAGTGGCCCCCATGAGCGGTGGGTAAAGTTCAGGCGCCCCGAATGCATGTCGCGACGCGCGGGCATACAAGGCAGCGAGCCGACATAATGGCTGTCGAACGTGACCGCGCGAGATGCGAAACGATCGAAGTTCGGCGTCTTCACCGCGGTTCCGCCGTAAGCGCCGAGCGCGGCGCGGTTCAGACTATCAAACAGGACGAAAATGGTTCTCATGGATGCTCCTTCCGCAGGACTATGGCCGAGCTATCGATGAAATAATAATGAAAGTTGGTTGCCCAGTAATAACTGGAAGATATCGCCCTGCCTCGGCGCCTGCTCGTTTACCGGTATATAATTCCCCTGCCTCCGGGCGGCCGACCGCACGCGAACCGTCGCCGCGAAGAGCCGCCCCACGCTGACGAAAAGCCTCTCGATGCCCGGGATAGGCCCGGCATCGAGAAGCTTGATCAACAAGAGAAAAGGGCGGATCGCTCCGCCCCCTGCTCAATCTGTCGTAAAGGATGAACCTTTCGGGCCGCTTATTTCCAATCGCGGATGTCCACGAAATGGCCCTCGATGGCGGCGGCGGCGGCCATGGCGGGGGAGACCAGATGGGTGCGGCCCTTGTAGCCCTGGCGACCCTCGAAATTGCGGTTCGAGGTCGAGGCGCAACGCTCCTCCGGCTTCAGCCGGTCGTCGTTCATCGCCAGACACATGGAACAGCCCGGTTCGCGCCATTCGAAACCGGCCTCGAGGAAGATCTTGTCGAGGCCTTCGGCTTCCGCCTGTTCCTTGACGAGGCCGGAGCCCGGCACGATCATGGCGTTGACGGTGCTTGCCACCTTGCGGCCCTTGGCTACGGCGGCGGCGGCGCGCAGGTCCTCGATGCGGCCATTGGTGCACGAACCGATGAAGACGCGGTCGACGGCGACATCGGTCATCTTGGTGCCGGGCGTCAGGCCCATATATTTCAGCGCCCGCCACTTGGAACTGCGCTTGTTCTCGTCCTTGATATCGTCCGGGTTCGGCACTTCGCCGGTGACGGCGATGACATCTTCCGGCGAGGAGCCCCAGGAGACGATCGGCGGCAGGTTGGCGGCATCCAGCACCACCACGCGGTCATATTCCGCGCCCTCATCGGTCGTCAGCGACTTCCAGTATTCGACCGCCCGGTCCCAGGCCTCGCCCTCAGGCGCGCGCGGACGGCCCTTGATATATTCGAAGGTCTTTTCGTCCGGCGCGATCAGGCCGGCGCGGGCGCCGCCTTCGATCGTCATGTTGCAGACCGTCATGCGGCCTTCCATGGAAAGGTCGCGGATCGCCTCGCCGGCGAATTCGATGACGTGGCCGGTGCCGCCGGCGGTGCCGATCTCGCCGATGATCGCCAGGATGATGTCCTTGGCGGTGACGCCTTCCGGCGCCTTGCCATCGACGCGCACCAGCATGTTCTTGGCCTTGGACTGGATCAGCGTCTGGGTGGCGAGCACGTGCTCGACCTCGGACGTGCCGATGCCGTGCGCCAGAGCGCCGAAGGCGCCATGCGTCGAAGTGTGGCTGTCGCCGCACACGATCGTCATGCCCGGGAGCGTAAAGCCCTGCTCCGGTCCGACGATGTGGACGATGCCCTGACGTTTGTCCTTCTCGGAATAGTATTCAACGCCAAAATCGAGCGCATTCTGGGCGAGGGCGGCCACCTGGATGCGGCTTTCCTCGTTCTTGATGCCGTTGACCCGGTCCGGCGTGGTCGGCACGTTGTGGTCGACGACGGCGAGCGTCTTGACCGGCGCATGGACCTTGCGGCCCGCCAGCCGCAGCCCTTCGAACGCCTGCGGACTGGTGACTTCATGCACCAGGTGGCGGTCGATGTAGATGAGACAGGTTCCGTCATCCTGGCTGTCGACCAGATGATCGTCCCAAATCTTGTCGTAAAGTGTGCGCGCTTTGCTCATGGTTTCATGACCCATATGTCGAGATAAAAGGAAAAATACGGCGTGAAGCCGACTGTGACGCTGAGGGCGATCAGCTAAGTCGGGCGTTGAGCGCGCCGGAAATCATCGCAAAGAACCGGCCCGGCAGGCGCTTCCTGTCCTGCAGAACGAAGGGCCGCGGCGATACGGCCTGATTGCGATGGTCTATGGTCCTCATGGACCGGGTTATTAACAGCTTTCCGCGGGGACGGCAATCACTTCCGAGCGCGGTTCAAATCCCGCCCAAGCCCGTCATGCCGGCGGGAAAGCGCCCGGGGAGGCATCGCGCGCAAGCCTGGCCTTCTGCCGCATCCGGCGCTCTATCCCGCGCAGGATCAGCGACAGGCCAATGGTCAGGAGCAGGTAGATATAGGCGACGATCGAATAGGTTTCGAAGAAGCGGAACGAGCTTGCCGCATAGACCTTGCCCATCTGGGTGATATCGGCGACGCCGAGGACGGACACCAGCGAGGAATCCTTCACCATCGACACGAAATCGTTGGAAAGCGGCGGGAAGATCGTGCGGATCGCCTGGGGAAACACGATCAGCCTGAACCGCTGAAACCGGGTGAGGCCCAGCGCCTGCGCGGCTTCGATCTGGCCCTCGTCAACCGCCTGGATGCCAGCCCGGAAGATTTCTGCAATGAAGGCCGCATAGCCGATGGTGAGTGCGATGATCGCCCGCCACATCAGCGAGAAATCCCGCACCACGATCCTGTCCATGACGCCGGCATCGATCAGCGGCGTCAGGGCGAAATTGGCGAACGCCACCATGGCCGGCGCGCCGACGAAGGCGACGTAGAACAGCAGCACCAGGATCGGTATGCCGCGGATGATCTCGACATAGAAACGCGCAATCTGGCGCAGCGCCGTATGGCCCGACAGCCCCATCAGCGCGATCAGCATGCCGATGATGGTCGCCAGCGCGAAGGCCACCAGCGTCACGAACACAGTGACGCCGATGCCCTTGGCGACAATGGCGAAGACCTCGGCATAAAGCCCGTTGAGGGCGATCGCGATGCCCGCAGCGCTGGCGAGTGCCAAAAAGGCGTAGAGCCACCATGGCCGCTCGCCCGCATTGCCGGCGGGCAGTTTCTGGAAGCTCATGACCCGCCTACTGGCCCATGGCGTAATCGACGAACCATTTCTGGTTCAGCGCATCGAGCGTGCCGTCGGCTTCCATGTCGGCAATCGCGGCATTGAACGGCGCCACGAGATCGGAGCCGGGCGGGAAGATGAAGCCGAAATCCTCGGCGCCGAGCGGCTCGCCGATCAGCTTCAGCGCGCCGTTGGAAACTTTCACATAGCCATTGGCGGCCGTGCTGTCGGTCAGCGCCAGATCGACATCGCCGATTCTGAGCGCCTGAATTGCCGCCCCGATGGTCTCGTAGAGCTTGATGCGCGGGTTCTGCTCGTCACCGTCCAGCACCTCATAGACGGCGGTGTAGAACGGCGTGGTGCCGGGCTGCGAACCGATCAGGCCATCCTCGAAGGCCGCGAAGCTTTCCGCATCGTCAAACCGGTCCTCGTCGCCGCGCGCCAGCATCAACATTTCGGAATGCATGTAAGGTTCGGAGAAATCCACCATTTCCTTGCGGTCGTCGCGGATGGTGATGCCGTTCATCGCCATGTCGTACTGGCCGTCATGGATCGCCTGGATCATCGCATCCCAGCTTGTCGTGGTGTATTCGATGTCAAGGTTGAGGCGCTTGGCAATCTCGGCGACGGCGTCGTATTCCCAGCCGATCGCCTCGCCGGTCTTGGGATCGATGAATTGCAGCGGCGGATAGGTGTTTTCGGAAACGACGGTCACGGTCCGTCCGTCAAGGTCGGGCAGTTCGGCGGCGAAAACCGGGCTTGCAAACGCGCCCAGCGAAACCAGAACCGCGGCGCAAAGGGCGCGTCTCGACAGCATGCTATAACTCCTTGCAGCAGATGATTGCCGCAAGGTGTCACAACCCGGCAGGAAAGCGCAAGGGCGCAGCCGCGCCAAACCGCTCCTTCGCCAAGCCGTCAGGCGATATCAGTGTGCAAGCCGGCCTTGTTTCGGCGCCTCTTCGGCGGGGCGATAGCCGGAAGGGTCCGGATCGTCATCGTCGCGCAGGAACTCGAACACGTCGCGCGTGAGCGTTCTGGCGTGGAGGACGGGCGTGGCGATGGTGCCCAGCGTCGGGGCTGCGCCAGCCACTTTGGCGCGTCTCATGAACATTTCTGCTCCGTTTCGCCGGTCGTCTTTCGGCGGCAACCGGCTTTTCGTTTCAAGGACGCCGTAGATAGGAAGCCATTTCGACTTTTTCTTGTCAAACAAAGCCGCCGCAACCCTGAAACGCAAAAGAGCCGCGCGAGGGCGGCTCTTTCAAAAACATGTGCCTGATGGAAAGCTTACGCTTCGCTCGACTTCTCGGCGGCAGCGGCTTCCTTCTCGGCCTTGGCGGCAGCGCGGGCAGCGGCTGCGACTTCGCGGGCTTCGTCGTTCAGGCGGCGCGAACGGACCGAGGTGTTTTCCGCGATACGGGCCGACTTGCCACGACGGTCGCGCAGGTAGTAGAGCTTGGCGCGGCGAACCTTACCGCGGCGGATCACTTCAACGCCTTCAACCTGCGGCGAATAAACCGGGAATACGCGCTCGACGCCTTCGCCGTAGGAGATCTTGCGAACGGTGAAGTTCTCGTGGATGCCGCCGCCGGAACGGGCGATGCAGACGCCTTCGAAGGCCTGCACGCGGGTACGGGTGCCTTCCGTAACGCGCACATTAACGCGCACGGTGTCGCCGGCTTCGAACGGGGGCAGTTCGCGCAGTTCGTTGATGCGCGCGGTTTCTTCAGCTTCGAGCTGCTCGATGATGTTCATCGGTCTTACCTCTTGTCAGTCTTGCTTCAACAGCCAGAGCGCCCGACAATCATCCTTTGGTCAAAGCCGCCGGATTGGCCGATAAAGGCCGGAGCGTTACGCGGTTCTTCATTTGGGTAACCGGAAACACCGGTCAGGGCGGGCCTATAGACGATTTTTCGGGGCCTGTCACCCCTTTTCCACGCTTTCCCACTCTGAGCGCAACAGGCTCATCCAACACGTATCCCAGCGCTCGTTCAAAAACCGCGCCGACGAGCGGCGAACCCCTTCCATGTGGAACCCGAAGGCCAGATAGGCGCGGATCGCCGTCTCATTGAAATCGTAAACGATCAGTTCGACCCGTTCGATTGCAGGCACCTTCAGCGCCTCCTCCGTCAGCAGCACCATTATCGGCCGTGCAAGCCCCCTGCCCCGGCAGTCAGGCGCAACCGCAATGCGGCAGAGCCGGGCGATGCCATCGCAATAGTCGAAGCAGATTTCGCAGTGTCCGACCACCGCATCGCCCTGTTTGACCGTAAAGTAGCGCCATTCAGGCTGCTCACCGGAAGAAAGCGCGAGCAAGGCGCGCATCTGGATCGCATCAAGCGGAAAGGTCAGCCGCGTTCCGCCCCATTGGGCAAGCGCACGGGCGTCCGGGAACCAACCCGCAAGCGTTTCGAAATGCTCCTCGGCAAATGGCACCAGCCTCACCGGTTCAGTCATCCTCACTATCCCCCTTTAGCAAATCGGGCCTGCGGCTGCGGGTCAGTTCCAGCGCCTGCTCGTGCCGCCATTTGTCGATCGCGGCGTGATTGCCGGAGGTCAGCACCTCGGGAATGCCCTGCCCTTCCCATTCGGCCGGGCGGGTATAATGCGGATGTTCCAGAAGTCCGTTCTCAAAGCTCTCATGCGTACCCGATTCGGCATTGCCCATCACCCCCGGCAGGACCCTGACGACCGCATCGAGCAGCGTCAGCGCCGCCGGTTCGCCGCCGGACAGGATATAGTCGCCGATCGAGACTTCCTCGAGATCGCGCCCGTCGATGACCCGCTGATCGACGCCCTCGAAGCGGCCGCAGACGATGACGACGCCCGGGCCTTCCGCCAGTTCCCGCACACGGGCCTGCGTCAGCGGCCTCCCCCGCGGGCTCATCAGCAGGCGGGGCCGGGCATCATCGCCGGAAACGGCATCAATGGCTTTACCCAGAATATCGGCGCGCAGCACCATGCCCGCGCCGCCGCCGGCCGGCGTGTCATCAACGCTCCTGTGCCTGTCCTCGGCAAAATCGCGGATATTGACAGCATCAAGCGACCAGTCGCCGCGCTCGGCCGCGCGACCGGCGAGCGAGAGGCCCAGATGACCCGGAAACATTTCCGGGTAAAGCGTCAGCACTGTCGCCTTGAAGCTCATGGCGGCCTTCACGCGCCGCCGGCGCCGGGAAAATCCGGGTTGTCGTCATCGTTCTCGTCGATCAGACCGGCCGCGACCGGATCGATCAGGATGCGCCCGTCCTCGAAATCCACCTCCAGCACCGCGTTCTCGTTGAACGGGATCAGCACCGGGCGACGGCCAGGGCCTTTCAGTTCCAAGAGGTCGCCGGCGCCGAAATCGAACACCGCGCTGACCGCGCCGTAATTGTTGCCGGCGTCGTCGAAGACATCTAGGCCTTCCAGATCGGCGTAGAAATATTCATCATCATCGAGTTCGTCGTCAGGCAGGTTTTCGCGCTCGATGAAGAGGTCGAGACCGCGCAAGCCCTCGGCGGCGGTGCGGTCATTGATGCCGCGAAAGCGGATCACCACCATATTGTTCTTGCCCGGCCGGATTTCGAGAATCTCGAAACTGCGGCCGTCTTCGGCATGAAGATGGCCGTAATCGCCGACGGAAAGCGGATTGGCGCTGAAGCAGCGCACCCGCACATCACCGCGCAGCCCCTGCGCCGCGCCGATGCTCGCCATCAATACCGGGTCTTTTAATTTAGTTGGGCCAGCCGACATGACGCCTCAAATCCGAATGCCAGAGAAGCTCCGATGCCAGCCTGTGATTGTCAAATTCGATCAGAACAACCTGCAAGCCAGCAATACGAGCCAGTTTCATCGCCGGTATACAATCCGTATCGCCGGACACAAGGATTAATCGATCAACGCTACGCTCATAGGCAAAATTTGCCATGTCGAGGCCGATACGCATGTCGACGCCCTTTTGCTCGAAGTCCGGCTTGAAATCATCATCGGTGAGCGGTTTCTCGCCTGACGGCACTTTCCGAGGCTTGAACCCGCGAAATTTCAACTCACCACGGCGAACCGCAAACAGGTTCTTGGCCGCAAGTTCCTTGAGCCAGCCGTCCGAGCCGTTGAAGACAACCTCTTCTCCGGAGACCGGCTTCTTGAGTTTCCCGTTGTATGGAGCACAGTCATAATAAA
This sequence comes from Martelella sp. AMO21009, assembly GCF_053484295.1. Lineage (NCBI taxonomy): Bacteria > Pseudomonadati > Pseudomonadota > Alphaproteobacteria > Hyphomicrobiales > Aurantimonadaceae > Martelella > Martelella sp. AMO21009. The sequence goes on from NZ_JBAKFR010000026.1 coordinate 38,241, forward strand.
GGATGCGAAGCGCTGTCTCCTCCTCGCCAACGCAGCTATGGGCAACCTTCTCGATGAAATCGGGGTTGTAGTTGTGTCCGGCGATCCTCGAAATAACCCGCAAATGCCCGCCATCAATCAGAACCGCTACCCGCATGCTGTCCTCCCGAAATGCATAAAGCCTCCGCACCGAAATGCGGAGGCTGCATAATGCCCGCCTACGGGCGTAGCGGATATGCTATATATATAGGCGAAAGTTGCGAGCTTCGCAACTTTCGGCCGGCCGTCCCTTATTCCGAAGCTTCGGCGGTCGCTTCGGCAGCAGCAGCGGCGGCTTCTTCGGCCTTCTGCTTCTTCTCGGCGGCGCGCTCTTCGGCCTTCTTGCCCGGCTTTGCCTTGTTCGGGTTGTTGCGGGCCTTGCGCTCGGCAAGGCCGGCTTCGGCGAGGAAGCGGAGCACGCGGTCGGTCGGCTGTGCGCCGGTGCCGAGCCAGTACTTCACGCGCTCTTCGTCGAAGGTAACGCGCTCTTCCGAATCCTTCGGCAGCATCGGGTTCCAGTGGCCGAGCTTCTCGATGAAGCGGCCGTCGCGCGGGGAGCGCTCGTCGGCAGCGACGATGTGGTAATACGGACGCTTCTTGGAGCCGCCGCGGGCGAGACGAATCTTGATTGCCATTTTCTTTTCTCCTTAACGGCCTTCTGGCCTTTTACTCTTCGATGCCGCTATGTTGGGCGGCGATCTGCTCATGGTGCCGGATGACTTCCTTGATGATGAAATTCAGGAATGTCTCGGCAAAGTCGGGATCGAGGTCGGCGCTTTTCGCCAAAGCCCGAAGCCTCGAAATCTGCTGTTCCTCGCGCGCCGGATCGGCTGGCGGAAGATCATGCTCGGCCTTCAGGTGCCCCACCGCCTTGGTGCAGCGAAACCGTTCGGCCAGGATATGCACCAGCGCCGCATCGAGATTGTCGATCGACTGGCGGTATTGCAGAAGCTGCTGGCGGATTTCAGGTTCGTTCAAAACCATCACCTCATTTCGAATATGGGTGATACATAGACCCACCCCAGAACATCTTGTCCGGAAAGGCGCCTCGTGCAGTCTTCGCTGCCGCCTCCACCTGCTCCAGCTTCGCCTTGTCGGCCAGCAAGAGGAACAGCTCGTCATCAAGCACTGCTCCCTCCGGCAAACGAGACTGGAGTTCGACGGCATCGTCAATTGCCTCAAGGGCACAGGTCGACGCACCTATTTCATCGTCATTTAGCTCACGACAGCGTTTGATCAGTACTTCCGCATCGGGACCATAAACCTTGCCCACCGCGTCAAGAGTGATCACCGCGACGTGCATATCCGGAAGACAATCATTAATTTTAACGAACGAGCTGTCCCGAGCAGCGCACATCTCAAAGGCACGCGGATCGACACGTTGCTCCGCGCTGGCTAAGCCTGTGACAGCAGACAAACCGAAACCAAGCCAAACAAGAGAGCGATAAAGCATCACTTCTTCCCCTTGCCGAAACCGCCAAGCCCGGGAAGTTTCGGTCCCCCCAATCCAGGAAGCCCGCCCGACGGCAGGCCGCCGCCGGGAAGACTGCCGGCCTGCTTCTGCAGTTCGGCAAGCTGGTTGGCGTCGAGCTTGGAAAGGTCGGGCATGCCGCCCATGCCGCCGGGAAGACCGCCCGGCATGCCCCCGCCCATGCCACCGCCGAGCATGTTCATCATCTGCTTCATCTTGCCTTTGCCCTTGCCGCCCATGGCCTTCATCATGTCGGCCATCTGGCGGTGCATCTTCAAAAGCTTGTTGATGTCGGCGGCAGACGTGCCGGAGCCCGCGGCAATGCGCTTCTTGCGCGAATTCTTCAAAACGTCGGGATGGGCGCGCTCATATTTCGTCATCGACGAGATGATCGCGAGCTGGCGCTTGAACACGCTATCGTCCATGCCGGCCGCCGCAAGCTTGTCCTTCATGCCGCCCATGCCGGGCATCATGCCCATGATGCCGCCCATACCGCCCATGTTCTGCATCTGCTTGAGCTGCTCGGCCATGTCGTTCAGGTCGAACTTGCCCTTGGCCATCTTCTCGGCCATGGCCTTGGCTTTTTCGGCGTCGATCGTCTCGGCGGCCTTTTCCACCAGCGAAACAATGTCGCCCATGCCGAGAATGCGGTCGGCGATGCGCTTGGGATGAAACTCCTCCAGCGCATCCATCTTTTCACCGGTACCGATCAGCTTGATCGGCTTGCCGGTGACCGCGCGCATCGAAAGCGCCGCACCACCGCGACCGTCGCCATCCATACGGGTCAGCACAAGACCCGTAATGCCGACCCGGCTGTCGAAATTGCGCGCCAGATTGACGGCATCCTGACCGGTAAGACTATCAGCCACCAGCAGGATCTCATGCGGGTTCGAGACCTTGCGGATATCCGCCATCTCGACCATCAGCGGCTCATCGATATGGGTGCGGCCGGCGGTGTCGAGGATCACGACGTCATGGCCGCCGAGCTTGGCCGCCTGCACCGCGCGCTTGGCGATCGCGACAGGATCCTGACCGGAAATGATCGGCAGCGTGTCGACCTTGGTCTGCTCGCCGATCTGCTTCAACTGCTCCTGCGCCGCCGGACGGCGGGTGTCGAGCGAGGCCATCAGCACGCGCTTGCGGTCGCGGTTCGTCAGCCGCGCGGCAATCTTGCCGGTGGTCGTGGTTTTGCCCGAGCCCTGCAGGCCGACCATCATGATCACGACCGGCGACGGGGCGTTGAGATCTATGGTGACGCCTTCCGCGCCCAGCATCTCGACCAGTTCGTCATGCACGATCTTGACGACCATCTGGCCGGGCTTGATCGATTTCAGAACATCCGCGCCAACGGCCTTTTCCTTCACCTTCGCGGTGAAATCGCGCACCACTTCCAGCGCGACGTCGGCCTCCAGCAGGGCGCGCCGAACCTCGCGCAACGCAGCCGAAACATCGGCTTCCGAAAGCGCGCCGCGACCGGTCAGTCCCTTGAGGACGGAACCAAGGCGGTCCTGGAGGTTTTCAAACATGGCCCATTCCCTTTTCGTTTCGGCTTGTCGTCAGGTCGAAACGTTGGCACAGCAGCCGGCAAATACAAGACGCAAACCAAAAATCCATCCGAGGGCGCATCGCGCTGTCGGATGTTGACCTCCGGGCTCTCTTTATACCTTCACGGGCCCCGGTCGGCTGCTGAGCGTCTCGCTGTCAGCTGATTGAGGGCGGATAAACAGGAAGATTGCGGCAAAGTCAAGCCTGCCGGGGCAACGTGCCATGGAACTTTCCGCGCTCCGACAGCATATAATGCTATCGGCAACGCTCCCGGGATCGCCCGGCGAAGGAAGGTCAAGCGCTACATGATTCCGGTCAGATCCGTTTTGCAGACGAAGAACCGCTATTACACCGGCCCCAAAAGCGACCATTTCGACGGAACCCTGTTTTTCAACCCCGACGGGATGAATCCGCCCGGCTTTCGCGAAGTCATCAAATGGCAGATCAACAACAAGAAGTCGCTCTGGCCGAAGACTGTCGAATGCGCCTTCACGCCCGCCAAGCCCGATGAACGGGTCGACGGCGACAGCTTGCGGGTCACCATGATCGGACATGCCACGCTGCTGATCCAGGTTGCCGGAATCAATATCCTGACTGACCCGATCTATACGCAACGGGCAAGCCCGTTCGAGGCGGCCGGCCCCAAGCGGGTGTGCGCGCCCGGCGTCCCCTTCGAGGATCTGCCGCCGATCGATGTCGTGCTGGTTACCCACAACCACTACGACCATCTGAGCCTGCCAACGCTCGCCCGGCTGCACAAGGACCACAAGCCGCGCATCGTCACGCCCCTCGGCAATGACACGATCATCCGCACCAAGGTGCGCGAGGCCGATATCACCGTGCTCGACTGGGGCGCGCAGGCGCCGCTGCCAGGCGGCCTCAGGGTCTTTGCCGAGCCCTGCCATCACTGGTCGGCGCGCGGGGTCGCCGACCGGCGCATGGCGCTGTGGTCCGCCTTCGTGATCGAGACGCCGGTAGGCCTGATCTACCATATCGGCGACACCGGCTTTCACGAGGGCCGCAATTACGAGGCGGCGGCGAAGAAATATGGCGGCTTCCGGCTCGCCAACCTGCCGATCGGCGCCTATGAGCCGCGCTACTTTATGAAGAACGAGCATCAGGACCCCGTCGAGGCCGTCAGCGGCTTCCAGCTCTGCAACGCCGCTCACGCCTGTGGCCACCACTTCGGCACGTTCCAGCTCACCGACGAGGGACGCGACGCCCCTGTCGAACTGCTGAAATCGGCGCTATCGGATGCGGGCATTGCCGAAGACCGGTTCCGCCCGCTCGAACCCGGCGAGGCCTTCGACGTGCCCGAAACCGACTGAGATCAGTCCTTCAGCCGCGCCACGCGTTTCGGGTCGCTCAGATATTTGACCGCGTCGCGGCCGACCCAGCGCCTCGTTTTGTCATCCGTTCCCGCCAGCTTTTCGGCCAGCGCGAGGGCGGCGGCATGGCAGGCCCTGTTCCGCATGCCGATATTGCGCAGCGCCCAGTTGACCGCCTTTTTCACGAAATTGCGGTCGTCGCCGGCATAAGCCTCGATCAGCGGCAGGAAGGCGATGAAGGTTTCATTCGGCTCACTCTTGCAGTGAACCGCCGCGCCCGCGATCATGGCGAAGGCCGTGCGGCGCACGAATTCGCGGTCGTCGGCGGCAAACCGCGCGATCAGCGCCGGATCGAGCCCAACCTCCACGAACAGGTCGGCGGCCATGTCGACCATTTCCCAGGAGGTGAAATCACCGGCGAGCGCGAACATCTCATCGGGCGTCAGACTGTCGGGATCGAATGTCAGCAGCGCCAGCATCTTCGCCTCGCGCACCGGGCTCTGCCATAGCTGAAAGGCCCGCGCGTGATCGACGCCGATCTCGCGGGCGATCTGGCGCAGTGCCGGATTGGAAAGCCCGATGGCGTGTTCCGTCTTTATGCCGACGCGGTCCATGCCCGCAATCAGCGCCGGATCGGCGTTTGCCTCAAGAGCGGCCAGGACGGCATCCGCCGAGGAATTGCGTGACAGCATCTCTAAATCTCCGATTCATATCTCACCGGCCCGCCAGCGAGGCGCCCGTGGACGCCGCGATCTCGCGTTTCTTCAGGGCGTGCTCGCGCCAGATGGTGAAGAAACCGGCGCCGACCACGATCGCGGCCCCCACCAGCATGTTGATCGTCAGCGTCTCGTTGAACAAAAGCACGCCGAAAAGAAGGCCGTAGACAAGCTGCAGATAGATGAAGGACTGCACCGTGACCGCCTCGGTGATCGCCAACGCGCGGATGAGGCAGTAGTGACCGGCGATCCCGGTAAAGCAGAGCGCCGTCAGCCAGAACCAGTCAATCGCCAGCGGGTTCTCCCAGAAGAACGGCCCGATCAGGCTGGTCACCGCCATGCCGACGACGCCGGTATAGAACAGGCTGACATCGGCGCTGTCATAACGGCCGGCAAGCCGCGTCAGCAGCGAGTAGAGCGCGAAGACGCAACAGCTCGACACCGGGATCAGCGTCGCCAGCGAAAACCGTTCGCCGAGCGGATCGATGATGATCATCACACCCACGAGGCCGCTGATGATCGCCAGCCAGCGCCGCCAGCCGACCCTTTCGCCCAGGATCGGCACCGATAGCAGCGCCACGACCAGCGGGGCCGCCATGAAGATCGCCTGGCTTTGCGCCAGACCGACGATCGCGAAGGAGAAGATCGCGATCAGGATCTGGGCGATGAGCAGCAGGCTGCGGACGATCTGGAGACCGAGATGCTCCGTCCGGATCGCGGCGGCAAAGCCGCCCGGGCGGCGCGCCGCCAGCACGACGACGAAGCCCGCAAACGCCCAGAACCGCACCATGGCGATGAAGAATGGCGAATAGAGCGGGCCGAGATGGCGCGTGATCGCATCCTGCGCGGAAAAGATCGTGACCGCCGCAAAGGCCAGCAGAATGCCCGACACCCTCATGCCGGCATTCCGGCGCTGCGCCCGGGCGTGTATGCGCAGGCGTTGCGCGCCGGGGCTGGCGGGTTCATCGAACCGGAAGGGCGAATGGGCATGGTGAGTGGACTTTCGAAGGCGGCGCGGCCCGCAATAACGGCGGAACGCAGCATGTTATCGCCAAACCTAATCATGAAACGCCGCCTTGGCAAAGGCCGGTGACCGCCTATGCGGTTCCGTCTGCGGATTTTTCCGGTCTTCATCGGCAAGACTGGTGACGACGCGCCGATATGCCCATATAAGATCGCGGAACTGACAGGAGTGCCGGGCATGGAAGATCGCGAACACTGGGCGCCGCTGATGCGCATGAACGGGCTTGGCAACAAGATCCTGGTGATCGACATGCGCGGACGGACCGACAAGGTGACGCCGCAGGCCGCGATCCGCCTCAATGCCCATCCCGATACCGCCTTCGACCAGATCATGGCGATCTACGACCCGCGCGCGGATGCGCCCGACGGCTGGATCGACATTCTGAACTCCGACGGCTCGATGGCGCAGACCTGCGGCAACGGCACGCGATGCGTCGTCGACTACCTGTTTTCCGCTGACGGGCGCAGCCATTTCGATTTCCGCACCATCGCCGGTCCGCTTGTCGCCGACCGGTTCGAGGACGGCCGGATCGCGGTGGACATGGGACCCCCGGAATTCGCGTGGGAAAAGATTCCTCTCGCCGGCTCGCCCGGCGACACCAAGCATATCGCGCTCTCCGAACCCTTCGAGCCAGATCCGGCGCTGCAGCGCTTTTCCGCGGCCTCCATGGGCAATCCGCATGCGGTGTTCTTCGTCCCGCGCGATGTCGGCAGCTATGACCTCCTCGCCTTCGGCCCACGCTACGAGCATCATCCAATGTTTCCCGAGCGCGCCAATATCTCGCTGGCGCAAGTGACCTCGCCGTCCTCGCTATCGCTGAAGACCTTCGAACGCGGCGCCGGACTGACGCTCGCCTGCGGCTCCGCCGCCTGCGCCGCCGCCGTCACCGCCGCCCGCACCGGCCGCACCGGCCGCAAGGTCTCGGTTTACGTGCCGGCCGGCGCGCTCGAGATCGACTGGCGCGAGGACGACGACCACGTGATCATGACCGGCCCCGCGGAGCACGAATGGACCGGCCGGGTTGATCCGGCAACGGGCGAGTGGGAGCGGCGCTGATTCAAGGCGCTTTCCAGCGGACACCCTTTCATTTCGCGGCCGGTTGCGCCATATAGCGGGCAAACCGGAACCCGAGAGAAATGACCGTCCGTACCCTGACATTCGGCTGCAGGCTGAACACCTATGAGAGCGAAGTCATGCTCAAGGCCGCGACCGAGGCCGGGCTTGAGGATGCGATCCTGGTGAATACCTGCGCGGTGACCGGCGAGGCGGTGCGCCAGGCGCGGCAGGCGATCCGCAGGGCGCGGCGGGAAAACCCGGGCACGCGCATCGTCGTCACCGGCTGCGCTGCGCAGACCGAAAAGGAGACCTTCGCCGGCATGCCGGAAGTCGACGCGGTGCTCGGCAATGCGGAAAAGCTCGAAGCGCGGCATTATCGCGATCTGCCCGATTTCGGCGTTTCGGCGGAGGAAAAGCTTATCGTCAACGACATCATGAGCGTGCGCGATACCGCGCCGCAGATGGTGGAAAGCATTGACGGCCATGTGCGCGCCTTCCTGCAGGTGCAGAACGGCTGCGACCACCGCTGCACCTTCTGCATCATCCCCTATGGCCGCGGCAATTCGCGCTCCGTGCCGATGGGCGCAGTGATCGATCAGGCCCGCAGGCTTGCCGAGCAGGGCTATCGCGAGGTCGTGCTGACCGGGGTCGACGCCACCTCCTATGGCGCGGACCTGCCCGGCGAGCCGACACTCGGGCTCTTGGCAAAGACGCTGCTGAAACAGGTGCCGGAGATCGCCCGCCTCAGGCTGTCCTCGATCGACAGCATCGAGGTCGACCGGCATCTTCTCGATCTCTTGGCCGACGAACCGCGCTTCATGCCGCATCTGCATCTCTCGCTCCAGCATGGCGATGATCTGATCCTGAAGCGGATGAAGCGGCGGCATTTGTCGGCCGATGCGCTGGCTTTCATCGCAAAGGCGCGGGAGCTGCGTCCCGGCATCGCATTCGGCGCGGATTTCATCGCGGGGTTCCCGACAGAAACCGAGGCGCATTTCGATAATCTCGTGCGCTTCGCCGAGGAGGCCGATATCGCCCAGCTTCACGTGTTCCCCTACAGCCCCCGCCCCGGCACGCCGGCAGCGCGCATGCCGCAGCTCGACCGGGGGCTGGTGAAGGAACGGGCGCGGCTTCTGCGCGAGACCGGCGAGAAGCTGAGGGCGCGGCATCTCGACGGCATGATCGGCAGCACCGCAACCGTGCTCACCGAACGCGGCGACAATGGCCATACCGAGAATTTCGCGCCGGTCGCCACCCCCGGCCTCGAACCGGGCCGGTTCGTGGCCGCCCGCATCACCGGCCATGACGGCAAGCGGCTGATCGCGGATTTCAGCCCCGTCTGAGAGGGGTTTTGGCCGCCACGCGTTGACAAGCCTCCGCCGCAGCACGGATATAGGGGCAATGCGGGCGCGCCGGCTTGAAACAAACAGGAAAATATTCCCATGGCCCTTGGCTTCATGAAAAACGTCTTCACCTTCGGCAAAAAACAGACCGCCGAGGAGAGCAAGCCGGAAGACGCAATCGCGCCGGATGAACCGGAGGCGATTGCAGCCGGCGAAGACGCCGAGGCTGCTCCCGCCGCAGAAACGCCCGCAACGCCGGAAACGCTTGCCGAGGCGAAGAGCGCCGATCCTTGGGACGATGACAGCATTGTCGGCGGCGTGGTCGGCCCGGGCAGCAAGCCGGAGGCCGAGGACGAGCCCGTACCGGTCGCCGAGACGCATGAGGCCGAGCCAGAGCCGCAAGACGCTCCGGATGCGGAGCCGGCGGAGACCGCCTCCGCTGAAGCGCCCACCGCGGAGACTGCCGACGCTCCGGCAGCCGCAAGCCCTGCCGAGCCCGAGCCGGTTGTAGCGCCCGCTGAACAGCCCGCTGTGCGCAATCAGGGCTTCGAGATCGTCACCGGCAGAACGGTCGAAACCCCTGCCCCGCAGCCGGCAAAGCGGCAGAGCTGGTTCCAGCGCCTGCGCGCCGGGCTGTTCCGCACCTCGCAGCAGCTTTCCGGCCAGATCGCAGCCCTTTTCACCAAGCGCAAGTTGGACGAGGACGCGCTGGAGGAGCTGGAGGACCTGCTGATCCAGGCCGATCTCGGCGTCGAGACCGCAATGCGGATCACCGATACGCTGTCTTCGGAGCGCTACGGCAAGGACGTCAGCGGCAACGACGTCGTGCGCATCATGGCCGGCGAGATCACCAAGGTGCTGACCCCGGTCGCCACACCGCTGCAGCTCGACCTGTCGCACAAGCCGCACGTAATCCTCGTGGTCGGCGTCAACGGCACCGGCAAGACCACCACGATCGGCAAGCTCGCCGCCAAGCTGACCCGCGCCGGGCTGAAGGTGACGCTCGGCGCCGGCGACACGTTTCGCGCGGCCGCGATCGAGCAGTTGAAAATCTGGTCGGAGCGCACCGGCGCGGAATTCGTCGGCACCAAGCTGGGCGCGGATGCGGCGGGCCTTGCCTATGACGCCTTCAAGCGCGGCCAGGAAAACGGCTCCGATGTCGTGATCATCGACACCGCGGGCCGGCTTCAGAACAAGGCCGAGCTGATGGACGAGCTTGCCAAGATCGTGCGCGTGCTCGGCAAGCTCGATCCCGACGCCCCGCATACGGTGCTGCAGACGCTCGACGCCACCACCGGCCAGAACGCCATGAACCAGGTCGAGATCTTCCGCAATATCGCCGGGGTTTCCGGCCTCGTCATGACAAAGCTCGACGGCACCGCGCGCGGCGGCATTCTGGTGGCGATCGCCGCCAAGCACAAGCTGCCGGTCTATTTCATCGGCGTCGGCGAAGGCATCGACGACCTTGAACCCTTCGAAGCCGCGGAATTCGCCGAGGCAATCGCCGGCCGGCAGGTGGAAGAGCAGGATTGAGGCGTCGCTTTTCGTTCAACGCCCCGAAATTTGCCGTTTTTGGGGTTGATGAGGCGTGGCCGACAGGCCACTTAGCAGATCACGATCAATAAACCGGCTGGACGATGACCGACACCACGAAAAAACTGACCACGGAGCAGAAGGAAGAACCGTTCCTGAAGCTTGCCTTCGAACTCGGCCCGCTGATGGTGTTCTTCTTCGCCAATTTCCGCGGTGAGTGGCTGATGAACACCTTTCCGGCGCTTTCCGTGTTCGGCACGCCGCTTCTGGTGGCAACGGCGCTGTTCATGATCGCGACCGTGATATCGCTGATCGGCTCGCGGATCGTGCTCGGCAATATTCCGTTGATGCCGCTGGTTTCGGGCGCGGTGGTGATGGTGTTCGGGGCGCTGTCGATCTGGCTGCAGGACGAAACCTTCATCAAGATGAAGCCGACCATCGTCAACGGGTTGTTCGCCGCCGTGCTGCTCGGCGGGCTGGTCTTTGGCCGTTCTCTGCTCGGCTACGTGTTCCACTCCGCCTTCCGGCTCGATGACGAGGGCTGGCGCAAGCTGACCTTCCGCTGGGGCCTGTTCTTCGTGTTTCTCGCCGTGCTCAACGAGGTGGTCTGGCGCAATTTCTCCGCCGATTTCTGGGTCAATTTCAAGGTCTGGGGCACGATGCCGATCACCATCGCCTTCACGCTCTTCCAGATGCCGCTGATCAACCGGCATACGGTTAACCCGGTGGAGGAAGAAGCGGAAGAGGGCTGAAGCCTCAGTTCATCAGCCGCGATGCCGGCCCGATGCTGCGATTGATGACGGGCAGGATTTCCTTATCAAAGGACGCCTGGTCGATCGGGCCGATCTTCTTGAAAATGATGGTGCCGTCGGCGCCGACCACGAAGGTCTCGGGAATGCCGTAGACGCCCCAGTCGATCGCCTCCGCGCCGTTCTCGTCAACGCCGATCGCGGCATAGGGATTGCCGAGTTCGTTCAGAAACTTCAGCGCGTTGGCGGGCTTGTCCTTGTAATTGATGCCGACGAGGTTGATCGTCGGGTCCTTCGACAGTTCCATGAGATAGGGGTGCTCGGCGCGACACGGGATGCACCATGAGGCGAAGACGTTCACCAGCGTGAACTTGCCCTCGATCTCACCATCGTTGAGCGCGGGGCGATTGCTGCCTTCAAGCGGGGGGAGATTGATCGCCGGCGCGGGCTTGCCGATGAGAACGGAGGGAATTTCCGACGGGTCATGCCCCGACACGAACTGCCAGCCGAACACGCCGAAGAGCCCGGCGACCACGATCAGCGGTATCGCCGCGACCAGATAGCGGCGCGCTCTGCCCTTCCTGCTTTCGCTCATGAACGCCCCCGGGCGCTGCGGCGGGCGGCGCCCGCCTTTTCCAGCGCTTCAAGCTCGCGCCGTCTGGCGCGGCCGTCGATGAGCAGCCACAGCACCAGCGCGGCGAATACCAGCGCGGTCGCGCCATAGGCGGCGTAGATGAAGAAGGCGTGGCTCAATTGGTCATCCTCGGCGCTTCCGCCCGGCTGGCCGCGACCCGGCGCATGGCGGAAACACGGCGGCGCAGGATCTCGTTGTGCATGGCGGCAAGATGCATGGTGAAAAAGGCGAAAGTATAGGCGAGCGCCATCACGGCAAGCGGCCAGAGAAACACCGGGTCGATCGTCGGCCCGTCCAGCCGGATCACGCTTGCCGGCTGATGCAACGTGTTCCACCAATCGACCGAGAACTTGATGATCGGGATATTGACGACGCCGACGAGAATCAGGATCGCCGCAAGGCGGGCGGCGCGTTGGGGTTCGTCCACCGCGCGGTGCAGCGCGATAATGCCGAGATACATCAGAAAAAGGATGAACACCGAGGTTAGCCGCGCATCCCACACCCACCATGCGCCCCACATCGGCTTGCCCCAGAGCGAGCCGGTCAGCAGCGCCAGAAAGGTGAAGGCGGCGCCGATCGGGGCTGCGGCCTTATGCGCGACATCGGCCAGCGGATGGCGCCAGACCAGCGTGCCGAGCGCGGCAATCGCCATCACCATATAGCACATCATCGAAAGCCAGGCGGCTGGCACGTGGATATACATGATCCGCACCGTGTCGCCCTGCTGGTAATCGGCCTCAGAGGTGAAGGAGAGCCAGAGCCCGACGGCGAAAAGCGCGACCGTGACGGCGATCATGGCCGGCAGCACGCGCCGGACGAGGCCCAGAAACCGGGTCGGGTTCGCAAGCCCCGAAAACATTCCGCCCTTTACCGTCGTCTGGTTCATCGCCGTCACCGCTTGCTGTCGATCATGGTTTCGCTCAATCATCCGCCTGGCGCAAGGCCACAGCCGCCGCAACCGGGCCGACCACCGCAAAAAACAATGTGATCGCGACAAGCAGCAGGAAGGGTGGCAGGAACGGATCGATATCGGAGGTCACCGCATAGCTCGCGCCGACGCCGAAGATCAACACCGGGATTGCAAGCGGCAGGATCAGGATCGGCACCAGCAGCCCACCGCGCGGCAGCGAGACCGCGATGGCCGCCCCCGCAGCGCCGATGAAGGTGATCGCCGGCGACCCGACGAGAAGCGTGACGAAGGCCGCGCCAAGCCCGGCCGGGCCGATATTCATCAACAGCCCCATGGCCGGGGACAGGATCACCAGCGGCAGCACATAGCCCGTCCAGTGCGCCAGACATTTGACCAGCACGATCAGCACCAGCGGCTCGTCGCGCATCTTCAGAATGTCGAGCGAGCCGTCGTCGCGCTCGGCGCGGAACATCCGGTCGAGCCCGATCAGCGTCGACAGCAGGACGGCGATCCACACCATGGCCGGGCCGATCCGCGCAAGCAGCGCCAGATCGGGACCGACCCCGAAGGGCACCACCGCGACCACCGACAGGAAAAACAACAGCCCCACCAGCGCGCCACCACCGGCACGGACAGACAGAAGCACATCGCGGCGGTACAGCGCCCACATCGCCTAAGCCTCCGCATCCATGAACGGATCGGCGGCAAGACGCACCGGGCCGGCAAAGCGCATTTCTTTCGCATGCGCGAGATCGAGCGGCTCATGCGTTGCCGCGATCACGATCCCGCCCGCGGCAAGATGCGCGTTCATGAGGCCGGAAAACAGCGTCTTCGCCGCGCTGTCGAGTGCTGCGGTCGGCTCGTCGAGCAGCCATACCGGGCGATGGCTGCTGAGCAGTCGCGCAAAGGCGATCCGTCGCTTCTGGCCCGCGGAGAGGAAGCCGAAGGGGAGGTCGAGCACGTCGATCAGACCGACCGCATCGGCGGCATCATCGACCGCCACGCCCGCGCCGTCGCCGAAATCGCCCGTCAGCGCCTTCCAGAAGACGAGGTTTTCGCGCGCGGTCATCTCCGGCTTCATGGCGTTCAGGTGGGCAAGATAGTGGGCGGCGAAGGCCAGCGGCAGGGGTTCGGCGCCCTCCCCGGCAAGGAACGAGGCCTTGCCCTCAGCCCCGCCGACCAGCCCCAGCATTGCCCTCAACGCAGTCGACTTTCCCGCCCCGTTCGGGCCCGTGAACACTAGGCTCTCACCGGCCGCAAGCGACAGCGAAAGCCCGCTGAAGATCAGCATGTCGCCCCGGCTCACGGTCAGATCATCGGCCCTGACGGCAATTGTCATGATGTCTCTATCCCTGGAGCCGTCTCTGCCGCCCGAACGGCAAATTTAAAAAAATTTCAAATTTCAACACAGTTGATCTGGCACCTTTCTTAGAAATTATCTATAAGATGCGCAACCACGCCAGCGGCCGGCGTGAATCACATCCTTGCGCCGAACCTGGGGCATTTGTCCCACGTGCGGACAGCGGAAATGGTCGTACCCGCATCCTGATGTCGTAAGTACATGGGCGTTCGCACGGCTGGTCTAGGCCAATCAGAATGAGCGGGGTTTTATCCGTGGCTAAATCACTGGACAGTTTTGAATGTCGTTCCACACTTGATGTGGACGGAAAAGAGTATGTCTATTACAGCCTGCCGAAGGCTGAAGCGAACGGGCTCGAGGGCGTCTCGAAGCTGCCTTTCTCCATGAAGGTGCTTCTTGAAAACCTTCTGCGTAACGAAGACGGCCGCTCGGTCACCAAGGACGACATCCTCGCTGTCGCCAAGTGGCTCAACGACAAGGGCACGGCCGGCGCCGAGATCGCCTATCGCCCGGCCCGCGTGCTGATGCAGGACTTCACCGGCGTTCCCGCCGTCGTCGACCTCGCCGCCATGCGTGACGGCATCGTCAATCTCGGCGGCGATCCGGAAAAGATCAACCCGCTGGTGCCCGTTGACCTGGTCATCGACCACTCGGTCATCGTCGACGAATTCGGCACGCCGCAGGCCTTCGCCCACAATGTGGAATATGAATACAAGCGCAATGGCGAACGCTACCGCTTCCTGAAATGGGGTCAGCAGGCGTTCAAGAACTTCCGCGTGGTTCCGCCCGGCACCGGCATCTGTCACCAGGTGAACCTCGAATATCTCGGCCAGACCGTCTGGACCAAGAAAGAGGACGGCGCGGAAGTCGCCTATCCCGATACCTGTGTGGGCACCGACAGCCACACCACCATGATCAACGGTCTCGGCGTTCTCGGCTGGGGCGTCGGCGGCATCGAGGCGGAAGCCGCCATGCTCGGCCAGCCGGTCTCCATGCTCTTGCCGGAAGTGATCGGCTTCAAGCTTACCGGACAGCTCAAGGAAGGCGTCACCGCCACCGACCTCGTGCTCACCGTCGTGCAGATGCTGCGCAAGAAGGGCGTCGTCTCGAAGTTCGTAGAATTCTTCGGCGCCGGCCTTGATTCGATGACGCTCGCCGACCGCGCCACAATCGGCAATATGGGTCCGGAATACGGCGCCACCTGCGGCTTCTTCCCGGTCGACTTCGAAACCCTGCGTTACCTCGACATGTCGGGCCGCACCAAGGAGCGCATCGCGCTGGTCGATGCCTATACCAAGGCGCAGGGCATGTACCGCGAATCGGGCGGCGAGGATCCGGTCTTCACCGACACGCTGGAACTCGACCTCGGCGACGTCGTGCCGTCGATGGCAGGTCCGAAGCGTCCGGAAGGCCGCATCGCGCTGGAAAACATCGCCTCCGGCTTTTCCGAAGCGATGGTCGACATGTACAAGAAGGACAAGGGCGAGATCGACAAGCGCTATGCCGTCGAAGGCGCCGATTACGATCTCGGCCATGGCGATGTCGCCATTGCCGCGATCACGTCCTGCACCAACACCTCCAACCCCACGGTGCTGATCGCTGCCGGGCTTCTCGCCCGCAACGCCGTCGCCAAGGGCCTGAAGACCAAGCCCTGGGTGAAGACCTCGCTCGCGCCCGGATCGCAGGTTGTCGCCGAATATCTGGAAAAGGCCGGCCTGCAGAAGGATCTCGACGCGCTCGGCTTCAACCTTGTCGGTTTCGGCTGCACCACCTGCATCGGCAATTCCGGTCCGCTGCCGGGCCCGGTCTCCAAGACCATCAACGACAAGGGCCTGATTGCCGCCGGCGTTCTCTCCGGCAACCGCAACTTCGAAGGCCGCATTTCGCCGGACGTTCAGGCCAACTACCTGGCCTCCCCGCCGCTGGTCGTCGCCCATGCGCTGGCCGGCACGGTCAGAAAGGACCTGACCACCGAGCCGCTCGGCGAGGACAAGGACGGCAACCCGGTCTACCTCAAGGACATCTGGCCGTCCTCGAAGGAGGTTCAGGAGACGATCGAGAAATACGTCACCCGCGAACTCTACGAGACCAAATATGCCGACGTCTTCAAGGGCGACGAGAACTGGCAGGCGGTGCAGATTCCCGACGGCCAGACCTATGCCTGGGACGACAACTCGACCTATGTCCAGAACCCGCCCTACTTCGTCGGCATGGGCAAGACGCCGACGGCCGTTTCCGACATCAAGGATGCCCGCATTCTCGGCCTCTTCGGCGACAAGATCACCACCGACCACATCTCGCCGGCCGGTTCGATCAAGGCGCAGTCGCCCGCCGGTGAATATCTCATCGGCCACGGCGTCGGCGTTGCCGACTTCAACCAGTACGGCACACGCCGCGGCAACCATGAAGTGATGATGCGCGGCACCTTCGCCAATATCCGCATCCGCAACCACATGCTCGGCCCGAACGGCAAGGAAGGCGGCTACACCATCCACTATCCGTCGAAGGAAGAGATGTCGATCTTCGACGCGGCCATGGAATACAAGAAGGAAGGCGTTCCGCTCGTCATTTTCGCCGGCGGCGAATATGGCAACGGCTCCTCGCGCGACTGGGCGGCCAAGGGCACCAACCTGCTCGGCGTGCGCGCCGTGATCGCCGAAAGCTACGAGCGTATCCACCGCTCCAACCTCGTCGGCATGGGCGTCATCCCGTTCACCTTCGAGGATGGCGCGACATGGGAAAGCCTCGGCCTGAAGGGCGACGAGACCGTCTCGATCGAAGGCCTCGCCGACATCAAGCCGCGCGAGCACAAGATCGCCAAGGTCACCTTCGCCGACGGCACGGTCAAGGACGTCCCGATCCTCTGCCGGATCGACACGCTCGACGAACTCACCTACGTCAACAATGGCGGCATCCTGCAGACGGTGCTGCGCGATCTGGCTGCCTAAGGCTGAGGCCATTAATAGAAACGAAGACCGGGCGGCGCGAGCTGCCCGGTCTTGATGCTGACAAAGCAACAAGCTTTGACCATCGTGTGTCACCGGCCTTTCGTTCTTGTGTCATCAACTCTGTTGGATGATTTTCTCTCTGAACCTTGCATTG
>NZ_JBAKFR010000027.1:0-53359 GCF_053484295.1 Martelella sp. AMO21009
TGGAACTACTTCAAATCAACAGCATGCGTTGCAGACTAATCGCCCGACGCTCTAGTCAAACACCTCGGCGAGGTCGGCGTAGCCGATGCCTTCCTTGATGTCGCGCAGGCGTGCATAGGTCACCGAAACCGCAATCGAAATCAGGGCCGTGGCGACGCCATTGATGAGGCCGAGCACGATTGCGACGATGAGCGTCGGGATCGGCAGCAGGCCCGCCGCGAGCGCGACCAGGAAGGTGATCACGAAGATGATGATGTAGGCGACCACGATGAAGCCGATGATCGGCCAGCGGTATTCCTTCGTCAGCTGGCGGCTGCGCGCAAGGGCGCCGAAACCCATGCCCTCGATCATCACGACGGGAACGCAGACGGCCCAGACGCCGGCGAGCCAAAGCCCCGGAACGAGGAACAGTATAAAGGCAATGGCAACGCCGAAGGACGCAACGAGCGTGACCAGGATGAGCGCCGGCAGCCGGCGGATCACAGCCTTCAGATAGGCATCAAGCCGGACCGGGCGGCCCGATTTCGTGTCATAGGCGGCCAGAACCATCATGCCCGTCATGATCGAATAGAGCAGCATCGGCAGTATCGCCGAAACGAGTATGATGATGAAGACGGATGGCGTCGCCTGACCCGATGCGAACGGGTCGGCTTCCAGTCCGGTGCCCAGACCCGTGGCATAGGAGGCGAGCTCGACGAGAATGCCGGGGACGGCGGACAGGATGACAAAGGTCATGAAACGCTGGCGCAGCACGGAGAATGTTTCTCCGATCCGCTCGTTCACGCCAAAGGCGGGCCTGGCGGCCGTGGGATCGGTGGATGTCATGTTTGGCTTGCTCCTTCAGATTCGTCGAAACCTGTCGCTGACTAACCGATGTGTCGAAAAAGTCCATGGTTTCAATGGAAAGTGCCGTCAGTCGGCGCCCGAATCCTCGCTTCCATAGTGCTTGTCGGCGCGGGCGTCGCCGAACAGTTTCTTCTGTTCGAGATAACCCCGCTGGGCGGTGTAGAACGCCTGCAGGAATGCTTCATCCTCATGCGGCGCGACGGTCTCTTCATAGCCGATCTTGCGGCGAATGCGCATGGCGGCGTCGGAAAGCCGCGGACGGCTGACTTCGTTTCGCTCGCCGCGCAACAGTTTTTCCAGAACCTGCAGCTCATAGGCGCCATAAAGGTCCATCTGCGCCGGCGTGAAGACAAAACGTTCCGCCGATGGCGTTGCGGGGGCGCTGGCCAGATCGGGCAGAAGCGCCGCAGCGGGCGTTGCAATCACGGCCGTGCCGGCGATCAGGTCGCCGATGCGCTGGCTTTGCGCGTTGAACGCGGGAAAGGCGATCACGACAATCAGCCAAGCCAGTGCGATCAAGGGGGTCAGAAGATTATCGGGTGTTGCGCCAAACAGCAGAAGGATCGGCGTGAAGATTTCGATTTCCTTGAGCAGATTGCGCACCACGATCTGATGCACCGACAATCCGCCGCCCTTTACGGAGACGGCGCGGATGCCAAGCAGCCGCTTGCCCGGCGTGCGCCCGTTGGCAAGCAGTTCGGCGAGGATATAATAGGGCGTCCCGATGAACAGAAAGATCAGCGATGCGATTGTCGTGGCGGTCGCAAAATCCACCGATCCGATCAGTCCCACCGCCACCAGCAACAGCAGGCTGGCGCCTACCGTGATGATGATGTCGATGATTTGCGCGCCGGCGCGGGCGAACAGGCTGGCGATCCTGAGATCGAACGGCACGCCCTCGGGCGGGATGATCGTCAGCAGCCGGCCGCCCGCTTTCGCCTTCCCGCTGCGTCTGGCTTTGACGGTTCCGGGCTTTATCGCGGTTGTTTCGGCGTTCATGTTGTCGCCTCCGCATTGACAGGGCGGCTTTTGGCGAAACCTTTCTGCCGCCCGGCGCCGAGCAGCCAGCAGAACCAGAGCGCGCCGATGCTCCAGCCGATCGCGATCCGCCACACCGGCGCGGTCACGAGTTGCCGGGCGAAGCCTTCCAGCAGCCCGGCGGCCACCAGCATCAGGGCGGCCAGCACAGCCAGCTTGACCGCATCATGTGCGGCATCGGAAAGCACCGCCTTGCGCGCTTTCTCGCCGGGAAACAGAACCGCGCGTCCCAGCCGAAACCCGCCTGCCGTGGCGATGGCGATGGCCGAAAGCTCGGTCACGCCATGGATCGAGAGCCAGGCGAACAGGTCCAGCCCCAGGCCCTTGTCGGCATAGATCGCGCCCAGCGCACCGATGACGCTGCCATTGTAGAGCATCAGCAGCCCGCTCGGCACGCAAGCCAGGATTCCAAGGACGAAGGAGAAAATGGCGACCCTTGTATTGTGCGAAAACAGATAGGTCGCGAACGCCCCGAGCTGGTCGAGCGCGCTCGGTTCGCTGTCGTAGATCACCCGGCGCAGCGCATCGGCGCTGGCCTGCGGTCCGCGCCCGGCCGCCAGGCTTTCCGGCACGAAGGCATAGAACCATGTCGGGTCCGTGCGCGTCAGCGCGAACGCGGCCACCCCGCCCAAAACCATCAGGACAAAGGCGATGGCAAGCTCGATGCCCGAACGGCGAAAGGCCAGCGGCGCGCCCTGACGAAAGAAGCGGGAGACGATGCCGCGAATGCTGGCGCGCGGCGCGTAGACCACCAGATAGGCCCTTGCGCACAGGCTCTCCAGATAGGCGACAATCGAGCTGTCGAGCGAGATTTCACGCGCCACCGAAAGCGCGTTGACCGCCTGCCTGTAAAGCGTCACCAGATCGCGTGCGTCCTCAAAGGCGAGGCTTTTCACCCCGCGCCGTTCCGCCTGATCGAGAATGGTCTGCAGCCTGAGCCAGTCGCTTTCGCGTTCGAGGCGAAAACGGCTTGAACGGATGATTTCGCCGGATGTCTTCATATCAACTCCCGGGAGCGGATGGAGAGGTAGGTCGAGATCAGCTCCGGTCTCAGCCCGCCCGGCGCGGTTTCGATGACGAACACGCCAAGCCGGGAAAGACTGTTCAACACCCGCCGGCGCTCCCGCTCGAGATCGGCGGCGGCCGCGACCTCGGAGACCATGGCGAGGTTGTTCACCGACTTGTGGTGATAGGCCGCAAGCAACGGATCGCGCAGGCTGACGAACACCACCACGTGATGCCGGTTCAGCATCTGCACGTTTTCAATCAGCAGCTCCGCCGTCGTGGTATCGACGAAGTCGGAGAACACGACAACGAGGCTGCGTCGGGACAGGCGCTGGTGCAGATGGCTGAGCGCCAGCGTGTGGTTGGTCTCCACCAGCCGGTAGTCCAGCGCCGCCGTGTGTGAGCGCAGCTGCGCGAAGGCGCGCCGGCCCTCCATCGGCGGCACGAACAGGCGCGGCCTTGCGTCAAAGGCGAACAGGCCGACCCTGTCGCCGCTTTGAATGCCGGCCCAGGCAAGCGCCAGCGAGGCGTTGATCATGTGGTCGATCTTGGCGAGTCCGTCGATCGGCTCGCGCATCAGATGGCCGTTGTCGAGTGCCAGCACGATCGCGTGGTTGCGCTCGGCCTGCATCTGGCGCGCCAC
Organism: Martelella sp. AMO21009; assembly: GCF_053484295.1. NCBI lineage: Bacteria > Pseudomonadati > Pseudomonadota > Alphaproteobacteria > Hyphomicrobiales > Aurantimonadaceae > Martelella > Martelella sp. AMO21009. Next base: position 3,533 of record NZ_JBAKFR010000027.1, read on the forward strand.
CAGCCCGCCGTGACGCGCGCTCCTTTTGTAGTCGATCATGCGGGTGTCCATCCCGGCCACGAATTCCCGGAGCTGATGAAACTCCGAGCCCTCGCCATGAATGCTGGCGGCCTTTGCGCCAAACTCCGTCGTGGCGAGCTGCGTGTCGATAGCGCCCGAGGTGATCGCGCGGATGCTCGGAACGACGGCGATCTCGCGGTTGAGCGGATGGTTGGCGATAAGATCGAGAAGGCCGAGACGGCTCCTGCGCAGCGTCGAGACGGAGGCGATCTTCCACTTGCCCCGTTTTAGCGCACGTGCGGGAAGATCGGTGACGGCGATATGCGCACCTGTGGGCATCAGCCTGAAATCACCCGGCCCGGCCAGCCCCTCTGGCCAGCGCAACCGGCCGGCGGTCGGCGCCACAGCGCGGTTGCCCTCCTTGCCCTTCAGCCGCAGCGCAACAATCCCTTCCTCGCCCGCAAAGATTTCGGCAGGCGCGTCGATTTCCATGGCGAAATGACGCGCGCCGGGGCTGACGGCCCAGTCGGCAATCACCGCCGCACCGAGCAACAGCCATGCCCCGGCGACGACTTCGACCGGAACCGCAGGTGCTGCGAGAACCGCGACCGTCAAGACCGCCAGAGCACAGGCCAGAGCGAGGAGCAGGACGGAGGGACGCATCAGCGGGGCGCTTCGGTTCTGTCGAGAATGCCCTCCAGCACCGCCTGCGGCGTGCGGCCCTCGATCTCGGCCGCCGGCCCCAGAACGATGCGATGGCGCATCACCGGAACGAACAGGCCCTTGACGTCATCGGGCAGCGCATAGTCGCGTCCGTCGAGCGCCGCGCGGGCGCGGACCGCGCCGCACAGGGCATCGGCGGCGCGCGTCGACACGCCGTGCGCGATATCGCCGTCCTCGCGCGTTGCCCGCGCCAGCGCCAGAACGTAGCGCAGGATCGTCTCGTCCAGACGGATATCGTCGATCAGCGCCTGTCCGGCGCGGATTTCCTCGAGACCGGCGACGGGCGCAATCGCCGCCTGTCGCGCATGCGCATCGAGCCCCTGATTGGCGTGGCGCTTGAGGATTTCGAACTCCGCCGCTTCCTCCGGATGATCGATGACCAGCTTGAACAGGAACCGGTCAAGCTGCGCTTCCGGCAGGGGGTAGGTGCCCTGTTGCTCGATCGGGTTCTGGGTCGCGATCACGAAGAACACATCGCCGACGGAATGATCCACCCCGTCGATCGTCGCCTGGCGTTCGCTCATCACCTGCAGAAGGGCGGCCTGGGTTTTCGGCGGCGCGCGGTTGATCTCGTCGGTCAGCAGAATATCGGTGAAGATCGGACCCTTGATCAGTTCGAAGCGGCGCGCGTCGAAATCGAAGATGTTCGAGCCGGTCACATCGCCCGGCATCAGATCCGGCGTGAACTGGATGCGCTTGAAATCGAGGGTCAGCGATGCGGCGAGGCTGCGGGCCAGCAGGGTCTTGGCCGTTCCGGGCGGCCCTTCCAGCAGGCAGTGGCCGCGCGCGAACAGCGAAATCAGCAGGAGCTCGACAATCGCCTCCTGCCCCTGAACCGCCTTTTCAATCTCACCGGTCAACCGGTCGCGAAGGTCGCGCAGCGTATCCAAATGCATCGAGGGTCTCCTGAAATGCTTCTTCAAAAGGGATGAGCGCCGCAGGGCGCTGATGGGTCTCTGGGCCTTCTGCGACCAACTGGCCATAGGCTTCCGCCAGACGCCTGCCGGTTTCGGGAACGCGGTGGTTGACGCGGCGGATGATCTCGGCGGCGACCGCGTCCGCGGCCATCGGCCGGCGCGCGGCGCCAAGCACGATGCCGTCGAGCGTCTCCATCCGCGCCCGGATATAGGCCGAAACGAGATCGCGCTCGGTTCCCGCAAGCCGCAACAGCCTTGCCGACGCCGTAATGGTGCGCGCCTTGGAGGCCATGTCGAGCGCACGCGCTTCGCCGAGCGGCGCGCCGAACCGGCGGCTTCCGCGCCACAGCGCGAGCCCGGAGGCGATGACAATGCCGACCCAGAACAGCGAAAACGGGTATTCGAAAAACCGGCCGAGATCGGCGAGCGAGCGCGTCCGCGGGTCCTGTCCGCTTGTGTCGGTGATGTTGGCGTAGGTGGTGGTGTCGATATAGACGGGACGGCCCGCGGCAAGCGGCGCGATCATCGCAACCGCAAGCTCTGCGTTGTCGCCGTTGGCGAGCCCGTGATTGTCCACCAGATCGGGGTCGGATAGCAGGTAAAAGCTGCTGCCCTCGCCCCAGAGATCATCGCAGCGGGCAAGCAGCGTACCCCGGCCGGCAAGGGTGAGTATGGGCATGCAGGCATCGTCGACGATATCGCTGAGAACCCGCGGGGCATAAAGCGCCGCCTCGTCCGCAAGCGTTTCGTCCGTCAGATCCTTCGTGACGGGCGCTTGCACGAAGCCATCGCCGGCCGCCGCGACCGTGGGGCCGCGCCAGAGGCCGAAGATCGTCAACTGTCCCGGCGGGATAAGGACGTCGGGATCGGCGGTACCGCTGGTGATCATGTCGCTGCGCCATTTAGGCAGGATCACAAGCGTATCCGCGCTTTCGATCTTGGACCGGAATGCCTCAAGCGAGAGGTTGCGCAGCGTCGCGCGCGGGCTTCCTGCCTCGAGCTCCTCGGTTTCGCGGGGGCCGACCGTCAGATCGGTGTCATAAAGCGGCAGAATGCGCAGGATCGGCGTCTTTTGCCCGACGATCTCCTCCGGCGCCGTCTTTTGAACCGCAATGCCCTGGTCCTGCAGCCAGATCGCGAGCCCGTCCGTGCCGATGGCGCTGCGGTCGATGCGGCTCGAAGGGGAGGAAAAATACATCAGCGCAAGACCGGCGATCACAACCACGGCCAGAATGATGAGAGGGGCGGAATTGCCGGAAGCGTTGTCCTGCGGTCGCTCGCTCATGTTTTGGCCCTCCTGAGGAACGGGGCCGCAAGGTCGAGACAATGCTGATACTGCACGGGATCGATGGCGTGACCGCCGAAAACGACGCGCTCGACCTCCGAGGCCAGCGTTTCAAGTGCGTCACGCTGCGCGAACCCGCCGGGCAGGCGCTGCATGATTTCCCGTGTGGTGAGACTGCGCTTGACCGGAATGCTGTTTTCCTCAGCCGCGAGAACCAGAAAACGCTGAAGCACGGCGCGCAGGCCTTCGCGATGATCCAGTTCGCCGCGCAACCGCTCGATGAGATCATGGTCGATCGCGGACGGCGCTGGTTGCTCGGGCCGAGACGCGGCGGAAAACGCGCGTCCCCCGCCGGAGCCGGCAAGTTCCGCCAGCGCGTTGCGGGAGCGGAAGGCAAGAACCGCCAAGGCCAGCACCAGAAACGCGATCAGAGCCCAGCCGGCCGATTTGCCGATATCGAAATCGCCATTCTCCGGCCTGTCAGCCCCCTCGGGAAACTCGGGAACCTCTTTCTCGCCGGAACTGTAGCTTATGCCGGTCTGCAGGCCCTTGCCCTCGACCGCCTCGAGATAGGCCTCGCCCGAGGGGCCCCGGGGCGGGTCAAGCGGACGGTCGGTCGCCTCCGTGCAACCGACGGCGAGGCTGGTGACGACCAGCAAAAAAGCCGCATAAATGGCTGACACTATACGGCTTTCCGGCTTCATCGAATCTGTCCCCGAGAACGTCCGTCTGGCTTTAGCATGTGTGCAAGGCGGCTTCAAACGCACAGCAACGCAGGGCGCTTGCGGGACATTCTTGAGCGCCGAGCGCAACACAGCGTTCTCGACGTCTGTCTGTGTGCCCTGCTTTCGGCAATTCTGGTCATTCGAAGGGCTATGGCGGTGACGAGGCGATGGCCGAATCCTGGGCTTCACGTGAACATTGATGCCGGGGCTTATCGATCTCGGCTACAATCGTTCAGGGTCGCGATTCTGAGAGCGTGGTGCGATCCAACGGGGCTGCGGCTTTCGACTATTTCGATATCGCGTCGGGAGCCAGAAAATCCGCCAACGCCGCGTTGAAGGCTTCGGCGGATTCCACGTTCACGATTTGACGGCCGGGCAGCACGCAGAACTTTCCATCCTGCACCCTATCGGCGATCGTTGCGAGTTCCGCGGGCGGGCAGACGGATCGAGGCGGTTTCACCCCCAGCCCGCCGGATATCCGCCGGGGTCAAATGCCATGTGGAGCCTGAAGACCCGCGTGGCGCCGCGTCCGGAGGGTTCCAGGAGGTCGGCCTCGCGCAGGGCGGCGCGCGGCTGCTTCTCGTGTGTCGCCGGCTCTATGCAGAAAAGATTGGTGCCGTCAGTCGCGTTGCGCAGCGTCTGGAGACAGGGAAGCGCATCACCGTCATACGCAAGTGTGTAGCGCGGCGGCGCCTCGCCACCACCTGAAAGAACGACCTGGACTAGCCCCGCGCCGGACGACCGGGTGCGGATGCCATCGGGCGAGAGCGCGTCCGGTATGTCCTTGCCGGCAAGCGTCAGCCTCGAGCCCGGTCCCGCCAGCGGAAAGCCGAAATTGATGTGGTACATCGCCATCAGCGGCAGCGAGCCCGAAAGCACTGTCACACGGTCGGTGAGCGCCAACGTCCTGCCGCCGAGGGGAACGACGATCTCACGCTCCAGCCTGACGGTCGCCTGCCCGAGCACGAACTGGGTCGCCTCCGCCAAGACGCGGAAATTGCAATTGTCGCCATCCCAGTCGGAGACGCAAGAGACGATCTTCGCCGGCATGCGCGCCATCCGGCCATGCAGCGGATAGGAGCGCCCCTCGTCCGTATCGGGCTGGCGGATGTGGTCGAAGCCGCAGGTTGACATCAGGCCGGAGAGCGACGTGTTCTCGCCGACGGAGTGGGTTCCGCTCATCCCGATCGGCCCGGTCCAGCCGAAGGGCACATCATTGCACCAGACCTGACCAATGTCGCAGCACCGGTCGGGCAGGAGCTCCACACGCAAACCGCCGCCGCTGTCGATCTGGATCAGGCGGGCGCCGCTCGCCGGGCCATCGGTTTCCGCAAACTGCCTGATGCCCGCCACCTTGGCGATGTCCGGGATCAACGCGTCGAGCTCGTCGCGCTTCCAGTTCCTGCCGTAGAGTTTCATGCTCGCCTCAGTTCAGCAGGTTGCGTCCATCCTCGGCATCGAAGAGATGCCAGGCATCGCGGGCGGGCAGAATGGCAATGGTTTCGCCCTGCTGCGGCAGGCGCTGGCCGCCAGCGTCGCCTTCGGCCGCGCGCACAGCGATCCCGGTTCCGCCAAGCTCGCCGAACACGAAAATTTCGTGGCCCAGCCACTCGATCACGTCGACGACAATCTTGCTGCCGGTGTCGCCGCCAGCGGGCACGATCTGGAAATGCTCGGGACGGATGCCAAGGTCGACGGTCTGCCCGGCGCCGATCCGTTCGGCCAGCAGAGCGATGCGTTCCGGCGAGGCCGGCAGCGTCATCGCTTGCGGGCCGTCGAACGCCACCTTTCCGTCCACAACCGAAACCGTTCCCCGGAAAATGCTCATTTCCGGCGTGCCGAGAAAGCCGGCCACGAAGCGGTTTGCGGGATTGAGGTAGAGGTCCTTCGGCGAGCCGACCTGCTGGATTCTGCCATGGTCCAGCAGCGCGATGCGATCGGCCATCGTCATCGCCTCAACCTGGTCATGGGTCACGAAGATCGAGGTCGCGCCAAGCTTGCCGTGGAGGCGGCGAATTTCCAGCCGTGTCTGCGCCCGCAGCTTGGCGTCGAGGTTCGACAGCGGCTCATCGAAGAGGAAAAGCTTGGGATTGCGCACGATGCACCGCCCCATCGCAACGCGCTGGCGCTGGCCGCCGGAAAGCTGGCCGGGCTTGCGCTTTTCCAGGCCTTGAAGGCCGAGCATGCTCACGGCTTCCCCGACGCGACGATCGATCAGCGCCCGGTCCTCGCCCCGCATGCGCAGCGCGAAGGACATGTTCTGCTCCACCGTCATATGCGGATAAAGGGCGTAGGTCTGGAACACCATCGCCATGTCGCGGTCGGAGGGGTCGGTATTGGTGATGTCCTCGCCATCGACCCTGATTGTGCCGCCGGTGATATCCTCCAGGCCGGCGATCATCCTCAGGAGCGTCGATTTACCGCTGCCCGAGGGACCGACGAGGCAGACAAACTCGCCGGACGGGATGGTGAGGTCGAGATCGGGGATGACGGTAAGGTTGCCGTAGCTCTTGCGGACGTTCTGAAGTTCGACTTGTGCCATGATTCACCTACTTGACCGCGCCGGCCAGAAGACCGCGCACGACGAAACGTTGACCGAACATGATAAGGACAAGGGCCGGCAGCATCGAAATCACCGAAGCCGCCGCCATTTCGCCGTAGCGAATCTGGTGTTCCTGGGCAAAGGTGGCGATCGCCACCGGCGCCGTCATCGTGTTCTGGTCGGAGAGGTTGAGCGAGATCGCGAAATCGCTCCAGGATTGGATGAAGGCAAGCGCGCCCGCAGCCGCCATGCCGCCGAAGGAAAGCGGCAGGATGATGCGCCGGAAGATCTGGCCGTAGTTGCAGCCGTCAAGCCGGGCGGCTTCCACGAGTTCGCGCGGGATCGCCAGCATGAAGCCGATCATCAAAAACATCGTCTGCGGCAGCATATGGACCGTGTGGGTCAGCACCAGCGCCAGGTAGCTGCCGTGCAGACCGGCCTGGGTGGCCATGACATACCACGACCCCACGAATGTAAGCGTCGGCAGCATGTGGAAGACCAGCGCCCATCCGAGCACCAGGATCGAGACCCAGCGCGGCGGGTTAAGCCTGACGATCGTGAAGGCCGCGACCGTCGCGATCAGCAGCGTGAGCGCCGTCGCGGAAACGGCGACGATCGCGCTGTTGAGCAGGTTGGCGAGGAAGTCCGACTGCCGCGAGAACAGGATCGATACGTAATTGGCGTCGGTCACCGGCGCGACCATCTTGCCCATCAGGATGTCGATCGGCCGTTTGAACGAGTTCGACAGGATCCACACCATCGGCGCCACGATCAGCAGCGCATATCCCCAGGCGACCATGTCGCCGCCGGTAAACCTTCTGGTTCTCGTTTTCATGGCTTGCTCCTGCGCATGCGGCGGCTGCGGATGACGAGGTTGACCACAACCGTCAGCACCGCGACGGCCAAGAGGGTGAGCAGAGACATCGCCGATCCCATGCCGACCCTGTCCTGACCGAAGAAGGTTCGATAGATCGAGAAATTGATGACCTCGGTCGAGGTGCCCGGCCCGCCGCCGGTCAGCAGAAAGATCTCGTCGAAAACCTTGAATGACAGCACCAGCCTGAGGCCGAGCGTGATCAGTATGGTCGGCATCATCATCGGGATGATGATGTGGATGAGTTCCTGCCACTTCGACTTCACGTCCAGCCGCGCGGCCTCGAGGATCTCGTCGTCGAGGGTCTCGAGCCCCGTCAGCAACAGCAGGAAGACGAAGGGCGTCCAGTGCCAGATGTCGACCCCGATGACCGAGGCGAGCGCGAAACGTTGGTCGCCGAGAAAATCGACAGGACCCAGGCCGAACAGTCCGAGCAGTGCGTTGACGATGCCGAAATCACGACCGAGCATCAGCCGCCACATGGCGCCGATTACGATTGGCGGAATGACGATCGGCAAAAGGAAAATCGCGGTCAGCAGCCCGCGCCCGACGCCCGAGGACCGTCTGACGGCAAGCGCCATGGAGAACCCGATGATCATCTGGATGCCGACCGCGAAAACCGCGAAGATGATCGTGTTCTTCACGCCGGCCCAATAAACCGGTTCGCCGGTGAAGAGCTCGCGGAAATTCTTCAGGCCGATGAAGCTGATATCCGGCTGGCCGCCGCTCCACTCAACGCTCGACAGGCTGAGGCCAGCGAGATTGAACACCGGATAAATCGTGAGCACGACCAGCAGGACCACCGCCGGCGCGAGCGACGACACCTTCCAGATGCGGTTGGCCTTTCCGGCGCGGCCGATTTCAGACGTGCGTTTCTGCATGACAATGTCCCGAAGGTCCGGCCTGCGCCAAGGAGCACAGGCCGGAGCAGCTCAATTACAGATGGTTGGGCTCTTTGACGTCGTAGCCGGCGTCCGTCAGGATCTTGTACATGTCGTCGGCCGAAGCGTTAAGCGCCTCGGTCGGCGTGATCTCGCCAATGACCGCACGATTGAGATGCACCGAGATCGCATCCTTGATCTGCGTGCCCTCGACCAGCGGCATATTCATCTGAGCATTGGCCGCATTTTCGGAAAAGGCCGGAATGAAGGCGAAGGCCGGGTCGCTCGCTTCTTCGGCGTCACCAAGATCGTCACGAACGGGAACGCCGCCGTCGAGCACGTAGTTGACCTGGTTTTCCTTCTCGAGGAACCATTTGAAGAAATCCAGGGCCGCTTTCTGCTGACTTTCCGGGACATTCTTGGCGATTCCGCCAGCCCACTGGCCGGCAGCCGACGAATGAATGCCGCCAGGACCTGCCGGAATGAGGGCAGTTCCGATCTTGTCGGCGACGATCGAGCTGTTGGGATCGGTGAGCGAGGAATAGGCGGCCACCACCGCGATCGCCTGCGCCGCCTTGCCGGTCGCCATCAGCTGGATCAGTTCGGCCTGCGCGATCGCGCCCGGATTGGGTGGTCCCGCCTCGTTGCCGAGGGCGATGTATTCCTCCAGCGCCGCAAGGCCCTCTTCGCTTGCAATGGTCGGCGTGAAATCGCCCTTGGCCGCATCGGCGAAGAACGTCGCCCCGTAGCTGAACAGGTAGGGCGTGAAGTTGTAGAGGATCGAATCGCGCGCGGCGCGCGGCACGAAGCCGTAGATGTTCGGCGGATCGTTCAGGGCCTTGGCATTGGCGAGAAGGTCATCCCAGGTCTCGGGCACCTTGAGGCCGGCCTCCTCATAGAGGTCCTTGCGATAGTAGAAGATCTGGACATTGCCGTTGGTCGGAACGGCCAGCAGCGTTCCATCCGGATCGAAGCTGTGGGTTTCGGCATTCCAGTAGGTCGAGTTGCCGAAGGTCAGCACGCTTTCGGGCAGGCTGAAGTCGGGGTCGATCTCCTTGAGCGGCTTCAGAAAGCCGCCAGCGTAGATTTCGGCCATGCCGCCCGAATTCAGGTTGAGGATGTCATAGTCGCCCTCGGCGGCGCGCAACGAGTTGCGGGTCTTCTCCAGCATGCCCCCGAACGGCGTAACGTCGAGGTCGAATTGCGTGCCGGTCTCCTCTTCATAGGCATCCACCATGGCGATGAAGCCATCAAGCCAGGGCGACTGGTTGATCAGCACCCGCAGCGTCGTTCCCTCCTGCGCCTGGGCTACCACGGTCATTGCAAGCGTCATTGCGGCCGTCGCCGAAAGCGTCAGCATGCGTTTGCGTATGCGTTGAACTCTATCCATTGTCATTCTCCTCCCGTTTTAGTTGCGAACGAACGCGCCGGCGCATCAAGCCCCAGCCACGCGTAGAAATCATCGGTGGCGTCGTGTTCCTTCAATATGCCCCTCAATCCATCCTCGAGGCGCGCCACGACAGCCGGATCATCGGCAGGCGTCGACTGCCCCGGGTCGTTGATCAGGTCATAAAGCGATGTCCCGAACCGTCCGTGGGTATCCTTGTAGAGGCCGGGCCCGCGCTTTTCGGGCACGAGGCCCGGAACGCGCAGCACGGGGACGCCCTTGGTGAAATCGAGCGGCGGATGAAGGGTCGCATCCGCGAGCTCCTCCACCGAAAACAGCGATTTCAGATGGGTCGGCATCAACGTGTATTCCGCGGGCGCCGGGCCGTCGCGGTCCGGCGGATAGCGGAAATAGGTGTGCCGCCCGTCGGTCACGCCGACCGGACCGCCATGCATGCCGAAGGCGATGATTCGCTCTTCGTCATCCTCGTCCAGCCGATCAAGGATCGGGCGGCCACGCGTCTCCTTCGGCGCCTCAAGGCCAAAAATGTCGAGCATGGTCGGCATCAGGTCCGGCGTCTGCGTCAGGGCATCGATGCGGGTTCCGGCGCGCTCGACATGGTCCGGATGGTGCATGATCAGCGGGATGTGCGAAATCTCGTCGAAATAGGGCGGAATGTTCTTGCCCCACCATTCATGCTCGGAAAGCAGGAATCCGTGATCCGTCGACAGAACGAGGCAGGTGTCCTTCCAGAGATCGTGTTCGTCGAAATAGTCGAGCAGCCGGCCGAAATGATGGTCGCACATGGCAACGAGGGCATTGTAGTTCGCCCTGATCTCGGCGATCTCTTCCGGCGTGTTGGTGCACGGCCCGTAGCGCGGCCAATCCAGGATTGGGCCCTCGTAATCGGTCGGCAGCGCCTTGCGGTATTTCTCCGGGACGTGAAACGGTTCGTGCGGATCGAAGCACTCAATCTGCAGCATCCAGTTGTCGGCATCGCGATTGCTGTCGAGGAATTCGAGACCCTTGGTGATGCATTGCGGACCCGGGAAATCCGCCTCGTCGCGGATGAAGGAACGGTTGATCTGGTGCTGCAGCCGGTTCCGTTCGCCCGGTTTGTTGTAGTGAAGATCGGAATAGTCCCGGGCGAAGCGTTCGAGCGGCGGCTCGACCACGGCTTTCCACGGGTCGAATTCCTGGCCGCGAACCAGGTCCCAGGTGCGATAGCGATTGTGGTAGGTCGCGCCGCCGTCCTCGAAATAGTGGAAGTGATCGGTGATCAGGTGCGTGTAGACATTCGCCTTGTTCAGGATCGCGGGAAGCGAATTGTCGAAGGGTTCGAGCGGCCCCCAGGAGCGATGCATGAAGTTGAGCCTGCCGGTGTGCATGTCGCGGCGGGCCGGCATGCAGGGGAGGCTGCCGACATAATGATTGTCGAAGGTCATCGCCCGGTTGGCGAAGCGATCGAAATTCGGCGTCGCGACCTCGCGACCGCCATATGCGCCCAGCGCGCGCCGGTTCAGCGTGTCGAACAGGACAAAAACAAGCTTCATGTATGGTCTCCCTGCCCCGATACTAGACATTTGCCAATTCTTGAAAAATACCTTCGGAGCGAATAGCGATAACCTTGAGGTATCGCAGACGCGCGCAACCACTGTCTCCGTCGGTGGAGCGAGACCATTCCGGCAATGAGGCTTTTGATAACTTCAGGGCCTTGCGCGGGCCACTGGTGCGGGCAATTCCTCTCCCTCACGCAGCGGTTGCGTCACCGCATTCAGGGAGCGGATCATCTGGGTGATCGGCGCGAAATCCGCGAAACTCCGGTGGAACGTGATCCCGGTCGGGATGCTCCAGCGAAAGCCGTCAAGCGCAACTTCCTTCAGGTCGCGTCCTTCCGAGGTCGCGCTGAGAGGCACCGGCATGCAGCCGATGAACTGGTGCTCCGCGATCATCTTGAAGGCGATCTGCAAGGAATGGGATTCCAGCGCGACGCGGGGCTCGGGCAGGCCGCGCGCCTCGAAATAATTGCGGATCTGGATATTTGCCTGCTGGCCGCTGAAAAGGCAAAGCCATGGATAATCCAGCGTGTCGGCCGGCTCGACGCGATCCTTGAGGAAAAGCGGATGCTGGCTGGAGGCGAAGATCGCGTTCTGCTGCTGGTAGAGTTCGATGGTCTTGAACTCGGCGCCGAGATTGAGCGTGCCGCCCTCCGTTCGCGGGAGGCCGCCCGCGTAAACGCGGATATCGCCTGATTTCAGCAACGGCAGCAGTTCACTGCCCACGCCGGTCGATACCTGCACCCTCAGATGCGGAAAACGCCGCCGGAGGTCGGCGAGCATGTTGGGAAAGTGAACGGACGAGTAGACGGGCCCGCCGCCAATGCGCATCGTCCCGCCAAGCCCCTTCGACTGCGCCCCGACCTCGACGATCGCAGCGTTCCATGCGGCCTCGACCTCACGCGCGCGAATATGCATCATCTCGCCGGCTTCCGTCAGCCGGACGCCGCGCGGCAGGCGCAGGAACAGTTCCGTCCCGAACGCCTCCTCCAGAAGCCGGATCGATTTCGTCAGCGCCGGCTGGCTGATGTTCATCGCCCGCGCGGCGCCATGAAAACTGCCGGCATCCACCACGCCGAGAAAATGCTGAAACCGCCAGATGTCGTGCATTGCCGCTCCTCCTCTTTGCGAGCCGAGGATAGACCGCGGCTGAAAGGATAACCAGTGGATATCGCAGGCTTCCGCTAAAGGATGAAACATCTGGGCCCGCAATCGTATCAGCAGCGCACGGTCAGACTGCCCATACCGAAGCTTCGCGCCGGCAGAACTTTCCCGAGCCTCCTCGAACCGCGCCGCAGCTCGGAAGGCCCAAAACGGCGCTGATCCAGAAGGCCTTATGGACGGTCCGCGAACGGCTTTCCGAATTCGGCCTCGAACTCCTGTTCGTCCCAGAAGCCGATCAGGATGCCGGGCGGCTCCCTGCCCGTCATCGCCTCGATGCGATCGGGAGACAGGGTGATGCGGTTATGGTGCTGCCGTGACCAGGCGAACAGGGCCTGCGACATGGTCGCCCGCTGCAAGACGTGCTCTTCCTGTTGGCTTCCGCCCAGATCGTTCAGCTCCAGCGGGTCCGCCTCAAGGTCGAACAGCATCGGCCGGAAGCCTTCGGCATGCACGTACTTCCAGCGCTGATCGCGTATCATGATCAGCCGCGCATCTTCCTGCGGGTTGCCGATGATCTTTCGCGCCTCGCGGGTCGCATAGTCATACTCCGAGATCGCGTAGCGGCGCCATGTCTGCGTCGGTCCCGTCTTGTGGAGCAGCGGATCGAGCGGCCGCCCCTCCATGATGTGCGGCTTGTCCTTGCCGCCGAAGAACCGGAGGAAGGTGGGCGCGAGATCGATCGATTCCACAAGCTCCTCGCAGACCGTGCCGCGCGTGGCGTCGGCCTCACGGCGCGGATCATAGACGATGAGAGGCACCCGCACGGACTGGTCGTGAAACAGGTCCTTCTCGCCCATCCAGTGATCGCCGAGATAATCGCCATGGTCGGAGGTGAACACGATCATCGTGTTGTCCATCAGGCCGCGTTCTTCCATCCAGGAAAACAGAATGCCCATCTGGTCGTCGATCTGCTTGATCAGCCCCATATAGGCCGGGATCACCCGCTCGCGCACCTCGTCGCGCGCGAATGTCCTGCAGATGCGCGATTCGAGATAGGCCCGAAACACCGGATGGTCCGTCTCCTTCTCGGCGTCGGACCGGATCGGCGGGACGACGTGCTCCTTGCCATACATGTCATGGTAGGGCGCGGGCACGATATAGGGCCAGTGCGGCTTGATGAAGGACAGGTGGCAGAGCCAAGGTTGGTCTCCGGCCTGCGCCATGAAATCCATCGCGCGCCGGGTCATATAGGGCGTTTCCGAAAGCTCTTCCGGAATGTCCGCCGGCAGGTTGGAGTATTTCAGCAGCCAGCCCGAAAGCCGCTCGCCATCCTCTCCAAGCGCCGCGTTGGCGTGCTCTTCCCAGGGGTTGTCGCTGTCGATGCCCGCTGCGCGCAACGCATCCTGATAGGCAACATCCGGGTCGTAGGGGCCGTAAGGGTGCATGCCGTCGTCGCGTTCGAACGGTTCGAAGCCGCATTCGGAAATATGGATGCCGATCGTGGATTGCGGGTCTATGCCGAGCCACTCCATGCCCTGTTCGTCGGCGACCATGTGGGTCTTGCCGACGATTGCCGGGCGCACGCCGATCTCGCGCAGATGATCGCCCAGGGTCGGTTCGCCCACGCGCAGCGGAAAGCCGTTCCATGTCGAGCCATGCGAACGGCAGTAGCGTCCGGTATAGCTCGACATGCGCGACGGCCCGCAGAACGGTGACTGCACATAGGCCTTGTTGAACCGGACGCCCCGCGCGGCAAGCCGATCGAGGTTCGGCGTCTTCAGGTGCGGGTGTCCGTAGCAAGAGAGGTAGTCCCAGCGAAGCTGGTCTGCCATGATCCAGAGTACGTTTCGGAGTTTTGTCATGATGGACTCGCTTCCAGAGCGGTTCCGCCTTTCGCGGAAACGCGGAACCGCTCACTTTCTATGTTTTATGCAGTACCGGAGGGTGAACCTTTGTTCGCTTCACCTGGCTTTGCTCTGAGGAACACCGCTCTCCGCGGTTTGTCATTTTGACAGGCGAACCACTTCGGACTTGTAGAAGTCGAGAGCCGCCGCGCCGTCGATCCCCTTGGCATTGGCCGACTCGATCCATTTGTCGGACCAGGTCTGACCCGCCGCCGTCAACTCCGCTTCGAACGCCTCCGGCGCCTCGATCACCTCGATCTTCTCTTCTCTCTCGGCCAGCGCCTTTTCCTCGATTCCGGTCCAGATGCTGCCGGCGCGCTCGGCGAATGCGGCGCCCGACAGCGCGCGGATCTTCTCCTGATCGGCCGGGTCGATCTTTGCCCAGGTGTCGTCATTGATGAAGAACGAGAAGGTGGGCGTGTTGATCTTCAGGCGGGTAACGGTCGCCGATTTCGCCGAGGGCATCACGTTGAACGCCACGGCATCGGACGCCGGAATGCCGACGAAACCGTCGACCACACCGCGCTGGATGAGTTCGGTCATCTGAACCGCCGGGCCGGCGACCACGGCCGAGCCTGCCTGCTTCAGGATTTCCGCCGTCGCGCCCGGCGTCGCCCACATCTTCATCGACTTCATGTCTTCGAGCGAGCGAATAGGCTCATCCGTCAGGGAATAGAAATCGGCGCCCGGCGCCACGAACAGGCCCAGTAGCTCGACACCGTCATATTCGTCGTTGGAAGACAGGTATTTCTCGTAGGTGTTCCATAGCGCCAGAGAATTGGCCCGCCCGTCGGAAACGCCGGTGAATGGAAGCTGCGAAACCTGCGTTCCGGTGACTTCGTTCTCGATGAAGCCGTTCATCTGGATCGCGGCGTCGAAGACGCCGGCGCGCGCCGATATCAGCTGCTCGGGCGGCGGCGCCATGGTCTGCGGCAGGATGGCAACGCGGACGCGGGAATCGGTCGCCTCCGTGACATCCTTCGCCCAGCCGCCAAGAACGTCCTGACAGATGAAGTGCTGGGGCGGAAAGAAGCAGTTCAGCAAGATCCGCGTCTGTGCGCTCGCCGTTTGGGTAACGGCCCCGGTGAGGGCCAGGGCGCCCGCGAGGGCGCATGCCAGTTTGGTCGTCGTGTTCATGTTGTTCCTCCCGTTTCGATTTATTGTTAATGCTATGGCGTATTGGCGAAGTCCGGCAGCACGGTTGCGATAGCCGGAAACACCAAAATGAGAACGAGCACCGCGATGAGCGCCGCCACGAACGGCATCACCCCGACGAAGATGCTTGCAAGCCGGACGTCCGACATCACGCTTCGCACCACGAAGACATTCATTCCGATGGGCGGCGTGATGAGGCCGAGCTCGGTGACCATGACCACGACGATGCCGAACCAGATCAGATCGACATCGGCGGCGATCAGCGCGGGCAGGAAGACCGGCACGATCAGGAGAAGGATGCCGAGCGATTCGAAGATCATCCCGAGCAGCAGGGCGATCAGCGCGATGCTGGCCACCAGACCGAGGGGGCTGAGCCCCATATCCTCGACAAGGAACATCAGGTCGAAGGGCATGCCGGACAGATTGATGAACTGCGCGAAAACCAGCGTGCCGAAAATGATCATGAACAATGCCGCCGTCGTCACAGCCGCCTCGACCAGGATCTCCACCCAGACGGACAGGGCGCGCAGGCTTCCGCGCGCGAAGGCGATTGCCGCCGCGCCGGTCGCGCCGATGCCTGCGGCCTCGGTCGGCGTGAATATGCTGGCGTAAATGCCGCCGAGCACGAAGACGAAGAGAAGCAGCACGGCGATCACCGAACCGCCCGCGCCGCGTTTGCGCGCGGCCGGTGCGCCCGTTCTTGCGGGGCCGGCTTGCGGGTTCAGCGTCGTCCAAATCGCGACCGTCAGCAGAAAGGCGGTGACGAGAAGCAGTCCCGGCAGGATGCCGGCAATGAACAGGGTGCCGATGTCCTGTTCCGCAATGATGCCGTAGATCACCAGCGGAACCGAGGGCGGGATCATGATGCCCAGGGTTCCTCCCGCCGCGATCGTGCCGGTGGCAAGACGATCCGAGTAGCGGTAGGCGCGCATCGACGGCAGCGCCACCCGCGTCATGGTGGCGGCCGTCGCCAGCGAGGAGCCGCAGACGGCAGAGAAGGCGGCGCAGGCAAGCACCGTTGATTGCGCCAGACCGCCGCGAAGGTGGCCGAGCCTGGCGTGGGCGGCTTCGTACAGGTCCGTGGATATGTCGGCGCGGTAGATAAAGGCGCCCATGAGGACGAACAGCGGGATGATGGAGAGGTTGTAGTTCGTCGCCGTCTCGATGATCTGGCTGCCGGTCATGGTCAACGCGGCCCCGAGCCCGCGCTGCAGGGCAAAGCCGGCAACGCCCACGAAAAGGGTCGCGAAGCCGACGCGGACACCGAAGAAACAGAGAAGCAGTACAATCGCGAAACCGATGAGGGCTGTCGTCATTTCTTGCGCACCGACGTGGTTATTTGCAGGCCCGCGGCGACGGCGCAAAGCACAGCGCCGGGCAGAGACATCCAGGCGCTTGAGAATTCGAGAACGACCGTCACGCGTCCCATGCGGATCGCATCGACCCCGTTGCGCGCCAGCTCGACGCTTATCAGGAGGAGACCGATGGTCGAGACGGCGCCGATCAGGATGTCCCGCGAGCGGCCGAACATCCGCGACAGCGGCTGGTCGAAGACGTCAACCGCGATATGCTGGTCCTGATGGGAAACAAGCCCCATGGCGCTGAAAATGGTGATGGCCAGCATGACCTGGATGATTTCGGCCGCGCCGTAGATCGGCGCCGAAAAAAGGTAGCGGCCGACCACATCGGCAAAGGTGACCGCCATCATGGCGAACAGAAAGAGCGCGGTTATACCCCGCAGCAATCTGAGGTCCCAGCGCGTCCTGGAAACGTCTGCTTTCATCTGGCGATATCCTCCCGGAACATCCGCCAGGTCTCCTCCCCCACGAATGTCCGTGTTCAGACTGCAGGAGTCTAAAAATTCTTGCAAATTGTATAATCGCAAGTTTTTATTCCCTTATGGAATATTAAAAACAGCAAGGAGCGCGCGTGAAGCTCGACCCCCGCCACCTCATTCTTTTTGCGACACTCGTGGAACAGGGGTCATTTTCGCGCGCGGCGCGGGTCCTGGGAATTGCCCAGCCGGCGGTCAGCAAGACAGTTGCCGCGCTGGAAGCGCGCCTCGGGCAGGCCCTGTTGTTGCGCCGAGGCAGGCCGCTCGAGCCGACCGAGACCGGCAAGCAACTGGCCGCCAGCGGCAGGCAGTTGCGGACGATCGTGGAGGACGCCTCCCAGAAAGCGCAGATGATCAAGCAGGGGCGGCTCGGGCGCCTGCGCGTCGGGGCGCCGCCGTTCTTCTGCGAGGACGTGCTTGCCCAACTCGTGCTGCGCTTCCACGATGAGAACCCGCTTGTCAGCTTCGAACTGGAGACGGGCTACGCGCCCGAGCTGCGTGATCGCGTGTTCGAACGAAAACTGGATATCGCTCTGGTTCCGATGGCAACGACCGGCACCTCGGACGGCATGCCCCAGAGCCACCTCATGGATGTCACCCATGCGATCGTCGCCCGGCAGGAGTATCGCCTGCCCACGGATATCAGCCTGCGCCAGTTTTTCGATGAGGCGCTCTGGCTCGACCACGCCGGTGAGAGCATTCTGCAGAGCTACGCCCTCAACGCCTTCACCCGGATGGGCGTGACGCGCCGCGAAAGCGTTTCCTCCGTCAAATCCGGCAATGCGCTGTTCAACATGCTGCTGTCGATCGACTCGCTTGCCGTCCTGCCGATCGTCACCGTACTCCCGCACCTTCGTTCGCAACGGCTGAAGATCGTGTCGATTCCGGCGGAAATGCCGATCGTTCCCTTCGGCCTCATCACGCACAACGCAATCGAATCGACGCCGCTCCTGAAAGCGTTCAGAGCCCTTGTCGAAAACGCATTCGAGGACCTGGCAAGAGACGCAGCCGCAGTCGCCAGCCGGTTCTGAGCGACGCTTGCGGCGCGACGGCCGAGCCTCACGCCCGCCAGGATGACGCTGCCCATGACCGCGAAATTCAGGGATGAGGGAATGCCCAGAAGATTGACGAGGTTCTGCAGCCGACGCCAATGATCGAGCCCTCGCCGCCGCGCTCGGCGAGTTTTGGCTGCGCGGCGGCGAGGGCGATCACGGAGTACGGGATGCCGAAGCTGCGGCCGGCGACGAGAAATTCGAGCGCCGGAAATTGGTTCCAAAGGTGAAGCCGGCCGTGCCGTCGTTGCAGAACGCCGTCAGGAAGTCGAATAATGGCCGAACTGGTCACATCGCCAGCATCAGTTTTTGACCTTGCGATCCAGGCAGGCGCAACCGGCACAGCGCGGTAGGCAAACCGGCCGAAATTTTTACTTGAAAAACCATAACTCATTGGTTATCGATAAATCATAATCGGAGAGCTATGAATTGCCGTTGACCCAACCCCACGAGATCCTGTTCAAAACGCTGGCGGACCCGACACGCCGGGCGATCTTCGAGCGCCTGTGTCGCGAAGGGGATCAGACGGTCAAAGCGCTGACGGAACACGCCGGGATCTCCCAGCCGGCCGTCTCCAAACATCTCGGCGTGCTCAAGCGCGCCGGGCTCGTCGTCGACCGCCAGGATGGCCGCCAGACACATTACAGCCCGCAACTTGAAGCCCTGGCGCCGTTGACGGACTGGACCGACCGGATGGCGCGTTTCTGGGAGCGCCGCTTCGACGACCTCGAAGACCTGCTGAAGAGGATGGACAATTGACCGAGACCCGCACCGTTGTCGTCGAACGCGACCTGCCGCATCCGCCGGAGAAGATCTGGCGCGCCCTCACCCAATCCCACCTGATCGGGGAATGGCTGATGAAGACCGCCTTCACGCCTGAAGTGGGGCATCGCTTCGGATTCAGCGCGGAATGGGGCGAGGTCGCCTGCGAGGTCCGGGCGGTCGAGAAACAGAAGGCTCTGGAATACAGCTGGGATGCGGGCGATCTGCTCTCCGTGGTCAGATGGACCCTCACGCCGACCGATACGGGAACGCGCCTGCGCATGGAACAGACCGGCTTCCGGACGGATCAGCCGAACTATTATGGCGGCGCGAAACTGGGCTGGCCGCGCTTCTTCGACAGGCTGGAGCAGGTACTGGCCGAGATCGATTGAGGCGCGCGGGCCATGCGCAGCGCAAGAAGCAAAGGACCATGACCATGACCAATGCGCAACAGGAGCAAAATCCATCGCAAAAGATCGATGAAAGGATCAAGGAACTGGGCGACTGGCGGGGCGACACGCTCTCCCGCATCCGGGATATGATCAGGGAGGCCGCGCCCGATATCGTCGAGGCATGGAAATGGCGCGGCGTTCCGACCTGGTATCGCAACGGCATGATCTGCACCGGCGAGACCTACAAGGACAAGGTCAAGATGACCTTCGCCAGGGGCGCGTCCCTGCCCGACCCGACCGGACTGTTCAATTCCAGTCTCGACGGCAATGTCCGGCGGGCCATCGATTTCCGCAAGGGCGACGCGATCGACGAAGAGGCGCTGTCGGCGCTCATCCGCGCCGCCGTGGCACGAAACGCCTCGTGACCTTCGGGCTCGAGCCCGTTTCGCATCCGACGAACATGTAAGGAGGTACAATTGAGCTGGAGCAAGCTGATAAGGCAATGTCATCGCTGGCTGTCGATCATTTTCACCCTGATCGTGATCGGCATCTTCGGCGCCCAGGGGCTTGGCAAGCAACCCGTGGAATGGGTGTATTTCCTGCCCTTGTTCCCGTTGTTCCTGCTGCTGATCACCGGCCTCTATCTGTTCGCGCTGCCTTATTTCAGCGGGCGGCGCAGCAAGTCAGGCGCGTGAGGCCGATCGCAGCCGAATGTCAGGGAATATTGCGATCCTGACGGTAAGCGCCACCCGTGAGCCACCCGAAGCCGAGCCCTTCTTCGCGGCCTTGCCCGTTTCCCGAGGACGCGCCACCTTGCCGCTTCGTTGGCGAGAATGCCGCCTCCGCCGCAGACGCAAGAACAAACCTCGTTCAGCCTCTCAGCCGTGTGATCATGAGAGCTCTCCTTTTCCTGTCGGCTCGCTTGCCTCAGCGACGCGTTCGTTCACCCTTGAAGGCGGCTCCGGCCGGCCGAGGAGAAAGCCCTGAAGTTCGGGACATCCCATGTGCCTGAGGGCGACGCGCTGGCTCTCGTGTTCGACCCCTTCGGCCGTGACCGACAGGTTGAGTTCCTTTCCGATCGCGAGAATCGCGCGGATGATCGCGACGGAGCGAGCATCGGAATCCAGATTTGAAACAAAACTGCGGTCGATCTTGATCCGGTCGAACGGCATGCGCTGTATGCTGGATATCGACGAGGTTCCGGCGCCGAAATCATCCAGCGCCAGCAGAACGCCGATCTCCTTCAATTGCGAAAAGGTCTGCGCAACCATCTCGCTCGCGCCGATCAGAGCCGATTCCTTGATCTCCAGTTCGAGGCGTCGGGGCGCAAGCCCGGAGACGTCAAGCGCATGCCGGACCGTTCCGGCCAGGTGCCCGTCCTCAAGCTGCGTCGAAGAGACATTCACGGACACACGCACATTTTCCGGCCACATCGCAGCGTCACGGCATGCCGTCTCCAAAATCCAGGCGCCGAGCCTGCGAATGATGCCGGTTCTCTCGGCAACCGGGATAAAGATGTCCGGAGAAATCTCTCCTCTTTCAGGATGCGTCCACCGGGCGAGCGCTTCATATCCGACGACAACCGAATCCATGCCGTCGCACAGAGGCTGATAGGCAAGCGCGATATCGCCATGGGTAATCGCTGCGCGCAATTCCTTTTCGACGTCCCATTCCTGCCAAACCTGCCCGTCAGCGGCGTGGTCGAAACGAAGATAGCTGCCCCCGCCCGACCGCTTGACCGCGTACAGCGCCATGTCGGCGTTGTTATAGAGTTCGTCCGTGCCCGAAGCATCATCCGGAAACAGCGCAATTCCGATGGAGACCGAGACGGAGACGCGCGTCTGCCCCACGAGAACCGGCTCTTCGAGCGCGCGGATGAGGCGCTTCGCCAGGGTGAAGGCGCCGGCCGGTTGCTGGACGCCCACCTGGACGACGCAGAATTCGTCGCCCCCGATCCGCGACACCGTGTCGCCGGACCGGACATGACCGGACAGCCGCCGGGCCACCACCCGAAGAAGTTCATCGCCGGCGACGTGACCATATCGGTCATTGACCTGCTTGAAACCGTCAAGATCCAGAAGCAGAAGCCCGACCTTGGCCTGCGAGCGCCCGGAAGCAGCGACGGCCTCGGCAAGCGTATCCGTAAGGTGGTTGCGGTTTGAAAGGCCCGTCAGCGGGTCGTGCTCGGCAAGATAGGCGGCCCGCGCCTCGGCCTCCCGGATCGTCGTGACATCCGAGAGAATGGCAAGGATGAACGGCTCCCTGCCATCAGCCGTGTCGAGTTCGACAAGCCGCTTGCGGGTCACGATGACATGAACGTCGCCCTTTGCATCGGTGACGACCTCTTCATTCTCGTTCGGTTCTCCAGTCTCGAACACCTGGTTGTCGACCTTCCAGAAAACAGCGCGCTGGTCCTCCGGCAATTGTTCATCCAACGAGCCGAGCAAAGCCTCCCGCGACCTGCCAAAAAACACGCAGGCGGCATCATTCGCGACCACGATCCTGTGAGCGCGGTCCTTGATGATAACGGGCAGCGGCATGGCATTCAAAACCGTCTGGAGGTTGTCAATCGTGGCCCGGATTGTAGAACGCGAGAACATGGACAGCCTCCCGGAAGCTTTCTCTTCAGTAAACAGGTTTTTGTCTCCGTGACTGCGGACTTGCCTGCCCGGCAGTACGAAAAGACACTTCTTGCGGCGTCATAACACGAAGCCCGCCTGGCAATGAACCTTACCAATCGCGCAGTCGTGAGGCAAAATTTGCGAAGCGTCAACTCAGTATCCGGCAACAACATCCTGACATAAACGCCGGCGCCGGGCAGCATGAACTTCCACAAAGATTAAAAAGTCATATTTAAGATTTTTTGATTGCGCAAACGTCGCCGCGCTGGCATTTTCCCGCCGGAATGGAAAGGGAGGATAGCATGGCCGGATGTCTGGACCATATCAGGGTTATCG
Source organism: Martelella sp. AMO21009 (assembly GCF_053484295.1). Classification (NCBI taxonomy): domain Bacteria; kingdom Pseudomonadati; phylum Pseudomonadota; class Alphaproteobacteria; order Hyphomicrobiales; family Aurantimonadaceae; genus Martelella; species Martelella sp. AMO21009. The sequence continues at coordinate 25,583 of NZ_JBAKFR010000027.1, forward strand.
ACCTCAGCCGCGTCTTCGCCGGGCCCTGGGCCGGGCAGATGCTGGCCGATTTCGGCGCCGACGTTATCAAGCTGGAACACGTCAAGGGCGGCGACGATGTCCGACGCATGGGCGTTCCTCACCTGGATGCCGATGGCGCGCCGACGGGCGAAACCTCAAGCTTTCTGGCGATGAACCGCGGAAAACGCTCGGTGGCGCTGGACCTGAAATCGCCGGAGGGGCGAGAGATCGCCCAAAAGCTGATCGAGAACGCCGATGTGCTGATCGAGAACTTCAAGACCGGCACGCTGGCCCGCATGGGGCTCGACTATGAGACGGTCGCCAGGCTCAACCCCCGCCTGATCTATTGCTCGATCACCGGCTTCGGCCAGACGGGACCGATGGCGCACCTGCCGGGCTATGACCCGATCTTTCAGGCGATGAGCGGGCTGTTGTCCATCACCGGCTCGTCAAAAGACGAACCGGCGCTGGTGGGCTATTCCATCTCGGACATCACGGCCGGGCAATATGCGGTGGCCGCGATCCTTGCGGCGCTGAACCATCGCGACGCCGTTTCTGGCGAGGGGCAGTTCATCGATATCGCCCTGCTCGACACGCAGATCCATGCCGCCTCGCATATGGCGATGAACTACCTCTCCTCGGGCAAGCTCCCGCGCCGCAATGGCACCGCCTCGCAGATCACCTGCCCCTGGCAGGCCTTCGACTGCGCCGATCGGCCGATCATGATCGCCATCGGCAATGATCCGCAGTTCCGCCGCTTCGCGGAGTATCTGGGGCTGGAGGGCGTGGCCGATGACGAACGCTACGCCACCAACCTCGCAAGGGTGCAGAACGCCGATACCCTGGTCCCGCTGATCGCGGAGAAGCTCGCCACAAGAAACGCCGACGCCACCTATGCCGAACTCGAGGCGATCGGTATACCGGCTGGACCGCTCAACAGCTTCGAGGACACGCTGCGAATGCCGCAGGTCAAGGTGCGCGAACTGGTGCGGCAGCTCGACCATCCAAGGGCAGGCCGCGTCAATTACATCGCAAACCCGGTGCGGTTTTCGGGCGACCCGGTGGCCGCCACAAGGCCGCCGCCCCTGCTCGCCGAGCATACCGACGAGGTGCTGCGGGAGATCGGTCTGACCGAGGAGCGCATAGCCGAACTGCGCGGCACTGGCGCGATTGCATAAGGGGAGCGAGACAATGGAAGACTGGATGGAAAACGCCCGCATGATCGTCGACAGCGCGCGCGCCATCGTGCCCGCCGACGGCGATCTCGGCCGCGTCCGTGCCGCGCGCGGCAAGGGCACCGACCGCGCCATGATGGCGCGGGCGGGCGAACTCGGCCTGTTCCTGATGCGCGTTCCGGAAGAAGCCGGCGGGCTGGGGCTGGGCATGCGCGAGACATGCGAACTGATGCAGGTGCTGGGCGGCGGGCTTGTGCCCGAGCCCATCGGATCAACCATCATGGCCGGCGCGCTGCTCGGCGAGGCCTTCCCCGAAGAGGCCGCAACCGGCGCAGCGATCATGGTGATGGCCTGGCAGGACGATGCGGCCTCGCTGGGTTTCGAGGGCGGCGCGGCCGGCGGCCGGCTGAACGGCGTCAAGATCGCCGTGCCGGGCGACGCGGATGTCTTCGCCGTGCTGACCGGGGCGGGCGTCGCCGTCGTGTCGCATGATGCGAAAGGGGTCACGGTCAATCAGGCCGATACGCTGGATGGCGGGCGAATTGCGACGCTGCATCTCAACAATGTGGCCGCCGATCTTATCCCATGCCCGCAGGCCGAGACCGTTGTGGAGGATGCAAGTCTGGCGCATTCCGCCTTTCTGCTCGGCCTTTCGGACCGGGCATTGGCGATCACGCTCGACTATCTGAAGGTGCGCGAACAGTTCGGACGCCCGATCGGCAGCTTCCAGGCCCTGCAGCATCGCGCCACCGAAATAAAAATCCGGATCGAGCTGTTGCGCGCCGCCGTCATGGCGACGGCCGCCCGCTTCGACACCGGGGCCGCCGGCCGCGCCCACGACGCCGACCGCTGCAAGCTGCGCGCGGCCGAGACCGCGATGCTGGTCGCCCGCGAGGCCGTGCAGATGCACGGCGCCATGGGCATTACCGACGAGGCCGATATCGGCCTGTTCGTCCGCCGCGCGATGACCGATGCCAATCTTTTCGGCGCCCCCATGGCGGTGCGCGCCCGCCTGGCCCGCACTCTGGAGGACGCAGCATGAGCACCGATTACAACGCCATGCCGGACGGCGAATTCCGCGCCATGATCCGCGATTTCGTCGAAAGCGAATATCCCGACATCCCCCGTTTTCCGCTGGAACGCCTGCACTGGGACGAGGTGAAGCCCTGGTACATGGCGCTGTCGCGGCGCGGCTTCCTGTGCCCGACATGGCCCGTCGAACATGGCGGCATGGGTCTTTCCGCCGGCAAGCATCTGATCATGATCGAGGAATTCGAGCGTTTCGGCGCGGCCCGCGTCCACGACATCGGCCCGGTCATGCTCGGACCGCTGCTGCTGAAATACGGAACCGAGGCGCAGAAGGCGCACTACCTGCCGCGCATCCTGTCCGGACAGGATATCTGGGCGCAGGGCTATTCGGAACCCGGCGCGGGCTCCGACCTTGCGGCCGTGCGCTGCGAGGCGGTGCGCGACGGCGATGAATGGGTCATCAACGGCCAGAAGACCTGGACCACGCTCGGCATGGATGCGAACTGGATCTTCATCCTCGCCCGCACCGACAAGACCGTGAAGAAACAGGCCGGGATCAGCTTTCTTCTGGTGCCGATGGATGCGCCCGGCGTCACCACCCGCAATATCGAGAACCTCGCCGGCGAAGCCGAATTCTGCGAGGTGTTCTTTGACGATGTCCGCGTTCCGCTGGACCATATCGTCGGCGGCGTCAACGAGGGCTGGACCGCCGCCAAGGCGCTACTGGGACATGAGCGCGTCTTCATCGGCGCGCCCCGGCTGTCGGCAAGCGCGCTTGCAAGGCTCGCCCATCTGGCGAAGCGAAACGGCGTCTGGGACGTTCCGGTGTTCCGCGACCGCTATGTCGCTCTGGAATGCGACACGCGCGATCTCGGCGATCTGTTCCAGACCTATCTGGACCGCCTGAAGGACGGACGGGAGATCGGCGCGGACGTCGCCATGCTGAAGATATTCCAGTCCGAATTGTACCAGCGCATCTCCGAACTGATCATGGAGGTCGCCGGGCCCGAGGCTGGCCTGTCGCATCCGCCGGACGACGACCGCCGCTTGCATGCCGCCGCCACCTATCTTTCGGCGCGCCCGACCACGATCTTCGGCGGCTCGACCGAGATCATGCGCAACGTGCTGTCGAAAGCGGTGCTGGGTCTGCCGAACTGAATCTCCGGCTTCATTAAATCATAGAATTGACTTTTAGGCTCATAGCGGCCATGGTGACCTTATCGGGGCGTGGAGGCCGCGGTTGTTTTCCGGAAAACGGATACCTAGGGAGGATTTCGCTTGTTTCATTCTAACCTCATGAAGGGCACGGTCGTGGCCGTTGCCATGCTGACCGCTCCGGCGGCCTTTGCCCAGGACGATGTGACGCTGCCGAAGACGATGATCTGGACGTCCTACGATCTCGGCTCGACCGGCTATGTCGAGGCCTCGGCCATGGCCGACGCGCTGGACAAGACATTCGGAACGGCCGTGCGGCTGACGCCTTCGGGCACCGCAATCGGCCGCTTGCTGCCGCTTGTGCGCGGCCGCGCGAATTTCGGTTTCATGGGCAACGAGATCCTGTTCGCTTCGGACGGGACTTATGAGTTCGCCGCCGCCGACTGGGGCCCGCAGGATTTGCGCGTGCTGATGGGCCGGCCCGCCGCCGTCGGCCTTGTCGCCGGCAACGACACCGATGTCGGAACCATGGCAGACCTCAAGGGCGCCAAGGTCGGTTTCGTCGAAGCCAGCCCCTCGACCACGATGAACACCGAGGCCGCACTCGCCTTCGCCGGCCTGACGCCGGACGATGTGGAGAAGGTGATGTATCCCGGATATGGCGCCATGATGTCGGCCTTCGTCGCCGGCGAGGTGGACGTGGTTCCGGTCACCACCACCGTTGCCGCTCTGCGCGAAGCAGAAGCCGGGCGCGGGTTCCACTGGCTGGACATGTCCGCAGACGATACCGAGGGCTGGAAGCGCGTGGCCGCGCGGGCAAGCCTGTTCAACCCGATCACCATGACCAAGGGCGCCGGCATTTCCGAGGAAAACCCGGCCGAACTCCTGGGCTACAGCTATCCGCAGCTGACGACGCTGGCCAGCACCGACGAGGATGAGGTCTACAACCTTCTGAAGGCGCTGGACCAGGCCTATCCGGACTACAAGGACGCCAATGCCGTGATGGCAAACTGGAGGCTGGAAGAGTCCGGCCGGACGCCGTCCGGCGCGCCCTTCCATCCCGGCGCGATCAAGTATCTTACGGAGCGCGGCATCTGGACGGATGCGGACCAGGCCTGGAACGACCAGCGCATTGCCGAGATCGAAAAGACCAAGGAAATGTGGGCCGCGGCGACCGAAGCCGCCAAGGAGCAGGGCGTCTCGTCCGATGACTGGGTTGCGTTCTGGGAACAGTATCGCACCGAAAACGCCCAGTAATCCTCAACGGACGCGGCCGTTTGCGCCGCGTCCGCAAACTCCGCCTCGCGCCCTGCCGACAGGATAAGGCCCATGTCTTCTCAGATCATACCGAACGCTCCCGGCGCGGCCAGGTTCTGGCAGCAGGAGGCCCAGCGCATCTCGGACGCTGCATGGTTCGTCGTGATGGCGCTCTCCACCGCGGGCATCGCCATCATCGTCAACCAGATCTTCAACCTGCAGATCCTGGGCTGGCGGCCGATCAGCACGGCCTATTACTACATCGTGCTGGGCCTGTTCATGCCGGTGGCCTTTCTCGGCACGCCGGCGCGCCAGGCCGATGCGAGCCGCGTGCGATGGTATGACTGGGCTCTGGCCGTAGCGGCCTTCGGCATCTGCATCTACTTTTCGACCAGAACCGACGCCATTCTCTATCAGGGCTGGGAATTCGAGGCCCCGACCTATGTGATCGTGATGGCCACCTGCCTCGTGCTTCTTTCGCTCGAAGCCGTGCGCCGCTGCGCCGGTCTGCCGCTTTTCATCATCTGCGCGATCTTCGCGACTTTCCCGCTCTATACCGGATACATGCCGGGCTTTCTGTGGGGCGCGCAGATGAGCTTCAGCGAGACGGTGCTCAGCCATTCGCTGGGCGTCGAAAGCATTATCGGCATCCCCCTGCGGGTGATCGCCGACCTTCTGATCGGCTTCATCCTGTTCGGCGTGGCGCTTACCGTTTCGGGCGGCGGCGCCTTTTTCATGGATCTCGCGAGCGCGCTGATGGGCCATGCGCGCGGCGGGCCGGCAAAGGTCGCGATCCTCTCCTCCGGCTTCTTCGGCTCGCTGTCGGGCAGCGTGATCTCCAACGTGATCTCGACCGGCTCGATGACCATCCCGACCATGAAGAAGTGCGGCTACCCGGCGACCTATGCCGGCGCGGTGGAATCCTGCGCCTCGACGGGCGGCGCGCTGATGCCGCCGGTCATGGGCTCGGTCGCCTTCGTCATGGCCTCGTTCATGAACGTGCCCTATGCCGACATCATGGTCGCGGCAACCGTGCCCGCCCTGCTGTTCTATCTGGTGCTCTTGATCCAGACCGATTGCTATGCGGCGCGCAACGGCCTGAAGGGTCTTCCGCGCGATCAGTTGCCGAAGCTGTGGCTGGTGCTGCGCTCGGGCTGGATCTACCTCGTTTCGCTGGTGGCGCTGGTCTGGCTGCTGCTCGCCACCAACGCGGAAGCCAAAGCCCCTTTCTACATCACCGTGCTTCTGGTTCTGACCGCGCTGTGGCGCGCCCGCAAGGACGGCATCGGCAAGCCGATCGTCACCATGATCCTCGAGGTCGGCACGACCATCGGCATGCTGGTCGGCGTGCTGGCGGGCGTCGGCATGGTCGTCGGATCGCTGGCGATCACAGGCGTCGGCAACGCCTTCAGCCGCGAACTGCTGCAATATGCCGGCGGCAACCCCTATCTGCTGCTGCTCTTCGGCGCTGCGACGAGCTTCATCCTTGGCATGGGGATGACGGTCTCGGCCTGCTATATCTTCCTGGCCGTCGTTCTGGCCCCGGCGCTGACGGAGGCGGGTTTCAGCCAGATGGCGGCGCACCTGTTCATCCTCTACTGGGCAATGCTCTCCTACATAACCCCGCCCGTGGCGATGGCCGCCGTCGCCGCCGCCTCGATCGCGAAGGCGCCCGCCATGCAGACCGGCGTGACCGCGATGCGGCTCGGGGCGCTGCTGTTCGTGCTCCCCTTCCTGTTCGTGCTCAACCCGAACCTGATCCTCGAAGGCGACGCCCTGCATGTCGCCATGGCGGTTGGCACGGCCATCGTCTCGATCCTGATGCTGTCGGCCGCCTCGGAACGCTGGATCTATGTGCTGAACCGCACTGCCAGGGGCTGGGAGGCGCTGGTCCTGCTTGCCGGCGGACTGTGCCTGCTGGTGCCGGAGCGCATGTCCGACCTGATCGGCTTCGCCGCGCTGGCGCTGGTCATGGGCCATGGCCTCTTGACCCGCAAGAAGGAGATCGCCGCATGACCACGCTCACCGTTCCCCTCTCCGATGGCATCTCGCTCAAGGCCCGGATAGACGGCTCCAAGGGCGCGCCCTTTGTCGTGTTCGCCAATTCCGTGCTGACCGACATGTCGATCTGGGACGCCCAGACCGATGCGCTTTCGGGCCGGTATCGCGTTCTGCGCTACGACCAGCGCGGGCATGGCGTGTCGGAGGCGAGCGCGGGCGCGATGGATTTCACCCGATACGGCGCCGACCTGCTGGCGGTCATGGATGCGGCCGGCGCGGACCGCGCCGCCGTTGTGGGCCTGTCGATGGGCTGCCCCACGGCGCTCGCCGCACTTGCTGCAGCGCCCGACCGTATTGCAGCCTTCGTGGCCGTCGATGGCGTGATGCACAGCGCCCCCGGCCGCGCGGCTTTCTGGACCGAGCGGCGCGAAACCGCGCAACGCGACGGCATGGAAGCGATCGCCGCATCCACCGCGCCGCGCTGGCTGCCCGGCGAGGCCGAGGACAGCGCCCTCAGCGCCCGTCTTCGCGCGATCATCACGGGAACCAGCGTCGCGGGCTTTGCCGCCGCGACATATGCGCTTTCGGAGTATGACCAGACCACACCGATCGGCTGCCCGGTGCTGGGCATTGCCGGCGCCGATGACGGCGCCATGCCCGAGGCGGTGGCGAAACAGTTCGGCGGCATCCCCGGCGCGCGGATCGCGGTCATTCCCGACGCGGGCCATCTCCCCAATTTCCAGAACCCCGAGGCCTTCAACGACGCCCTGCTGGCCTTTCTCGACCAGAACTACCCGACCACGAAGGAGCAAGCCTGATGCCAGGACCGCTGTCCCATATCCGCGTCCTCGATCTCAGCCGTATCATGGCGGGGCCGTGGAGCGGCCAGATCCTGGCCGATCTGGGCGCCGACGTCATCAAGATCGAGCGCGCGGGCGAAGGCGACGACACCCGCCGCTGGGGGCCTCCCTTCCTGAAGGACAAGGATGGTAAGCCGACCAAGGAATCGGGCTATTACCTTTCGGTCAATCGCGGCAAGCGCTCGGTCGCGCTGGACCTGAAATCGGAAGAGGGCCGCGCCGCCGTGCGGGCGCTCGCCGGCCAGTCCGATATCGTGCTCGAGAATTTCAAGGCCGGAACGCTGGAGCGGATGGGGCTTGGCTACGAGGATCTGCGGCAGGTGAACCCGCGCCTGATCTACTGCTCGATCACCGGCTTCGGCCTTACCGGCCCGATGAAGGACGATGCCGCCTATGACTTCATGATCCAGGCCATGGGCGGGCTGATGAGTGTAACCGGCGCGCCGGATGATGCGCCGGGTGGCGGCCCGCAGAAGGTGGGCGTCCCGATCGTCGACATCATGACCGGCATGTATGCCACGATCGGGGTCCTGGCGGCGCTTGCCAATCGCGAGAAGACCGGCAAGGGCGACCATATCGATCTCGCGATGCTGGACGTTTCCGTTGCGATGCTCGCCAATCAGGCGATGAACTATCTGGTCTCGGGCACCCCGCCGGTCAGGCGCGGCAACCGGCATCCGAACATCCAGCCGCAGAACGTCTATCCGGTGGCTGACGGCCATATCGTGCTCGCCGTCGGCAATGACGGGCAGTTCCGCAAGTTCGCCGAGGTGATCGGCATGCCGGAACTGGCCGACAATCCCGATTTCGCTACCAACCCCGGCCGGGTGGAGAACCTGCCCGCGCTGGAGGCGATCCTGCTCGAGGCGCTGGCGAAGAATGGCGTCGATCACTGGGTCGCGGCCTTTGCCAGAGCCGGCGTGCCCTCGGGGCCGATCAATACTGTCGATCGCGTCTTCGAGGAACCGCAGGTTCAGCACCGGAAGATGCTGCGCGACATTCCGCATCCATTGAGCGGAGACCTGAAACAGGTCGTCAGCCCCTTAAATTTCCGCAACGCGCCTCTGTCCTTCGACAAGGCCCCACCGCTCCTCGGCGAACACACGGACGACGTTCTGCGCGCGCTGGGACTGGAGACAACAGCATGAACGACCAGACCACGCCGACCCGCACCAATGGAGGCCGGATCAGCTTCCCCGCGCCCGACACGATGACGGAGGAACAGCGCGAGGTCTACGATCAGATCGTCTCCGGCCCGAGGGGAACGCTGGTTGGTCCGCTGCGCGCGGCGCTGCACAATCCGGCGCTCGCCGACCGCTGGCAGCGCCTCGGGCAGGTGCTGCGGTTCGAGACCTCGATCCCCACGCATCTCAACGAGCTGGCGATCCTGGTGACAGCGCGGCGCTGGAACAGCGATCTGGAATGGGGCATTCACGCCGGTGACGCCGAACGCGCCGGACTGCCCCAGGCCTATATGCAGGCGATCCGCGAGGGGCATTCCCCCGATTTCGGCGCGGACGACGCCGCCCGCGAGGTCTATGAGTTCGCCCGCCAGATGCTGCAGACCGGCAATGTCGCGGACGCGGCCTATGACGCCATTCTTGCCCGGTGGGGCGAGCTGGGCGCGGTCGAGCTGACGGCGGTGATCGGTTATTACTCGATGGTCGCGATGACGCTGAATGTCCATCGGGTTCCTCTGCCCGCAGGCATGACAGAGACGCTCACCGGTGCGCACGACCAGCTCTTCACCATGCCTCCGGCGAAGGAGACCTGATGTTCTACGATCCCCGCCACCAGCCCCACGGCCTGCCGCACAATCCGTGGCTGGCCCTGATCGTGCCGCGGCCCATCGGCTGGATCTCCACCCTGTCCCCGTCCGGCGTGGCGAATCTTGCGCCCTATAGCTGCTTCAACGCGATCTCGGGCAAGCCGCCCTTCGTGATGTTCTCCTCCGACAGCCCCAAGCATAGCTATCTCAATGCCGAGGCGACGGGCCATTTCTGCGTCAATATCGCGACCTATCCCTTGCGCGAAGCCATGAATCTGAGTTCCGCCACATGGCCCGAGGGCGTGGACGAATTCGCCGAGGCCGGGCTGACGGCCGCGCCGTGTGAAAACATCCCCTGCCCGCGCGTGGCGGAATCGCCGGTGTCGGTGGAATGCATCGTGTCGCAGTCCCTGACGCTGACGCCCTCCACCGGAGCCGAATGCACCAACCGGGTCATCATCGGCGAGGTGGTCGGCATCCATATCGACGAAAGCGTGCTCAGCCCTGACGGGCTTGTGGATGTCGAACTTCTGCAGCCGCTCGGTCGGATGGGATATATGGAATACACGGTCCCGCCGCGTTCGTTTACCATGACACGGCCCCCCCTGGGCCCGGACGGAAAGGTCAAGCCATGAGCCATGAAACACTGACGCTGACAGTTGCGGATCACGTCGCTACCATCACCATCACCCGCCCGCCGGTGAATGCCCAGAACAACCGCTTTCGCGAGGAACTGGCCGAGGTCGTGGATGCGCTTGGCGACCGACCCGATGTGCGGGTGATCGTGCTGACCGGCGAAGGCAAGGCGTTTTCCGCCGGCGCCGACCTCTCCGAACGCCCGACCCAGGAGCCCGGCCACTACACCGCCCATAACCGCCGCGTGCGCGCAAGCTTCGACTGCCTGCTGGAATGCCCCAAGCCGATCATCGCCGCCGTGAACGGCGCGGCCATCGGCGCCGGCTGCGTGACCGCGCTCTGCTGCGATATCATCGTGACATCGGAAAAGGGTTTCCTGCAGATGACCGAGGTCAATGTCGGTCTTGCCGGCGGGGTAGCTCATGTGCGCCGCCATTTCGGCGAAAGCGACGCGCGGCTGTTGATCATGACGGCGCGGCGCATCTACGGACCCGACCTGCTGCGCATGAATGTCGCTTCGGCTTGCACCGCGCCCGAGGAGCTGATGCCGACAGCGCTTGGCATCGCCGCCGACATCGCGAAGGCCAGCCCCTCCGCCGTGCGGGCGGCGAAGAAGTCCTTTCAGGTGACCGAAGGCATGTCGATCTACGACGCCTATCGCTTCGAGCAGACCCAGACCAAGGCGCTGTCGACCTCTGACGACACCGCCGAGGCAATGGCCGCCTTCCGCGAGAAGCGCCCGCCGGTCTTCAAGGACTGATCAACGCAGTTTGACCTCGATCTTCATCATGTCGCCGCGATAGATGCCGTTGGCCAGGAGGACGATGTCGCCGTGCTGGTCGACGGCGATACGCTGGACCCTGGCGATGGGGTCGCCGATCGAAACGTTCAGTTCCGTCGCGGTCTCGAGATCGGCGGAGCCGATGGTGACGATCTGCACGGCGTCCTCGATCGTGTGGCCGGGAAGGTCGTGGGCTATCCGCATGGCGGTGATGCGCGAATAGGATTCATCCGGTATCAGCGGCGAAATGCGCTCGTCGACATAGACGTCGCCGATCATGAAGGGCGCGCCTGCGCGACTGTGACGTCGCTTCAGATGCCGGTATGACGGCGCCGGCCTGCCGATATCGCTTTCCCGCCGAGGCAGCATGACGCCGCGCTCGTCGCCCAGAATGTCGATCGTGGCATTGTCGCGCGCGATCAGCAGGCCCGACCAGTCGGTCTTGACCTCGCACCACAGGTCGCGGTTAGGACGTTCGACGACGAAGGTGCCCTTGGCGCGGTAGCGCTCGATCAGGCCTTCGCCCTCGATGATATCCAGCGCCTGACGGATGGTCATGGTCGCGACGCCGCATTGCTCGGCCAGTTCCTTTACGGTCGGGATCTTGGCGCCGATATCCCATTCGCCGGTCTCTATCCGCCGGCGGAACAGGCCGGCCAGCTGGATATAGCGCGAGACATTGCTCTTCTGCAGCGCCATTGCCGTCGCGTTCGTCGCCAGTGTCATGTTCTGTACCCTTGTCTTCTTGCGCGCCTTCACTTTAGCGGCACGGCGCAGAAGCATAAAGGGCAAAGCTAGGCTTTTGATACAAGCCTCGCGCCTCATGCCTAAAAGCGCAGTTTTCCGGCCGTCACGTCATCGCCGTCCGGCGCATCGTCCACGATCGCGGTGCCCGCAACAGATGGGCGTTCGGCCCAGACCGCCGAAAGCGCGGCCAGTTTGGGGAAATGCTCACGCCAGTTCGCATCGCTCCAGCGGAAATCCAGTTGCCCGAGCGCGCAGACGATCGCGACGTGGCCCAAGCCGAACGGCGTTGACTCAAGCATCGAGGCTTCGGCTTCCAGCAAGGCCATGGCGGCGCGGGCCTTGGCAAGCCAACCCTCCGTCACCGCATCCCACGGCCCGCCGGGCCGGGTCAGTTCGGTTCGCCACAACAGCAGCAGATCGATCAACCCGTCGCCGAGCGCCTGCCAGCGCAACTGCTCGAAACGCCTGTCGCCCAGCAGACCGCCGCCCGCACGGTGATCCAGATATTCGCAGATCACCCGGCTGTCGAACAGCACCGTCCCGTCCTCGAGCACCAGCGTCGGGATCTTGCCGAGAGGATTGTCGGCCATGACGGCGGCGTTCGGGGGCAGGTGCACGGCGACGACGGAGCGGACCTGTTCGACCTGGTCCAGCTGTCCCGTTTCGTGCAGCACGATCATGACCTTGCGCACGAAGGGCGAGCGCGGCGACCAATGCAGTTTCATCACATGCTTCATCAAGGTCAGCCTTTCCGTTCTTCACCGATATCGTCCAGCACCTTGTCCACGGGACCGGCGACGAAGCCGTGCCCGATGGCCGCTGCCAGTCGCGCCTGATCGCCGGCGATCGCGGCGCGATCCTGATGGGCGGCCCACCAGAGCGGACCGCCGCGAAAGCGCGGAAACCCATAACCGTTGCAGAGCGTCACATCCACATCCGAAGGGCGCTGCGCCACGCCTTCGGCCAGAAGAAGCGCCGCCTCGTTGACGATGGCGGCGAGGAGCTGGCGCTGAACGGTCTCGTCATCGATTTCGGCGGGCGCGATGCCCGCTGCCTGCCGCGCCTTCGCGATCACGCCCGCAACCAGCTCGGAGGCAACGGGCCTGCCCTCGGGATAATCATACCACCCGCCCTTGGTCTTGCGGCCGAGACGGCCCATCTCGCAGAGCGTATCCGGGACCGTGACATAGCGAGACCTGGGGTCGCGCGTCGGCGCCTGCCGCTTGCGCATGGCCCAGGCAATGTCGAGACCCGACATGTCGGCCACGGCAAACGGACCCATGGCAAAGCCGAACGCGGTTGCGGCCCGATCCACCTGCTGCGGCGTTGCGCCATCCAGCACCAGCAGTTCGGCGCGACGCCGATAGGCGGCGTAGATGCGATTGCCGATGAAGCCCTCGGCCACCCGCGCCACCACCGGCTGCTTGCCGAGCTTGCGTGCCAGTTTCAGCGCGGTCGCAAGCGTGGCGTCGTCGGTGGCGGCCGTGCGCACCACCTCAAGAAGCGGCATCACATCGGCCGGGCTGAAGAAATGCAGCCCGACCACGCGGCCCTTGTGGGCGAGCCCTTCGGCCATCGCGTCGATATCCAGATAGGAGGTGTTGGTTGCAAGCACCGCATCGGGAGCCAGCACACGCTCGAGCCGTCCGAGAACCTCGCGCTTGACCGCCATGTCCTCGAACACGGCCTCAATCGCAAGGTCGCAACCTGAAAGCGCCGCATAATTCGTCGCGCCGGTGAGGGCGGCGTTGCGGCGCGCGGCCTCGTCAGGCGCCAGCCGGCCCTTTTCGACCGCAGCGTCAAGGCTCGCCCGAACCGCGGACACGGCGCTGGCGAGACTGTCCTGATCGCGTTCGATGAGAATGACCGGCAGGCCGGCGGCGAGGAAGCAGCGGACAATCCCCTGCCCCATCGTGCCGCCGCCGATCACGCCGACCGAACCGACCGCGCGCGCAAGCCGCATGTCCAGCCCTTCCACCACGCCAGCGCGACGCTCGGAAAAGAACAGATGCCTGAGCGCGGTCGCATCCTCGCCCAAGCGCAGACGCTGGAACACCGCACGCTCATCCGCCAGCGCATCACGGCCGTCGGCCTCCCTGGCGCGGCGGATGAGCCGGATCGCCTCGGCGATGTTTGGGCGGCCCTTGCCGCGACTGAGCGCCTTGTCCGCCGCCGCATCGACTGCGGCCGGATCCTCGCCCGGCGGCGACAGCGCCAGCGCCGCGCGTTTGGGCCGGGCCGCTTCGGCCAGGAAGGCCAGCGCGCCCGCAAGAAGATCACCCTCGACCACGCGATCGACGAGACCGATCTCAGCAGCCTCATCCGCCGGAATGCGGCGGGCGGCTGAGATCAGATCGATCGCACGGACAAGCCCCGTCAGCCGCGGCAGGCGCTGCGTGCCGCCCGCGCCCGGCACGAAACCGAGGCCGACTTCGGGCAGGCCGACCATCGTGCGCGGCGCGGCCAGCCGGTAATCGCAGCCAAGCGCGAGCTCCAGCCCGCCGCCAAGCGCAACGCCATGCATGGCCGCAACGACGGGAAAGGGCGCTTCCTCGACCAGCCGGATCACGTCCGGCAGTTCGGGCCATTCCAGCTTGCTGTCGAATTCCTTCAGATCGGAGCCGGCGATAAAGCAGCGCCCGTCGCCGATGATCACCGCGCCGCTCGCGCCGTTTCGCGCCGCTGCGGCAAGACCGTCCGCCAGACCCTTTCGCACAGCGTGGGAGCCCGCATTGACCGGCGGATTGCGGATCGTCAGTACGGCCGCGCCATCGACCATCCGCATCTCCACGCCGACCTCCGGCTTGTCCTGCTGATCTGTCGGCATGCGGTCTCCTCCCTGTTCATTTCATCGAGACGGAACCTAAATTACATTAAGCTAGTTGTATAGCTCTAATCGATGAGGCAAGCTGTCGCCGGCAAACAGGAGGAGACCGGGATGATGCCATTCGAAGGACTGCGGGTGATCGACGCCACCCATGTGCTGGCAGGTCCGTTCGCGGCCTATCAGATGGCCGTCATGGGCGCGGACGTCATCAAGATCGACCGGCCCGGCGACCCCGATCAGGTGCGCCTGCAAGGGCCCGACAGGGAATTGAGCGCGGCCGGTATGGGCACGACTTATCTGGCCCAGGGCGCCAACAAGCGTTCTGCGGCCCTCGATCTGAAGACCGCCGGCGGCCAGGAGGCGCTCAGGGCGCTTTTGAAGGACGCGGACGTCTTCGTCGAGAACTATCGACCAGGCGCGCTCGCCGCGCTCGGCCTTGGCTATCAGGATATTGTGAAGATCAATCCGCGCATCATCTATTGCTCGGTCTCGGCTTTCGGGCAGACCGGGCCGCGCGGCCCCGAAACCGGCTATGATTTCGTGTTTCAGGCCGTCGCCGGGCTGATGGCCCTGACCGGAACGGAGGAATCAGGCCCGCTGAGGGCCGGGGCGCCCGTGGTCGATTACGCCACCGGATACATGACCGCCTTCGCCATTACCGCCGCGCTCTATCATCGCGAGCGCACGGGCCGCGGCCAGCATATCGATCTTGCCATGTTCGACGCCACGCTGATGCTGATGAGCACCCACGTCACGGCGCTGACGGCGGGCGGCAAGTCCCCGCACCCCGAAGGCAACCGCTTCAACGTCGCCGGCGTCGGGGCCTATGATACGGCCGATGGATTGCTGATGCTGGGCGCGGCGAACATGCGCCAGCAGAAACGCCTCTGGCTGGCGCTGCACCGCCCCGACATGGTCAAGACCGCCCATGCCGACCGGATCGACGCCCATGCCGAGGAAGCCGCCGTGCTGCGCGAAGCGATGCTGACCCGAACGGCGTCCGACTGGGAGGCCTTCTTCCGCCGCCATGGCGTGCCGGCGGGCAAGGTGCGCCCGATGGACGAGGCCCTTTCCGATCCGCAACTTGACCATCGCGGCGTGCTGCAGCCGCTGCCGCAGCCCCTTGGCCGGCCGGGGGAGTATCGCGTGCCCGTGGCGCCCTTCCTGATGTCGGAAGGCAATCCGACAGTGCAAAGCCCGCCGCCAGTTCTCGGCCAGCATACCGCGGAAATCCTGGCCGAGGCAGGGTTCGCCCCCGACCGGATCGCCGCGCTGATTGCCGAAGGCGCCGCCGTTCAGGTTTAATGAATTGTAAAATCATGTTTTTGATTTATTGTGGTTGCTCTGCCCTGCGGCAGAGAGAACCATGGGAGGAGAAAACATGAAAACCGTATTTGCAACGATGGGGCTGTTCCTGGCCCTGACAGGAGCCGCGATGGCCGCCGAAATGCAGGAGAAGACCGTGACCAACGGGGACCACCAGGTCGGCTATTCGGTCCGGGGCGAAGGCCCGCTGGTGGTGATGATCGCCTCGACCGGCCGCGGCTCGGCCGAGTTCGCTCCGCTCGCCGACCGGCTGGCCGAACGCGGCTACAAGGTGGCCCTGCCCGAACCGCGCGGCATCGGCCAGAGCAACGGCAAGATGGAGGACGTCAGCTTCCACGATTTCGGCGATGACTTCGCCGCCGTGATCGAACAGGAGGGTGGACCGGCCATCGTCGCGGGGCATGCCTACGGCCAGTGGATCGCCAAGACGGTGGCCGCCGATCACCCCGACCTCGTCAGCGGCGTCGTTCTGCTGGCGGGCGGCGCCAAGTCCTGGCCGCCGGAACTGTCGGACGCGATCACAATGATCAACGACCCGAACTCGACCCGCGACCAGAAGATGCAGGGGCTGATGCTGGCCTTCTTCACCGACGAGGAAACCGCCGAGCCATGGCTGGAGGGCTGGCATCAGGACGTCACCCAGAGCCAGCGCGCCGCGCGCAAGCAGACCGATCGCGACAGCTACTGGTCGGGCGGCAGTGCGCCGATCCTCGACCTGCAAGGCGGTTCCGACCCGTTCCGCCCGGAGGAATCGCGCAACGAGGTGCGCGATGAACTGGGCGCCGACCGCGTCACGGTCGTGGTGATCGACGGGGCAAGCCACGCCCTGCCCGCCGCCAAACCCGTCGAGACGGCTGACGCCATCGCCGACTGGGCGGACGGCATAGTCAAGCAGTAGGCCCTTGGTTCGGGCCATCGGGCGCGCGAAGACAGCGCCCGATGGTCGCATTCCTTGTTGCGACGCGACAGATCAACAGGACCATCATCCTTGCGGGGCCCGCAGCCGGTCGCCCCTGCTGGCTCAATAGCTGCGGATCGATAAGACCTAGGCCGTGTCCGTTTCCTGATACTCGACCGGATGCTTTTGTAGTGCGGGCGCAGTAGTTTCCGCATTCATTGTCATAATGCTGGCGGCAAGGCCGATCTTCCTGAACTCCGTGGGGCTGACCCGGAAGTAGCGGCGGAACACTTTGGCGTAATAATTCGGATCAGTAAAACCGGACATGCCCGCTACCTCCTTGACCGTGTGATCACCACTAGCCAGCAGCCGGATCAATTGCCGTCATGGCGGGCTCCAGCAATGGCCAGGATGATGTTGCCCTGATCGTCTCCGGCAGCGCTGACCCCCGGCGGAACGACCGTGGTGCAGTCGAACTGCTCCAGAATGGCGGGGCCTTCGATCACGGCCGTGAGCGGCAGCTTCTCGCGCCGATAGATCGGTGTTTCATGCCATGCGTCGGCAAACCAGACATCGCGGATGCCGATGACCGAGGTGTTGACGTTGAAGATGACGGCGTGGACTTCCGGAAGCCGCAGCCGGAAACGGGCGAAATAGGCCTCTTCGAATAATGTCCGGATATCCTCCAGCGCCGTGACCCGCCCCTTGAACGGCACGCGGATCAGAAGGGTCTGTCCGGCAAACTGCATGTCGAAGCTGTGCTCGATGACAATCTCGTAAGGACGGATGGATTCCCGCCCCAGCAAAGCATTCGTTCCATTCGGCATTTCGAACAAACTGGCCGGGCAGTGAGAACGATGTCTAGCCATAGCCCTTTCGGAACTGAGGGACGGCATTACACTTCCTATCGCCTGCGGTCGACTCGTCAGCCCACATTGTCTTTTCCGGGATCGAACAGCGGGAAGCGGAGTTCAGCGCGGGCACCGCCTGCGGGACGGTTGCTCAAGACGATTGTCCCGCCCTGCGCCTCTACAAGGTTTCTCACCACCGCAAGACCTAGCCCGGCCCCGCCGGTCTTTCGGGCACGGGAGGGCTCGGCGCGGACAAACGGCTCCAGAAGAAGGGCGATCTCACCCTCGACAAATCCCGGCCCGTCATCTTCGACCGACAGCACCGCCATGTTGTCGCGCTCGTTCAGTTCGACCCTGGCGATCTGCCCGTATTTTACGGCATTGTCGACCAGATTTGCGAGCATTCGCCTGACAGCCAGGCGATCGGCTATCACGAGTATCTCTCGATCTTGCGGCGGGGATTTCAGCACGACATTCCAGCTCGCCGCGGCCAGATCGACGGTCTCCTGCTCGACGAGGGCGACCAGATCCACAAGCTCTTCGTCAAGAGCGCCGACGCCTGCCCGCGCCGTCAGCAGAGCATTGTCGAGAAGGTCGATCATATCGGCGATATCGCGAATCGCCTTTTCCCGTTCGAGTGGATCGGAGATGTGATCGATCCGCAGCCGCAGGCGCGTCGCGAAGGAGCGGACGTCGTGCTGCACTCCGCTGAGGAGCGCGAACCGGCTGCTGATCATCGTTTGAAGCCGGCTCTGAAGTCGCTCGAATGCCGTGACGAGTGCGACGGTCTCCGGTGTCCGGGAAGGGATATCGCCAAGTCGCACCGGTTCACCGGCGGGGTCCATTCTGTCGACCGCAGCGGCAAGCTTTGTCAGCGGCCTTATTTCCCGCTGGAGAAGAACGAAAGCTGCGAATGCAAAGAACGTCCCCACCAGACCGGCGCCGAGGCCGGCCGGAAGCCCGAACAGCGTCACGATGAACGGCGTCTTCGTTTGCAGTCGCGCGATGGCGCCATCATCAAGCCGTACCCGAAACTCAATGGGGGCAATCGCTCCTCTCACCAAATGGGGCCGCTTGTCACCGGAGCGGCCGGGATCGAGCCGGCGGATCGAAACCAGTCTCGCTCCCAACGCGTCGCGATAGGCGGCAAATTGCGGCAAGTCCTCCATATGCTCGCGCAGTGTCGGTTCCGGCGCCGCCCTGCCGATTGGGTCGATCGCAACGGTCAGGACGGACGAACTGATCGCCGCAGCCAGCTTCCCGCGCGCCTGCGGCGCGGCGTCCGACAGGACCTCCGCCGCCATCACGATCTGGGTCGCGGAGGGATAGGTGGCAATGCGGCTGAGGCCGTTCGACCAATAATAGAACGCGAGCAGCGCGATCCAGGCCGTCAAAAGGAACGTCACGCCGATACCGAGAATCCGCGCCGACAGCCCGAGACGCAACATCAGCCTATCTGCCGCACGGGCACGGTCAGCAGGTAACCGCCATTGCGCACTGTGGTGATCAGGGTGTTGCCGGGACTGAAGCTGTCCAACTTCTTGCGCAACCGCGAAACCAGGATGTCAACCGTCCTGTCGAGAGGATCGGCCGTTCGGCCATGCGTCCAGTCGAGGATCTGGTCGCGCGAGAGGACGCGGCGGGGACGCAGCACAAAACATGTGAGAAGGTCGAATTCGGCGCTCGTCAGCGTCGCAGGCTCGCCGTCCTCATCGGTTAGCTGGCGGGCATCGAGATCGATGACGAAGCGATCGAAGCGGTATCGCCGGCTCGTGGCCTGGAAAGGCTGGGACCGGGCACGGCGAAGAAGGGCGCGCACGCGCGCAAGAAGTTCGCGCGGGCCGAACGGTTTGGAAACATAGTCGTCGGCGCCGACCTCAAGCCCCACAACCCGATCCATCTCGTCGCTCTTGGCCGTCAGCATCAGTATCGGGCAAGTGCCTTCGGACCGTACACGGCGACAGATCGAGAGCCCGTCCTCTCCCGGAAGCATGAGGTCGAGGATGATCAGATCCGGATGGACCATACGCAGGATGTCGTCCAGTTCGCTCCCGTTTTCCGCAGTGCGCACGTCGAAACCTTCGCGCGACAGCAGGGTTGCGACGAGTCTTCTGATTTCCGGGTCATCATCCACGACGAGGATTGTGCGTGCCAAGTCTTTCATGGACGGAAATTGAACCGAAAACCGGGTGCAATCAAGGTGCGCGGGCCATTGTTACAATTCTCTACATGCCGGCAACAAAACCGAACATCTCGTCATCGGCCGTTTATCGGCATGATACCGAAGGCACTCAATCTTGTCCGGACGACAGAGAGGGTACGATCATGATGATGACCATTGCCTCTGCGGAAGACAATGCGCGGGACTGCGACCGTTCGGTGCGCCGGGCGAACGGGACTGCGTCGATGCCCGCTACGGCGGCCCCTGCATGGTTGGGCGACAATGACAGTCCCGAACGGCAACACCGTCACCCGTCAGGGATGCGTCAGCTGGCGAACCGACCATAACCAGTTGGCACCCTGATGAGCCGGCGGCGCCCTCACACCCCAAAAGGCCGCCGGCTCACAATTTTCCAGCTATCTCGAACGTTACCGAGGAATGACCATGCCGCCATTTGATTCTGTACCGTCGATGCGTTTCGGCATGGTTGTCGTCGCGGCGGCGTTCATGCTGCTCGAATATCTGATCGGCAGGCTCGCGCGTCACGACCTCCATGACATGCGGGAAACGGCGGCGACGTTCGGCGTCGCGGCTGGTCACGCCCTCATTCGCGTCCTGGAAGCGGCGGTCGTCGCATTTCCCTTCATGCTGGCCTACGAGCACCGGGTCTTTACAGTCGACGAGGGCACGATCCCTGGAGCGATCCTCCTCTTCCTCGCGGTCGACTTCATCTACTACTGGCATCATCGTGCTTCTCATCATGTTCGCTGGCTCTGGGCGACCCACGCCGTTCATCACTCGCCGACGCGCATGAACCTGACCGCGGCGCTGCGCCTCGGCTGGACGGCCAATATTTCCGGGCATTTCCTGTTCTACCTGCCGCTGGCTTTTCTGGGCTTTCATCCCTTCGCCATCGTGGCGATGCTTGCGGTAAACCTCGGCTACCAGTTCTTTCTCCATACCGAACTGTCGCCCCGTCTCGGACCGCTCGAATGGGTGTTCAACACGCCCGCGCATCATCGCATTCACCATGCCTCAGACGCAGAGTGCCTCGACAAGAACTTCGGCGGCATGCTGATCGTGTTCGACCGTCTTTTCGGCACCTTCGCACATGTCCCGGAGGGCAAGCCGCTGACCTACGGTTTGCGCGGCGTACCGGCTTCGCATCACCCTGTCCGTATCGTCTTCGGAGAATGGAGCGCGATGACGCGAGAGGCACGAGAAGCTTTCACCTTCAGGCAAAAATTCACCGTTCTCTTCGGCCCGGTCACACGCCGAAAGGCATCCGCGGCCAAGCCCCAATCGCCCACAAGCGGGCGAGCCATCGAAGCTCCCGGCAAAGGCTGATGCTTCCCGACAGACAGATGAATGAAAGGAAATGTTATGAATGCCATCGATCGCATGATCCCGATCCGCTGGATGAGCGCCGCTCTGGTGGTCGCTGCCTGCGCGGCACCCGCGGCCACCATGGCTCAAAGCCAGATGACTCCGGAAATGCGGGCCCAGGCCAGAAAGGTCGCCCAGGCCTGCAAGGCCGATCTCAAGCAGTTTTGCCAAGGCGTCCAGCGGGGCGAGGGGCGGATTGTCGCCTGCCTTCAGGCCAACGAGACCAATTTGGCGCCGGCATGCCAATCCGCGCTCGCTGAAGCCCTTCCGAAGTGATGTGATGGAGCAGTTGGTGAACGGTGCGTGGAATCGCTCGCCCACCGAAATCGTAGGTGAAGACGCCGGCAAGAAAGCCGGCGTCCCGCCAGCCGATGAAGCGGCCGTTGATTCCGACATTCTGGGCTCCCGGCCGCCGTCCCACCCCGAACGGCGTTTCAGAGGCGTCGTCTTCGTCGGGGCAGTGCTCGCCGTCATTTTCGCGGGCTGGCTGGGCAACCGCTATCTGGTCCCGCGCGCCGAAAGGCAATTTATCGCTGAGCCGGTCGATCTTGCCATTGAATTGAACGGCCCGGCTACGCTGGACGCGACACGCACGAGCCTGATCAGTTCGCGGCTCCAGAGGGTCATCGCGGCGATTCACGTCGATCGCAATGATCGGGTCCGACGGGGTGACGTCATCGCCGAACTCGTCACGGACGACTTGAAGAGCGAGCTTGCCGCCGCGCAGGCTTCCGCCGAGGCCGCACGCACGGCGGTCGATCTGGCGGTTGCCGACCGCGCGCACGCTAGAGCCGCTCTGGAAAATGCGCGGCAGAATTTCGAGCGCCAGAAAACGCTCCTTGAAAAAGGCATTGCGAGCAAGGAGTCATACGATACGGCGGCTTCCGTGCTAAGGCAGGCGGAAGCCGATCTCGAGCGATCGCAGGCGGCGATAGAGCAGGCCCGGGCACAGGACACCTCGGCTATCGCGTCCGCCAAGGTCCAGCAGGTCAAACTCGACGAAGGCACCATCCGCGCGCCTTTCGATGGCGTTGTCATCTCCCGCGATCACTATGTCGGCGACACGATCACACCGGGCTCGCAGATCGTGCAACTCGTCGATCCAGCTTCGATCATCCTTTCGGCTCGCTTCGACGAGAGCTCGATTTATCGTCTTTCGCCAGGTCAGAAGGCCGTTGCCCAGTTTAGCGGCGGTGGCAAGGGGGCATCGATAGAGGCGACGGTTGTTCGAATTGACAAACAGGTCGACACGGAAACGCGGGAATTTTCCGTCGACCTGGATCCGGAAACATTGCCGCCGAACTGGGCTCTTGGCCAGCGCGCAATGACAACGATCGAAGTCGGCACCCGCCGGGACGTCCTTGCCGTGCCGGCCGGCGCGATCGAATGGCGTCGGGGCAAACCGGGCGTCTGGAAGATCACCGATGGCCGGGCCTGCTGGATCGCGGTCACGCTCGGAGAGACTGGCGGATCGCTGGTGGAAGTCGAGCAGGGCCTTGAGACGGGCGGCGTCATCCTGAGCGAGCCGCAGGACGTCTATTGCGGGATGAGAATTGCCGATAGCGAGACCAGACGATGAATCTCGCCCTCAAGGACGTCAGCTACAATTTCCCCCGATTCCTGTTCACCATGGCAGGGGTTGGCTTCCTCATCGTGGCCTCGACCGGAATGATCGGCCTCTATCGCGGGATCGTGGCGGATGCGCTTGTCGTCATCGACAATATCGGTGCGGATCTGTGGATCGTACAGGGCGGAAAAGCCGGCCCCTTCTCCGAAAGCTCCGCCGTTTCGTCCGACATGGACCGTCGGGTCGAAGGCGTTGCCGGCGTTTCCTTTGTCCGGCGATTTATCCAGTTCAGCCAGCAGTTCGCTTTCGAAGGACAGGACTTGCGCGCTTCTATCATGGGGCTCGACTTTCCGAAGGATCGGGGCGAATGGATTCACCTGCGGCAAGGGCGACAGTTGAACGCCGGTCATTTCGAGGCGATCGCGGACGAAAGCATCGGTCTCGCTCTGGGGGAACGGGTGCGTCTCGGTGAGGACGATTATCTGATCGTCGGACTTGCGCGAGGCATGGTCGATGTCAGCGGCGATGGACTGATGTTCGTCACGATCAACGACGCTATGGCGATCGCAAGGCATCGCACCAGCGAGGAAATATTGCTGGCGCGCGCTGCCGCGGGTGGACGGACCGCTGCGGATATCACCGACAGTTCCGTGCCGCAGGACAGCAAGATCTCCGCCGTTCTTGCCACGCTTGACAACGGTGCGGATGAGAACCGGGTACGAAACGACATCCTGTCCTGGGGCGATGCCAATGTTCTCACCCGCGCAGACCAGCGCGACCTTCTTCTCAACCAGCGCCTTTGGCGCCTGAGGTTGCAGATTCTAGCCTTCACCGGCGTCCTGCTGGTCGTGATGGCGATCGTCATTTCGCTCATCATCTATATGCTGACGATGGAAAAGCTTCACCAGATCGCCATGCTGAAGCTCATCGGCGCGCGAAACGGCGTGATTGTCTCGATGATCGTCCAGCAATCCTTTCTGATCGGCGCGGGTGCGCTTGCGCTCGGACTGGGGATTTCCAGGCTCATTTTTCCGTTCTTTCCGCGAAGGGTGGTCATCGACCCGTGGGATTTTGCCGCGCTTGCGCTGGCGGTGGGGGTCGTTTGCAGCGTCGCCAGCCTGCTCGGGATATGGAAAGCGCTCAAGGTCCGGGCGCAGGAGGTGCTGTCATGACGGCGGAGCCGATCCTTTCGGTTCGCGAGGCGGCGCGCCATTATCGCAGCGGCGAGAGCATCGTCAGGGCACTCGACGGCGTCTCGCTGGACATCAATGCCGGAGAGCTCGTGGCGATCCTCGGCCCCAGCGGATCGGGAAAAAGCACACTGCTTCTGATCGCCGGGTTGCTGGAGCCGCCAACCCGGGGGGAAGTGCGCATTCACGGTTCCCTGGTGTCAAGGGCAGGCGCGGACCTCGACCGCCTGCGCGACTTCCGGCGCCGGAATATCGGGTTCGTCTTTCAAAAGGCAAACCTCGTTCCCTTCCTTACCGCTTCGGAAAACGTCGCGCTGGCGATGGAAATCGACGACGTTCCCGCCGGCGATGCTCGTCGTCACGGCGAGCGCCTGCTGGCGGGACTCGGCCTCGGACATCGCATCGGCAACCACCCTTCAAAACTCTCGGGCGGTGAGCAACAGCGCGTCGCCGTTGCCCGGGCGCTAGCCAACGATCCGTCCCTGATCCTCGCCGACGAGCCGACGGCGGCGCTCGACAGCGTAAGCGGGCGCCAGGTCATCAGGCTCTTCCGCCAGATTGCCGACACGAGAGGGGCGGGAATCGTCGTCGTGACGCATGATTCCCGATCGCTGGACCTCTTCGACAGGTCGATCGAGCTGAACGATGGCCGCCTGTCGCACGTGCAAGACGTCCGTCCGTCCGATCCCTGAAGAAAGGCCCGATGCAACAAATTGCTACAAACTTCTACACCCGTGAAATAGGCAAGCGATATCTCGGGCGTAACGTTCCGGCTGAATGCTTCGCAATTACGGCCCCCCTGGAGGATAGAAACATGATCAAGAGACTGTGGATCGCAATCGCCATGACATTTGCCATGGCATCGACGGCCGCGGCGGCCACCGTCGCGGTCGCGACGGGCAACGTCAATCTGAGGGCCGGTCCCTCGACACAATATCCCGCGATCACCGTCGTCCCCGTCGGGGCGTCTATCGTCACCCACGGTTGTCTGGCCGGCTACACCTGGTGTGATGTCGGTTTCGGGAACTATCGGGGCTGGGTTTCGGCGCACTATATCCAAATCTACTATCAGGGTAACCCCATCGTTCTCTCACCCGCTGTGGCCACCACGGTCGGGATCGCCGTTGTCGGTTTCAGCAACGTCTATTGGGACACCTATTATTCCAGCTATCCCTGGTATTATCACGGCCCCGCCTATTACGCTCAGGCGACCAGAAGCTGCGGACCGAACGGCTGCTCCGGCACCGTAACCGGCGCCCGTGGCGGCGTCGCCACCGGGACAGGCGGATGCGGTCCTCGAGGTTGCGCCGGCGCGGGCACGGTCACCGGTCCCAACGGGGGCAGTGCCCAAGGCGCCCGTGCATGCGGTCCCCGCGGCTGCGCCGGCGGCGGCACGGTCACCGGGCCCAACGGGGGCAGCGTCCAGGGCGCCAGCGCCTGCGGCCCCAGGGGTTGTGTTGGCGGTTATAGCGCCGTCGGTCCGAACGGGGGTACGCGAAGCGGCGTAGGGGGCTTCCACCGGTGATCGGGCGGACGCTCATGCTATCTCACGCATTGCGCTGGACGCCGTTTCTGACGACCTCCATCCTTGCATGCGCCGGTCCGCTTTGGTCGGCGCATGCTGCCACACCCTATGATGAATTCTGGGAGCGACCGGTGGAGTCTTTCTGCACGATGCCGCACGCCGGCCAGGGAGAGCCCCGGGGAGCGGTTTGTGTCCGTCTCTATCTTGACGAGGACGGATACGAACTCTGCCTTTCGGACGAGATAGCGAAAACCGAGCGCTGCATGAGCAACTATCGTCAGCCTGAGGATCAGGGCGAGGGGGACGATACTCCCGGAAACTCAGCCGTTCGCCCGATCTATTGTTAACCCTTGGTATAATAGGCCACTTATGCTCGCCCCTGGGAGAGAGCCCTCCTGGAGGCAAGTCGCTATCGGGAGATTGGGGCGAATGTCCACGAGATATCTGGCACTGATGATCTTCACCTCTGCGCTCGGCGGCTGCGCCTCTTCCCCACCGCATCTTTATCAGGGTATCGCATCCTCGGCCCAAATGTCTGTCAACAGCAACGACATGCCGCAGAACACGCCCTTTGCATTTACCGGGGATCTGCGCAAACTGGCAAGCCACTCATCCGTTGTTCTTGAACCGATCGAGATCTACAGAGGCCCCGACAATCAATTCGACAATCTATCGAGCTCCCAGATTCAGGAGTTGTCGGCCTATGCGGAGCGGGCTTTTAGCGAAGCGCTTTCAAAACACGGGATACTCGCGGAGCACTCGAGCTCAACCACGCTGCGGCTGCGCATTGTCTTGACCGGCGCCCGCCTGAGCGTGCCCGTTCTTGGAACCGTGACCAAAGTCACCCCTGTCGGGTTTGCGCTGAACGGCGTGAAGGCGGTAGCCGGGAAACAAGGACGCTTCACCGGCGATGTGATTTATGTCGTCGAGTTTCGCGACGGTACGAGCGGCGAACTGCTCTGGGCTTATATTTCCAGGCAGTTTCCCAGCGCCGTCGACGTTGGCGCGAGCATCAGACCGCTCGACGCCGCCAAGGCAGGCATTCGGCAGGGCGCCGACATCCTGGCGAAGGATATAGCACAGCGACTGTCCCTCGCTCGGTGATCTCAGCTTGGCAGCGCACAATTAATAGGGTCGGCAATGTCGCGCGCGAAAAGCGTACACGCCGCCGCGATCGTGGGAATGCTTCTGTCATCATCAACCTGGAACCTCGAGGTTTGTCCTGCAAGACACCTCTTGCCCCAGGCTGTGACCAGCCAGTCGCCAGATAATTTCCTGATCGATCTCCATGCGGCGTTTCCTGACGCGCTCATTTCCAGTGTCAAACGCGCCCGCTATAATCTGCATAGAACAGCGCCATCGATCGAAGCGTTCGTGGACACGCTTCAGCAAGGTGGGCTGAATAGGTTTTCACACGTGCTTCACCGGAACATCGCCTTACTGAACTGAGCCGGCGAGGCCCAAGAAGAGCACGAAGGCGATGGTCTCAAGCCTCATGTAGCGGGATCGTGGGACAGCCCATTCGTCGTTCTGTGCGAAGAGCAGTACCCCGACGAGGCTGAGCACCTTCGGCCCGGTCCGGCCGGCGACACTGATTGCTTGCCGCCTCCGATGTATCCAGGAAAACGCGGTGGCGATAAACGCAGAGACGATGCAGCCGCCGCGGCGAACCTCCGGATAGATGGCATCGATCCGTAGGCAAGACGCTGCGACGGCCTTGACCCTCTGAACTACGATTGGCGGGGCCGGCGCCTCCTTGCGCATGTTCCGGCGCTGTCCGGCTTGCATAGGCGTTGCGAAGCTGCTGCTGGTTCAAGGCGTCCTGCTTCGGGGCGATGCCGGCGACGCGCAGGCCTCACGGACACCGGAGAGCGCCGTGGATGAACGCGAAAGGCGAGCGATCCCGCTCAGCCTTGAGCGTTGACGGCGCGGGATCTGGCGTATTTGCGGGGCGAGCATCCCATCACGCGCTTGAACGCCGCACCGAAAGCGCTCTCGGACTCGTAGCCGAGCGCGGATGCAACGGCGGCGATGCTGGTCCCGGATGAGACCAGATGGTCGCTCGCCAGGACCATGCGCCAGCGGGTCAGGTATTCAAGGGGCGGCAGGCCGACGCATGCCTTGAAGTGGACCGCAAAGCTCGTGCGGGACATGCCGATTTTGCTGGCGAGATCGGCCAATGTCCAGCGCCGCTCAGGCTGCTCGTGCATCAGGCTCAAAGCCCGGCTGATCCGGCCGTCCGACAGGGCTCGCAGCCAGCCCATCGTGTCCGGCGCCCCGTTGGCGACGTAGCGCCGCAGAACTTCGATAAGCATCAAATGCGCGAGATGATCCACGGCAAGAGTGCTGCCCGCGCGTTCTTCTCTGAGTTCGTGTTGCAGCCGCTGCAACGCCCAGGCCAGTGTTTCATCGTGATCGGAAGCCCTGATGTGAACCAGCGGCGGCAGCGAATTCAGCAGAAACCGTGCATGCTCACCATCGAGAATGAACCGACTGCCGAACAGGAGAAAGTCGTCCCCTTCATTCAGCCGCGGGGGGGGGGGGGGGGGGGGGGGGGGGGGGCGGGGGGGGGGTGGGGGGGGGGGGGGGGGGGCCTCCGAGCACGAAAACAATGGACTCCGGGAGTAATGCCGATGG
>NZ_JBAKFR010000028.1:0-52104 GCF_053484295.1 Martelella sp. AMO21009
GGACATCATCACCGCACGAAATCGAGGGTTCCAAACGTTGGAATCAAACCACTAGCTCTCGATGTCCTCAGTCACCTGTTTAGCGTCTCGACGCTGCTGTGGCTTGTCGTCGGAACCCTTATCGGCGTGGTCCTCGGCGCAATACCGGGGCTTGGTGCGGCCATCGGCGTGGTCCTGCTTCTGCCGTTCACCTACAGCATGGATCCGGCTACCGGGCTGCTGCTGCTCGGCGGCGTGTTCATGGGCGGCTCCTATGGCGGCGTCATTCCCGGTATCCTTCTCAACATTCCCGGTACGGCAACCGCGGTGATGTCGACGATGGAGGGCTATCCGATGGCGCAGAAAGGTCGCGCCCGGCAAGCCCTTTACCTGTCCGTCATTGCTTCGGGCATTGGCGGCGCCATGGGCGTTCTCGCGCTGATCTTCTTCACGCCGACGCTCGCCTCCTTCGCGCTGAAATTCGGTCCGCCCGAACTGTTCCTGGTGGGCGTGCTCGGCCTGACCGTCGTCGGCGGCATGACCGGCAACAGCATCTGGAAGGGACTGTTCGCGGCTGGCGTCGGCATTCTGCTCAGCATGATCGGCCAGGACACGGTCAGCGGGCGTTACCGGTTTACCTTCGGCCTCGACTTTCTCGGAAGCGGCCTGAACATCGTGCCGCTGATCGTCGGACTGTTCGCACTTTCCGAGATGCTGACGCAGATGGCCAAGCGCGACACCAATGCTTCCGTCACCTCGGTCAAGCTGGAACAGACGACGCTGAGGCCCACGCTTCTTCAAATCGTATCGCACTGGTCGCTTGTTGCCCGCGCCTCGATCATGGGGATCATCATCGGCATCATTCCCGGAACGGGGGCTTCGATCGCGGCATTCCTGTCTTACGGGGAAGCCAAACGCACGTCGAAGCATCCCGAGGAATTCGGCAAGGGCAATCCCGAAGGCATCATCGCCACGGAAACGGCGAACAACGCCGCCGTCGGCGGAGCGCTGGTCCCGCTGCTGGCACTCGGCATTCCCGGATCGGCCACCACGGCGGTCGTCTATGCCGCGCTGACTATTCACGGCCTTATCCCGGGCCCGCGGCTCTTCTCCCAGAATGCCGAGCTCGCCTATGTCTTCATGGTCGGCATGCTGTTGACCGTGGTGGTCATGGTCCTGATCGGCATTTTTGCCATTCCGTGGTTCGCGCTCGTCGCCAAGATCAAGATGAACTATATCATCCCGGCGGTGACGGTCTTCTCCCTGATCGGAGCATACAGCGCCCGCAACTCGATCGCGGACATGTTCATCGCCGTCTTCTGCGGCATTATGGCCGTGCTGTTCCGCAAGGCGGCGATTCCCATCCCGCCGGTCGTGCTGGGATTCATTCTCGGCCCGGTTGTCGAGGAGAATTTCCGAAGATCACTGGTCATAGCCCATGCGCGTCATTTCAACTTCTTCGAATATGTTTTCCTGCGTCCGATTTCGATCGGTGTGGTCTGTTTGATCGTCCTGTTGCTGGCGACCAACTACATCTTCGTCCGCAGGCGCGTCAAAGACGCCAAGAGTACGAAAAATGTCTGACAAACCGAATATCGTCTTCATTCTTTCCGACCAGCACAACGCTGATGTCATGGGCGCGGCCGGACACGGGCTGGTGCGCACGCCGAACCTCGACCGGTTGCGGCAGTCGGGGTGTGCCTTCGACAACGCCTACTGCTCGTCGCCGTTGTGCGCGCCGAGCAGGGCCTCCCTGCTTGCCGGCGTCCTGCCCTCACGCACGGGCGTGTTCAACAATACGCAGGCCCTGCGGAGCGATCAGGCGACGTTCGTGCATGCGCTGGCGCTCGCCGGCTACGACACCGTGCTCGCCGGCCGGATGCATTTCAACGGTCCCGACCAGCGCCACGGCTTCGAACGGCGGCTTGTCGGCGATATCACGCCCAGCTTCCCTGGGCGGGGGCGTCGCGACCTGCAGTTCGGCGATCTGATCAAGACCCCCGACCAGAGCCGGATCGCGATCGACAAGTCCGGCGGCGGAAACTCCGCCGTTCTCCAGTTCGATCGCGCCGTGACGGATGCGGCATGCGCCTATCTGGACGACAGGAAGGACGACAAGCCGCTGTTCATGACGGTCGGCTATTATGGCCCGCATTGCCCCTATGTCGCTCCCGAAGCGCTGTTCGCCTATTACTACAGGCAAATGGAGTCCCTTCCGCCGGTGACCGTCGAGGAGGAGATGCACCCGGCGATCGAGCAGTGGAAACGCAATCGCGGTGTCGAGACGATTTCGGATGAAGATGTCCGCCGCGTCAAAGCCGCCTATTTCGGCATGGTGGAATATCTGGACGGTCTCATCGGCGCGGTTCTCGGGAAAATCGAAGAGACCGTCGGATTTGAAAACACCCTGATCGTCTACGGCTCCGACCATGGCGATAATATTGGCGAGCACGGCCTGTTCTGGAAGACCAACTTCTACGACGGCGCGGCGCGCGTTCCGCTGATCTTCTCGATGCCGGGGAAAATTCCCGCCGACAGCACAATGATGACGGTCGCCAGCCTCCTCGACCTCGCTCCGACCTTCATTTCGATTGCAGAAGGCCCTGAACTTCCGGTCATGGACGGCAAAAGCCTCTGGGGCTTGCTCACGGGCGCAGAGCCCGAGGACCCCGAAAGGGCGATCACATCGCAGCTTGCCGACATCAAGGGCGATGCGCCTTCGGCAATGGTGCGCAAGGGGCGTTGGAAACTGGTCGTGCACCACGGCTACGACACGCCGCAGCTTTTCGACATGATCGCCGACCCGGCGGAGCTTATCGATCTCGGCGCTTCGCCGGATCACGCCCATATCCGCGCCATGCTGAAGGCAATTCTCGACCAAGACTGGGATCCCGCGGCGATCAGCCGCCAGCTGGGCGTCGCCAAATCCCATGCCGAGATGCTGCGCAAGTTCACGCAGGTCACGGAGCTTGAAGGCTGCGACGAGTGGTACGGCGATCAGTCCGGCAACTATATCTCTATGAAGACGGCCTGAGGCCAGTTCAGGCGAGGCGGAGACCGATTCACGTCCGGAAGCGCGTTAAGCCAGGCGAACGGGTCTGTTACCGCATCCAGGTCTGGTGACCGATCCTGGCAATCTCGAGAATGACGATGGCCAGGATGCCCATCGTCGTGGCGGACACGAAGCTCCGGGATTCGGGCGGTGTCACGTCTTCAAGATCCGGGTCGGCAACGCAACGCTTGCGCCGCAGGTCGGCTTGCTCGCACCGATCAAACCGACCCGCGGGCAGGTGCTGATCACCGAACGTCTGAAACCGTTTCTCGACTATCCGACCAATAAATGCCGCCAGACGAAGGAAGGCTCCGTTCAGCTCGGCTCAACGGCCGAAGACGTCGGATATGATGACGGTACTTCCGCAGACAAGATCGAATGGCTCGCCCGCCGGGCCGACGTCAGCGTTTAGTGCTCACCTCTGCCGAGGTAATTCGGAACCTTGCATACGCGATTGACTGACGTCGAGAGCCTCAGCGGCATATCGAAAATTCAGATGTCCAGCTACTGCAAACGGCAACGTTGGCGACGGGAGTGGCTACAACTCATCATCATTTGCGGAAGCTTGCCTGAGGAAAAAGGTCTTCGTCGCCGCCTCCGCATATTTTACGAACGGGGCAAGTAGGCAGTCGCAATCACAGCTCCGATAATGGAGATCGCGACTGCTGCACCGATCCATGCTCCATAGAGTCCCAAACCAAGAATGTAGCCCGCCAGAACCGGAGATGTTATCTCTGTCACAGCGGCCAACGATTGTCCTGTCCCCATTACCACCCCTTGTCGCGCGGCCGGAACATGGACGGATAACGCCGCGAGATATGTTGGCTTTGCTAGAGCATCGCCGGTGCTGATGCAGAGCACAGCAAAGAAGAGGGCAGGAATTGTGCTGGCCAGACCGGCGCTTATGAACCCAATGCAAATGAGCGTAAAGATCAGAATTATCAGTTGGCGTTCAGAGAAAAATCGGCCGAGCCATCCGATCACGAAAAGCTGGACGCTGATGTTGATAGCACCATCCGCTGCCAAGATGTAACTTATCTCGCGCGGTCCCACGGCTTGACCGTTCCACGAGAACCTGTCGGCAAGGAAATTTGGTAATTGAGAGGCATAAATACCATAAGCGAAGAAGTGGCACAGCATCACTATGATCAGAATTCGGATCACCTGGGAACCGATTGCTATGCGAAATGAGCCTCTATTTTGGTCGCTCTCGCTCGAAACTCGCGCCAACGCTTTGTCGCCTTTCAGGCAGAAGGTCGTTGCGGCTATGCCGGAAACGGACAGCGCCAACGCCGTGTAGATCGGCGCCGTCAACGATATTTCTGACAATCCGCTCGAAAGCCCCGCACCAACGATCATCCCGAGGCCGAACCCAGCATTTACTATGCCGAGAGCTTGGCGTCGCCTAGCTGGTGAGCTGTTATCTGCTGCATAAGCAGCAGCAGCCGAGAAATTTCCGGCAGTTAGACCAAACAAGAACCGCGCGAGAACGACAGTAACTATGCTTTGCGCGAGGGCGAGCAGCAACAGGCTAACGACTGCTACGATTTGACTGGCAAGAAGAACCCGCTTGCGGCCCAAGCGGTCTGAAAGCTGACCGAGCAAAGGCGATGCAACAGCTTGGCTGAACGCTTCCGCTGTAAGGGCGAAGCCAAAGACCAGTGGGCTTGCCCCCATCTCACGCAAATAGAATGGCAGAATTGGAAGTACCGCGCCAATGCTGGCAGCGTAAAGGCTAACGATAGCGAAAAGTGGCCACATCAGCCACCAATTGAGGCTCGTCCTCTCGTCAATAACGTCACTCGGTGGCAACCCGCCGATCATTTTACATCCTTCCGACACAATATGAAAAAGGCAGCAAGACCCGCGCGGTTAACTAGCAACCGCGCCTAGTCGAAGTCAGGAAATGGCACCGGATTGAACGTGATCGTCAAACTGGTCTTGAAAGGTTCGCCCTATTCTTTCAGGGCGGTTAGATCCCGTCGCATAGTTTGGCGGGATCTATCAAAGGATGATGGTCGTTCGTTCGCCTTCCGCCTCCTCGTGCCCCCAAGCGGCCTCCACGTCTGAGAGAGAAAAGGGACAAGGGCGAACGGAGAGCGCGCCCGATCCGATAGCGGCGGCAAGTTCGGCAAGTTGCGCCACCTCCATTGGAACGGAACCGAAGCCGCTTCCGCTAATGCGAAGCGCATTGTGTCGAAGTGCGTGCCCTCCGAGCGTGATTTCTGTACCTCCCATACCTCCGACTTGGACCCAATCAAGAATGCGATCGTGTTGGATGCGCGAGCCAAGGATCGCCCGCATGGCCAATTCCGTAGGGGGGCCCCAAACGTAATCAAGAACGGCGTCAACCTCTGCGGCTGCGGCGGCATATGCTGCCTCGGTCATGGCATTATCAGATCCAATCGCGACGATCTCGTCAGCACCTTCGGACAGCAATTCGACCAGACGAGCCCGATTACGTCCTGCCGCGATCACTCGGCTTGCCCCCAAGTGTCGCGCTATCTTAACGGCCATACCACCTGCATTACCTGTGGCTCCGATGATCAGGACAGACTGCCCAGCTTTGAACTGGACCCTTCCCTTTAATGCCACCCAGGGGGACAAGGCCGGGTTCATAGTGGCAGCGACAACAGCGGGATCGGCATCTATTGGCACAGGGATCAAATCTGCCGGATCGACAATAATTCGCTCGGCTAAAGTCCCGGTTCCGGGCGCCATAATGAAAGCGAGTCTTCCGTCTTGTCTGCGCACGACCGCATCAATGCCGGCGAGAAAGGGAGGCTTGGCGGGGCTGGTATAGTGCTTTCCGGACGCCACCCCGCGCGCGGCATGGCTGATGCCGACGGCAAGCACCTGCACAACCTCCTGGCCCGGTTGGGCTATTGGTTCTGGAACGGATCGAAAACGCGGTGGCTCGTCAAAGGCTTCGACTACTGCCGCATGAATCATAGACACAGGCGATCTCCACATTAGATACGAATGTGTATCTATATAAGGTCCTTTTCGCGCGGCGCAATAAGATACATTATCGAATCTTATATTTTTGGATCTGCAATGGGTAGGGCGGTGTTACGCGGCGGCGAGGAAGCAAGCATCAAGGATGCGCTGCTTGATGCAGCGTGCCGACCAAGCCTGGCTATCCGGGCTTCACGTACGAAGTTATCCGCCAGAGCTAGAGAGCGGCCCCGTCCTATATAGCAGATGGCCAGAGCGCGCGGATTTGCTGCGGGTCACGATCAGAAAAATATGGCGATCGCCACCGGCTGCGGCACCGCACCGCGTTCATTCTGGCCGCCAGAATTGTTGTGTTTGCATCGTGTGGCACGGGGGACCGGATTTTCATATCGATGCCAATGCGCTGAACAAGAGTGCCAACTCGTGGCCATATGACGAATGCGAACGCGCCGGGTGGTTCGCGCCCGAAGGCATTGATAGCTGCAACCGCCGGAAGCGACTTCAGGCTCAACTTGCATTTCCGGCTGTTGTGCTGCGCGTCGCAAACTAGCTAATACCGCCCGCAAGGACCTCGACGAGTTCCTGGCTATCGGTCGGTCAACGTTAGGGAGTGGATATGTAGTGAGGAGTTCATCGACAGACTCGATGACTGTAACCGTTGGACACCAGCCTGCTCATAAGGTACACTAATGGATCTCCTGTTGCTGTTTTCCCTAGGATACGCAGAACGGCACTTATATTGAGGTGACGATGAAGACTGATGGCGTTGTGCCGGACGAGGCAGAGGAAGCGCCGACGGCCATCTCTCGCCGGCGTGGTCCCAAGCTTGAGGAAGCGATCCTTGAAGCTGCATGGGATATTCTGATTGAGCACGGATACAACGGGATGACATACGAAGCGGTCGCTGCCCGCGCTGGGACAAGCCGCCCTGTCCTCTACAGGCGATGGCCGCACCGCGACGATCTTCTGCTCGCCGCGGTGACCCGCTCATGGCGGTCGGAGCCAATTCCCATCCCGAACACAGGCAGCTTGCGAGAGGACGCCATCGCGCTCTTGCATAATTTGAACGCAAGGCGTCCGCGTATGATCGCGCTGATCAGCGCCCAGATCATGGACTACTTTCGCGATAGCGGTAGCACGTTCAGCAAGTTGCGCGAAGCGCTCTACGCACCGGGCGAGTCCACCGCCTTCGAAACGATTACCCGTCGCGCCGTCGAGCGTGGCGAGTTGATTGACGTGCCGCGCTCCCGGCGGGTCGTGAACTTGCCGTTCGATCTATTCCGACATGATGTATTCATGACGCTCCGAGAGGTATCCAACGAGTCGATCGTTGAGATCGTTGACGAAGTTTGGCTACCATTGTTGCTGACCGTAGCGGACGGCAAATAGGCGGAGCGGCGATGTCCGCGCGCGTAATGTGAAGCCCCGCGAGTCCGGATCCTTATCAGCCGAACTACCTGGGAAGGCAGGCAGAAACATAATCGACG
Organism: Martelella sp. AMO21009; assembly: GCF_053484295.1. Lineage (NCBI taxonomy): Bacteria > Pseudomonadati > Pseudomonadota > Alphaproteobacteria > Hyphomicrobiales > Aurantimonadaceae > Martelella > Martelella sp. AMO21009. The sequence continues at coordinate 7,477 of NZ_JBAKFR010000028.1, forward strand.
CGCCTCCCAGGGCGAGTACAGTGATGGCGGAGGCCAACCATGAAATTCTGCTCACGAGAAGTCGGCCAGCGATGGGCGCAACGACGTTGATCAGCGAAGCGTGCGAGATCGAGCATCAAGCAACCTCCGTCGCTCGGTAGGCCGCCACACAGCCGTCTGGACGAATGAGAACTGCCTCAAGACTGCGGAACGCGTCGGACGGGGTTACAACAGACATTGCAGCGGCAAGTATCTGTCACACAAAACCCGCTTGCTCACACGAGCAGGCGCATCGGCTCCTCGAGCCCGGCCTTCAGCGCGCCGAGAAGCCGGGCGCCGAGCGCGCCGTCGACGGCACGGTGGTCGACGGACAGCGTGCAGGTCATCATGGTGGCAAAGGCGACCATGCCGACCTCGCTTTCGACCGGGCGGCGCTCCGCCGCGCCGACGGCGAGGATAGCGCTTTGGGGCGGGTTGATGATCGCGGCGAAGGATCTGACGCCATACATGCCGAGATTGGAAATCGAAAATCCACCGCCCTGATACTCTTCGGGGCGCAGCTTTCCATCGCGCGCTTTTGCCGCAAGCACTTTCATCTCCGCGGAAATCGCACCGAGGCTCTTTTCGCCGGCCCTGCGGATGATCGGCGTGATCAGGCCGCTATCGGTTGCCACGGCCACGGCGATGTCGATATCGGCAAGCCGCAACATCGCCTCTTCGGTCCAGATGACATTGGCATCGGGCACGGCGGCAAGGGCGGCGGCGGACGCCTTGATAACGAAGTCGTTGACCGAAATCCGCTCCGCCTTTTCGCGGCCTTCATTGATTTGCTGACGAAGGGCGAGAAGCGCGTCGAGATTGCAGTCCATCTCCAGATAGAAATGCGGCACGGTGGTCTTGGCTTCCAGCAGACGTCGGGCGATGGTGCGTCGCATCGTGCTGTGGGGCAGGCTCTCGTAGGGTCCGATTCCCGGCGGAATGGCGGCAGGAGCCGGGATTTCCGGTGTTTCTGAGACTGTAGCTTCCGGTTCGGCGGCAGCAAGGGCGGCGCGTTCGATGTCGATGCGAACAATCCGGCCTTTCGGTCCGCTCCCGGCAAGGCCGTCGAGCGATAGGCCGCGTTCGGCCGCAAGGCGGCGGGCCAGTGGCGAGACCCTGTGGCGCGCGTTCTCGCCGACAGTTTTCGCAACAGGCTGAGGTGCTGGCGCGGCAAGCTGTGATGAGGCCTGTGGCGCGGACGGCGTTTCATCCGGGGCGGGCGTTGCCGGTTTTGCAGGCGTGCTTTGCGCCTGCGGCAGGGACCCGGCATCCTCGCCGGCGACAAGCAGCACGGCGATGGCCTGGTTGACGTCGGCGCGCTTGCCCTCGGCCACCAGCAGGCGGCCGAGGGTGCCGGCGGCTTCCGCCTCCAGCTCCATCGTCGCCTTGTCGGTTTCGATTTCGGCGATCGGCTCGCCGATTTCCACCGCATCGCCCTCGACCTTCAGCCAGCGCGCGACAATGGCATCTTCCATGCCGGACGAAAGTGCCGGCAACACGATATTCAAGGGCATGTCCGTTTTCCTTCCGCTTCAGCCGGCCAGCGGCAGGCCCTGGGCCGCCATGACGGCGGCAAGGCCGGCTTCGATATCCAGCGGCTGCGCGGCCGCCGCCGCCTCCAGAACCTTGGAGATCGAGGGCGAGGCTTCCGCGCCGTGAACGCGAGCGACCGGCTGGTCCAGCCAGTCGAAGCAGCGGCGCTGCAATTCATCGGCCAGCCAGCCGCCATAAGACGTGCCGGACGCGCCCTGTTCGACGATCAGCACATTGCCGGTCTTGCGGATCGAGGCTTCCACTGTCTCCCAGTCCAGCCCGGCCCGGTCGAGGGTTCTCAGATCGATGATTTCGGCATCGACGCCGAGCTTCTCCACGGCCTGCCGGGTCTTCTCCACCATCGAAAGATAGGTCAGCACCGTCATCCGCTCGCCCTGGCGCACCACTTTCGCTTTGCCGAGCGGAATGAAATAATCGAGGTCGTCGGCAGGCGCCGGGCCCTTGGAGGCATAGAGATCCACATGTTCGATGACCAGAACCGGGTCGCGACACAAAAGCGCGGAATTCATCAGGCCGACATAATCGAACGGCGTTGACGGCGCGACGATGCGCCAGCCCGGCGCGGTGGCGAAAATGCCTGCCGGGTCCATGGAATGCTGCGAGCCATAGCCAGTGCCCATTGCCACCTTGGTGCGCAGCACCAGCGGCATGTCGCTATCGCCGCCGAACATGTGCCGCGCCTTGCCGATCTGGTTGAACACCTGATCGGCGGCCACCCACATGAAATCGGGATACATGAATTCGATCACCGGGATTACCCGCCCGTCCGCAGCCATGCCGGCTGCAATGCCGGTGAAGGCGTTCTCACTAATCGGCGTTCCGAGAACCCGGCCGGGAAACGCATCCGAAAGCCCGCGCGTCGCCCCGTTCGTGCCGCCCTTCAGGCGATGGACATCCTCGCCGAGAACGACGATGCGCTCGTCCGCGGCCATGCGCGCGGCCATGACATCAGCCACGGTATCGATAAAGCGGGCGTTTTCATCAAGCGTGCCGGAGAAGCTCTCCTGCTCCTCGAAACGGACGCCGGCGAACTCGGAGAGGTCGCCGCGCAGGCCGAAATCGCGGAGTTTCTGGTCCGGCCACAGCGCGGGAATGATCCGCTTCTTGCCGTCTTGGGTCTCGATCAGTTCGCTGGCGATTTCATCCATCAGGGCGACGCAACGCGCGCGCAGCGCCGCCACGGCTTCCTCGCCAATGGCCTGACGCTCCTGAAGCCGCGCAGCCAGCGCGTCGAGCGGGTCGCGGCCGCGCCATTCGGCTTCCTCATCCTTGCCGCGATAGCCGAAGGCGCTGCCGGGAAGCGGGCCGCTCTGGTGGAAATAGCGGTAGACATCGGCCTCGATAATGGTCGGGCCGCCATCATTGCGCATGATGTCATTGGCCGCCTCGCAGGCAAGCTGAACGGCGATACTGTCCATGCCGTCGACCTTGAAGGCGGGAATGCCGAAGGCAAGACCGCGCGAGGACAGGCGCGGTTCGGCGGTCACTTCGTCGACATGGGTCGACACGGCATAGCGGTTGTTCTCGATAAAGAAGCAAAGCGGCAGCTTCCACGCCGCGGCGATGTTCATCGTTTCCAGAACCGAACCGATATTGGTCGCGCCGTCGCCGAAATAGGTATAGACGACATTGCCTGCGCCGGCCTTCTTGTGCGCCCAGGCCGCCCCGGCGGCCATGGGTACGCCGCCGCCGACAATGGCATTGGTGCCGAGATTGCCGGATTCGGCCCAGCGCAGATGCATGGAGCCACCCCGACCCTTGCAGAAGCCTTCGGAAAGCCCGCAGATTTCCGCCAGCGTGCGCTTGGCAAGGCTGCGGATATCGCCGCTGAACTCAGTGGCCGGGTCGACCCCGCCCGGCGCGACAAAGCCCAGCGCCTTGGCCAGAAACTGGTGGTGAGCGCGGTGCGAGCCGTTGATCTGGTCGCTGACGCGAAGGCCGATGGCCGAGCCCACCGCTCCGCCCTCCTGTCCGATGGCGGAATGCGCCGGGCCATGAACGAAGTTCTGCCCCGCCAGTTCCAGAACCTTTTCCTCGAACGCCCGGATCAGGTGCATTTCGGCAAGCATGGTTCCGCCCGTGCGCAGATCGAACGCGGCATAGTCGGCTGCGACGGGTTTGATTTCGCACCAGGGGCTTTTTGCGACGAGGTCAATCTGTTCGGGCATTCTGGACTCTCCGGGAGAAGGCATTTTTTGGTTGGGCGATTGCGGGCGGGCCTCAGGCAGCCAGAAAACCGCCGTCAACAGGCAGGATCGTGCCGGTGATGTAGCTGGCCATGGAGGATGCGAGGAAAACGATCGGATCGACCACTTCGTGAGTCTCGCCGATGCGTTTCATCATCACCCGGTCCGTGAACCAATCCGCGCCGCCGGGCCGATTGAGCTGGGCGATGGCCATCTGGCTCATCATGATGCCAGGCGCCACGGCGTTGACGCGAATGCCATGTGGGGCGAGGTCGCGGGCCATGACCTGGGTCAGCGAGCGCACCGCCCCCTTGGACACGACGTAACCGGCCGTCGAGCCGCCAGCGACGAAACCAGCGACCGAACACAGATGCACGATGCAGCCCTTTCCGGCTTTCAACGACGGGACCAGCGCGTGGGAAACGTTGAACGTGCCCTGAAGGTTGACGGCCATAATATCGTCCCATACCGATTCGGCCTCGGGCGTATCGAAGGCCGCTCGCCCGGCAACGCCTGCATTGTTGACCAGTATGTCGAGCCTGCCATGGCGGTCGAGAACACAGGCGGCAAAGGCCTTGACGGCGGCGCGATCAGTAATGTCGAGGGCGTGGCTTTCAGCCTCATGCCCCTTGTCGCGAATCGCCCCGGCTCCTTCGCCAGCAGCCTTGCCGTCCCTGTCGGTCAGGATCAGCCGTGCGCCATGTTCTGCCAGACCCGCGGCAATCGCCGCGCCGAGGCCGCGACCGGCGCCGGTTACAAGCGCGATCTTGCCCTTCAGCAATTGTGTCATCGTTCATTCCTCCGACCCTCAGGCCATATAGATTCCGCCATTGACCTGGACGGTCTCGCCGGTAATAAAACTGGCTGCCGAACTGCACAGAAAGGCCGCTACGCTGGCGATTTCCGATGGTTTCCCAAGCCTTTTGAGCGGCGTCTGGGCAAAGGTTTCCTCCGCGCGGGTTTCAAGCAATCCGGCGATCATCGGCGTTTCGATAATGCCCGGTGCGATGCCATTGACCCTGACCCTCGGCGCAAGCTCGCGCGACAAGGCGCGGGTGAACGAAACCATCGCACCCTTGGTCGCGCCGTAATGGGCGTTGGAAAACGCGCCGCGATAGGCCGCCAGCGAGGCGATGGTGACGATCGAGGCATCGTCGCGCAGAGCCGTCAGCGCCCGGCGGCACAGATAGAAGACGCCGTCGAGATTGATCGAGATCGTACGCTGCCATTCCGCATCGCTCATTTCGGCAAAGGGTTTCGACTGGTAAATCCCGGCCGAGGGGATAAGAAAGTCGATCCCGCCGAAATGATCGCGGGCGACCGAAACCATGGCTTCAGCATCGCCGGCGCAGGCCGCATCGGCCTTCAGCGTGACAATCCGGCCGGCGTCGTCGAACCGTGCCGCCCAGCTGTCGAGGCCATCAAGATCGATATCGCTCAGCACCAGATTGGCACCGGCATCGTGAAATGCCCGGGCAATGGCCCTGCCAATGCCGCCATTGGCGCCCGAAAGAACGAGGGTTCGCCCGGAAAAGTCGAATCTCGCGTCGTTCAAGGACATATGCATTTTCCTCCCCGTCGCCCTAGTGGACCGCCGCATACATGATCTTCTCCTCCGTCGCGGAACCGGGGGTGAACTCCTCCACCACGCGGCCGAGGCGGCACACCAGGATCCGATCGGAAAGCACCATGATTTCAGGCAGGTAGGACGAAATCACCATCACCGCGATGCCGCTGTCGGCAAGATCCTCGATGACCTTGTGGATCTCCGCGATAGCGCCGACATCGACGCCGCGCGTCGGTTCGTCGAAGATCACCAGTTTCGGCTTTTGCACCAGGGATTTGGCGATCACGACCTTCTGCTGGTTGCCGCCCGACAGTTCGACAATGCGGGCATTGGGATTGATGGCGCGGATCTGGAGAATTTTCGACCATTCCGCGGTGACGGCCTCCGCTGCGCTGCTGCGCACGATTCCGCCGGGCGGGGGTTCCGTCGTGATCAGGCCCATGTGGATGTTTTGCGCGATCGTCATCGTCTCGAAGAAGCCTTCCGCCTTGCGGTCCTCGGTGATGTAGACGATGCCGTCGCGCACCGATGGCCGCGGCTCGCGATAGCGCACCGACCGATCGCCGAAATGCACCTCGCCGCCGTGGAAGATATTGCGCTTGATGACGCCGGAAATGATTTTCGCCGTCTCCGTCCGGCCGGAGCCGATCAGGCCGAAAAAGCCAGTCACTTGCCCCGAATAGAGCGAGAACGAGGTATTGTGCACCATCGATCCCATTGACAGGTTTTCCACGCTCAACAGCTTTTCGCCGGGCTTGCGGACATCGTCATCGGTCCGCTTGCGGCCGTAAAGCTCGTTGGAAAGCGAGCGGCCGACCATGGCGCGGATCACCCCGTCGCGGTCGAATGTCGATGTCACGTCGGAGGCCACCAGCTCGCCGTCGCGCAAAATGGTGATGCGGTCGGAGATCGACAGCGCCTCTTCCAGCGCGTGGCTGATGAACAGGATCGAAACGCCGTTCTTGCGCAGCCGGTCGACCAGCGAGAAGAAGTAATGCTTCTCCTCTGGCGTCAGCGTCGCGGTCGGTTCGTCGAAAATGATGACGCGCGATTTCAGCCGCACGGCGCGGGCGATCTCGACAAGCTGTTTCTGCGCCGCGCCGAGGCTCGATACAGTCGCCCATGGATCGACGTTGAAGTTCAGCGAGGACAGAAACTGCTGGGCGGCGATGTAGAGCTTGCGCAGCCGGTTGAACAGTCTCTCGTCACCGAGATAAAGGTTCTGGGCCACGGTCATCGAGGGCACGAGACTGGTTTCCTGAAACACCATGGCAATGCCTTTTGCCAGAGCGTCGGCCGGCCCCTGAAGCTGCACCTCTCTCCCATCCAGCAACAGTTTGCCAGAGGACGGCGGTGTAACGCCCGCGATCATCTTGCTGAGCGTCGATTTTCCCGCACCGTTTTCGCCGAGCAGCGCGTGGATTTCGCCCTTGCGCAGGGCAAAGTCGACATTCTTGACGGCATGGACGCCGCGATATTCCTTGGAAGCGCCCTGAAGTTCGATCAGCGTCTCATTCATCGTCCTGTCTCCCCGCTTTTGCATCGGTGGAAAGGGCAAGCACGACATCTCCCCCCTTGGAGGTCACGAAGACGCGGCCGCCATGCGTGACGAAACTGGTGATGCCGTGACGCCTGCCGTCGGCGCGGCTGTGGAAACTCGCCTCCGGTGTGAAATTTTCGGCAAAGCGGACCAGAAGACCGTAGGACCGTGTCGGTGCCCATGGCTTCAGAACGCCAAGCTGCTTGACCGCCCCGCCCTGAAGCGGTTCGCGAAAGCTTTCGCCGGAACGCAGCGCCGGAGCCATCCAAAGATCCTGCGGAATTTCGCGCATCATCGTGGTGCGGAAGTCCTTCTCGCGCAGAACGAACTCGATCATCTGCCGGCGCGGGGCAAAGAGGCAGAGCCAGATCTTCCCGGCCTCATGCGATAGGCGGCTAGGATAGGCAGGCAGATGCGCGATAATGGTCCGGCGCTTGCCATCGACCGTCAGGCTTTCGACCCGGTGACGCCACGCCTCCGAGACGGCGAGCGAACCATTGCCGAGCAGGGCGAGACCGGCAGGCCAAGCCAATTCGCCGGCGATCTGCCGGGTCTTGCCATCGACGCTGAGATGCCACACTGAACCGTCCGCGCGACGCGCCATCAGATTGCGCACCCAGTCGGCAGCGGCATCCACGGTCGAGCCGACGGCGACGAAAAGGCCCGCCTCGCTGTCGAAGCACAGCGCCGTGATCGCATCTCTGCCGGCAAGATCGGAGCCGATGACATGACCGTCCGCCGCCCCGCCGCGCAGGACGATGCCCACACCCGAAACCGCAACGGCAAGCGTTTCGCCGCCATCGCTGGCCAACGCCAGTATCTCGCCGTCAAAATGATCGACGGCAGCCGCGCCGCCCGCCGGGTCAAGCCGGTAAAGCGTATGGCCGGCGGTGAACAGGAGATCATCACCGTGAGCGACCAGATTATCGGGTGCTGAAACATCGAAGAGACTTTCGGCCTGGTCGAGCGCATCATTGGGTAGCAGGGCTCCATCCATCGGCGGCACGGTGACCGCCGCATCGCCGGCTCCGAAGAAATTGTCATAAGCGCGTTTGACGAAAGAAATCATGCCCGCCCCCAGTAAGCCTTCTGGCTCGTCCATTCCGGATCGGCGTCGGGAAGCCGATGGCGACCGATACGGTTATTGTTGATGCCGCCGAGATAGAGGTAGCCGCGATGTTCACGCACGGATGTGATCTGCGGATGGGATTCGCCGTTGAAATCCCACAGCGATTCCGTCACTTCGCCCGCAAGCGAGAATTTCAGCACACATCCGGTGTTGAGATTGGGATAAAGCCACTCATCCATCGCCACGCGCTGCGCCATGCGTCGTCGGAACGCCGGAAAGGCAAGACTGAGGTCGAAAGCGGGCGAGCGCATGCCTGCCAGCGCGCACCAGAACTTGCCGTCGGAGGCGATGTTGATGTTGTCGGGATAGCCCGGCAGATCGGCAATCACCGTCTCCACCTGCCCCTTGCGCGGTCCGTCATACCAAAAGCGGCTGACGCGGCAGGCCCAGGTTTCGGCAAAAAGCAGGGATTCGCCGTCGCCCACCATGCAGATGCCGTTGGGGAAGACCCGCCCCTTCAGCACGGTGCTGGAGCTGCCGGTCTTGGGGTCATAGGCGATGATGCGGCCATTGCCGCGCCCTTCAAGCGCATCGACGGCCCAGTCGGAGACGCCGTAGCGGATCGTGGCTTCGGAGAAATAGATCCGGCCGTCGCTGGCGATGTCGAGGTCATCGGCCATGCGGATGCGGGAATCGTCAATCACCGAGAACAGCGAGCGCGGGGTTTCATCGGAAAGCCGAATGATTTCGCGCTCCGGCGTGACCTTGTAAAGCCCCATGCCGGCGACGCACGCATGCAGATTGTCCTCGGCGTCGAAGGCAAGCCCGAGCGGGAAACCGCCAAGGTGAACGAAGACTTCCGAACGATCATATTCGGGCGCGAAGAAGCGGACGATATCTCCCTGTCTTCCACCGGTATAAAGATTGCCTTCTGAATCGAAGATCATATCTTCCGGCCCGTCCAGCTCGCCAAGGCCGATGGCAGACACATCGCCGAGACGGTCGTTGACGGCATAGGGAGAGGCGCTGCCCTTCGCCGTTTCAGGCGCATCGGGTAGCTCGAAATAGGTCGGCGAGACATAAACGCGCGACAGAAGCTTGTTGCGGTTCTTCAGCCAGCGGATATCGACGGCCACGGCGAGCAGAAGCAGGATGCCCAGAACCAGCGGCGAGGCGCCGCTTGCCAGATCAAGGCGGATCAGGCTGTTGGTCACCAGCAGAACGATGACCGTGCCGATCAACGCCTTGAACACGGAACCGCGACCGCCGCCGAGACTGACACCGCCAAGCACGGCCGCCGTCAAGACGGTGACCTCAAGACCCATACCTGCTTCCGGGCTGACGCTGCCCAGCCGCGCGGCATAAAACAACCCGCCAATGGCCGCGAACATGCCGGAAATGACATAGGTGAGGCAGACCGTGCGGCGCACCGAGATACCGGCATTATAGGCGGAACGGCGCGAGCCGCCGACGGCGAGAATATGCCAGCCGAACCGGGTGCGGCTGAGAACGATATGCGCGACGATCGCCACGGCGACCAGTAGCAGGAAATCAAAGGGCATGCCGAAGATATTGCCCTCTCCGAGGAAGAACCAGGCATCGGACATGTTCATGGCCATGCCAACATCGCGGGCATAGGCCAGCACGAAAAGGTCGACGATGGCCCGCACGACAATCAGCGTGGCCAGCGTGGTGAGGAAAGCGCGCAACCGCAGGAAGCCCACCAGAATGCCGTTGACCAGCCCGACCAGACCGCCGGTCGCGATCACGACGGGGATCGCCATGTAGAGCGGCCATTCCAGATAGTTTATCAGCGTCAGGGCGACGAAATTGGCAAGGGCGAAGACGGAGCCGACGCTAAGGTCGATGCCGCCGGCGAGCATCACGATCGCCAGTCCCATGGTGACGAAGGCGATCTCTCCCAATTGCCGCGCCAGATCGGAAAATCCCGTTGCACTCAAGAAATCGGGAATCAGCGCGCCGAATATCGAAACCACGACGATGAGGAACAGAAACGGGATCGCATTGTCGATCCAGCTTTTGGAAAGCAGCTCGCCGAGCAGATGATCGGGCACCAGTCGGTAGCGCCACTTGGCATAGGATTTTGAGAAGGACATACGGAAGACGCCTCGTCTTGAAACTGTTGGTCCGGGCGGGCGCCCCGCAGAACGCCCGCCCATCGCTCGGGAGGGATCAGAAGGGAGCCGCAGCGACGTCTTCCATCGTCCAGCAGGATGTAGAACGCATCGTCTCGCGCGAGATATCCTTGATGGGCGTGTAAAGCGCGTAGGGCTGCGAGCCGGCCTTGGCGCCGACCTGCATCACCTGGGCGATCGCATCAGTCAGATCGCGGGCCTGCCCGAAGGCGTCATAGCTGACATAGCCGCTGAACGTGCCGTTTTCGATATTGTCGCAGGCCGGTTTCTGGCCGCCGCCATTGGTGATCAGAGCGATTTCTCCGGTTTTGCCTGCCTCGCGAATGGCCGCGGCAACGCCCGCATCCATGACTTCCCAAAGGCCGACATAGCCGCAAAGGTCGGGGTTCTGCTTGATGACCGTCGAGGCGACGGCATGGGCCTTGGTGGCATCCCAGTCGGCCGACTGGCTGGAAACGACCGTGATATCCGGATTTTCAGCCAGAACATCTTCAATCGCGGTCATGGTGATGGCGTTATTCGGATTGGTCGGCGTGCCCTGCATGATCGCGATCTTGCCGGATCCGCCGTTTTTCGGCGAACACATATCGACGGCCATTTTCGCCTGATGCAAGCCGATCTCGTACCAGTTCACGCCGACATAGGCATCGGTGGTCGCGATCGATTTCAGATTGATCTGGATGACGGGAATACCGGCCTTCTGGGCGCGCATCAAAAGCCGCGCATAGACCTGCATGTCGGGATTCTGGACGACGATCAGGTCCGGCTTTTCGCTGATAAGGGTCGTCAGCGCCTGGGCGCCGGCATCGCCGCTCCAGTTGGGGTCGCGGATCGAGAAATTGTAACCGAGGCGTTCGGCCTGGATCTCCATGCCCTTGGCCCAGACTTGCGGCAGGTCGAAGCTCATGGCCAGAGGCAGGAAGACGACGTTCTTGTCCTTGAATGCCTCGAAATAGGACGGCGCGATACCGTCATCGAACTGTTCGGCATACGCGCCGGATACTGCTGTGCAAAGAACAAGCGTTGCAGCCGCAAGGCGTGCAAAGAGTTTTGACATTACAATTCCTCCCAGTGATGTCAGGATTTAAATGTCCCCTTGCTGAGCGGTCTGCTCATCGCGGGGATTGGCGACGCTATCGAAGATGATAGCAATCAACAGGACCGAACCCTTGACCAGGTTCTGCACGGTGAACGACATGTTCAGGATGGTCATGCCGTTAAGAAGGATGCCGATCAGCAACGTGCCCACGATGATGTTGCGGACGCCGCCCTTGCCGCCCGACAGGCCGATGCCGCCGAGAACCACAACCAGAATGACGTCGTAAACCATGGTCGACTGGGCAACGCGGATATTGACGGAGGCCAGCAGCGATGCGGTGACGATCCCCGCCGCATACGCGATGATTGAGGAGATCAGATATTGCAGCACGGTCAACGGCCGCACCGGAATGCCGGTGATGCGGGCGGCGGCACGATTGTCGCCCATGGCGAAGAGATAACGGCCCCAGCGACTGAATTGCAGAAACAGCCAGGCCGCCGCCGACAGGAGCGCAAACCAGATGACGGGAAGCGGAATGCCGAAGACCGAATTGGCAAGCGCGCGCAACCAGGCGGCGCTTTCGGGCAAGTAGATGACGTCGAGATCGACAAGCGCCATGCGGCCGAAACCGTAGACCACGATCGCCATGGCCAGCGTCGCGAAAATGGCGGGAATTTCGACATAGGCGACGAGCACGCCGAGAATGACGCCCACGGCGGCGGCAAAGGCGACGCCGAGCGCTACGGCCGTGAAAGAATCCACTCCCTTGTTCAACAGCGCCACCGTCCAGGCCGTCGACATCGCCATGGTCGCGACCATGGTCAGGTCAATGCCGCGGCCGATGACGACAATACCCATGCCAATGCCAAGAATGCCAAGAATGGAAACATTCTGAATCAGGGAGAGCAGATTGGACGTATCGAAAAAGCCGGGCAAAAGCAGCGAAAAACCGACGAAGAAAACCGCGGCAATCGCAAAGACGATGTTCTCTTGCGTAAGCTGCGGCATCATTCTGTTGCGAGAGGGGCCGATACCCATTCTCAATCCTCCTCAGATATCCTCACGGCAGCAGGCCGTCCGGTTGCAGGGAAATCATAGTGCGGATAGTCCTCCGGATCCGTGAAGCCACCTGTTCCCGTGGCAACCTATACAGCTAGTCCGCTTGTCTGACAAGCAGAAAATCAGTTTGAACAGACTGAGGGAATGCGGTACGGTTACATTTGGTTTTGGAATGGAGGGCTACAGACGCTTCCGATGATGAACACAGACAAACAAATCCGGCGGTTCGGCCCATCCAGAAGTTTCGCGGACAAAATCGCTGACATTCTGAGAAACGAGATTTATCGCGGCGTCTTCAGGCCCGGCGAGCGTCTGCCTACGGAAGGTGAACTCTGCTCTACATTCGGTGTTAGCCGGGCCGTCGTGCGAGAGGCGATCAGCGCCCTGAAGCAGGACGGGATTCTGGAGAGCTATCAAGGGCGCGGCATTTTCGTATCGGACCGGCCACCGGAAGCGACATTTCGACTTGCAACTGCCGATCTCGACGATCTGGAGGAGCTGCAGCAGGTACTGGAATTCCTCATTGCCCACGAAACGGCCGCGACCAGCCTTGCCGCGGAGCGACGCACGGAAGAAGAATTGCAGCAGATCAAGAAGGCGCTGGATGCGATGAACGCCGCGATTGCGCGCAACGAAATCGGCGTTGATGAGGATCTGGCCTTTCACGCGGCCATTTCGGCGGCAACGAATAATGAGTTTTTCGTCGCCTTTGGCGCATTCCTGGAAAACCGGGTTCGTCACCTCATCCGTGAGGCTCGCGCCAATAGTTCGCGGGCCGGGCTGACAAAATCAGTTCAGCAGGAACATGACGAGATTTACGCTGCAATTGTCGCACAGGACAGAGAGGCAGCCCGCAGCGCCGCCGAACGCCATCTGCGCAACGCTGCCAACCGATTGCGACAAAGAGGATTGAGATAGCTGTCCCAAACGCCCTGGCAACGGCACTGTTGCGAAGGCTCTCCGAGGCAGAGAAAGGCCCACCTTTTCCGATTGCCAGGCTGCCTTGCATCTTAAAGTTAACGACTGAGAAGCAAAAGCGCGACGTCCGCCGCGTACACCGCTCATGCCCGAGCGATCTTCTCCCACAGGTTCATCGCCACCGCACGCAGTTCGCGATGATGGTTGGAGGGGATGTCGTGGCGCGGGATATGGAAAACGTTGGCTATAACGGCCTCATCGAGGTGCCACTTGTCACCGAGCCGGCCAGATGCCCGCCGGAAAATCTCGTTAGCGAAAGCACAGCCAAATTTCTCCGCCCACGGACGAATGGTCTGATGCGAGACAATGATACCACGCGCCGCCAGCAAATCCTCGACCATTCGCAGGCTCAGAGGAAAGCGGAAATTGTAAACGCCATCTCGGCGCTGGCCGGATCAAAATGGTCCCGGAAGGAGAAGGCCGACTCGATCTGCGCCAATGCCTTGCCGATCGGGTCGTGAAGTTCATAGGCACGCGGGGTGGATCGAAGTCCGTCCGCCGTGCGGATAAATAGCTCATCCTACATGATCTCTCGAAGGCGGGCGAGGGTGCCGCTCATGGCAGGCTGAGTGCGACCGACCCGCGCGGCGGCGCGGGTGACGTTTCGCTCTGTCATCAGGGCCTCGAACCCGACAAGCAGGTTCAGATCGGGCCGGCCAGGCGATTGTAACTCGTTCCACACTCACATGGTGGAGCCTAGAATAGGTCCTGTCTAGAGTGCCTCGATACTGACCTTCACCGTGGTCTCAAGCTGGTCGGCGATCTGCATCCAGCGTTCTGCGAACGGACCATAGGCTGTCTTGATGTCAACGCCGACCGGCAGTTCCGGGCATTCATTTTCGCCGTTCGAACCCCAGTTGACCCAGCCCGACTGTTTGCGCTGAACGATCTGGAAAGCGCCGGAGGGTTTCGACGTCCACCAGACCATCGCGCGACCGCTTTCCTGGTGGAATTCGACGGTCTTGCTCGCCGGTCCCGGGAAGATGGTTTCGTGGGGGAGGGCGGAGACATCCACGGGGTCATCCGTGATGATCCATTCGCGGTCGTTGAGGTCGGCCTTGATATGCGCAGACGCGCGCACTTGCGCCAGCCTGTCGCGAATCTCGTCTTCATCCAAGACTCCTTCCCAGGCGCAGAACAGCCGCCAGTAAAGATCCCAGTGGGCGGATTCGATATCCGCGAGTTCCGTCCTGAATTCCTCAAGCTTGGCGCTGCCGGATGTCACGGTCTTGACGGTATCCGCGACCATATCGACAAGTTCTCCGGCATAAGGGTCGCCCGCTCGGTAGCGCGTTCCGCCATAGGCGGCAAAGCGATCGAAAACCAGTTTTCCCTTGCCGCCTTCGAACTCGTCGCCGACCGTGATCTTGTTGGTGACCGATCGGCCATTGATCACCGTCTGGAACGGCGTGACATCATAGCGGCGCTCGAAGAACGGCGTTCCGGCGTAGAACGTCCAGTCGATTGAGAAGGACTTTCCCTTCAGTTCGTCCAGAAGCCCGTCGGGGATTTGTCCATGCATGCGATAGTGATGCATGACAGGTCCCTTTTCGATGATCTCGATTTCGACCATCGTGTGTTCCGGCGGATTGATGAGGCCGTTTTCCGGCGTGAAGAAAGGGCCATAGAAGCCGCCGATGGCATTGTTTCCGGACGGCAAGAGTTCGAAGTCGTCACTCAGTGCCCGAAAGTGCCGCAAGCCCCATTTCGAGGAACCAAGCCCCTCTGCCTTGCCCGAGCAGAGTTCGAGGTCGAAGGCGCCGGTGTCGAGACGGACAAAGCAGTCGGTTTCGCGGCCTTGCTTTTCGCTGATCACCGGCGCGATGTCGGCCGGCAGCGCTTCACAGGCTTCCGCCAGCTCCAGATTTGCCGTCTGGTTGACGTCGACGGTCGCGACGAAACGGGTCTGCTGCGCATTGGAGCCCTGGTTTAGTCTCTGGCAGAGAACTTTTTTGCCATCGTCGGTCTTGGCCCAAAGGAGCGGCGCGTCGATGGCGGCGTTGACGGCGAAGACAATCGGCTCGCGCACGCGTGCGCCATTGAGCGGATCTTCGATCCGGATACGGTGGGTCATGTGTCGGTCTTTCACAAGGCGTGAGATTGAAGTCGGGAGGGGCAAAGGGCGCTGGACCCTTTGCGTGTTGCTCTAGCTTCGACGGGGGACCTGTTTGCGCGACAGGAAGCCGAAGTTGAATGTGCGCTGCTTGAGGCTGTCGATGGCAACGGCGAAGATGATGACCACGCCCTTGATCAGGAGCTGGGTGAAGAAAGGAACGTCCATCAGGATCAGGCCGGTGCTCAGGACACCCAGGATGACGGCGCCGATCAGCGTGCCGATGATCCGGCCGCGACCACCCGAAAGGCTGGTGCCGCCAAGAACGACCGCCGCGATTGCATCAAGTTCGTAACCGGTGCCCGCCGTTGGCTGCGCGGAAATCACCCGGGCGGCGAAAATGACGCCGGCAAGGCCCGCGCACAGGCCGGCAATGACATAGACCGCCGTCAGAATCCGCTTGACGCGCACGCCGGCCAGCTCTGCAGCCTCTTCATTGCCGCCCACGGCATAGATGTGCCGCCCGAACCGCGTGCGTTCCAGAACGAACCAGGCAATGATATAGACGACGATCATGGTGATGACGGGGATCGGCACATCAGCGAGATAACCGCTGCCGAACGCCTTGAAGTTGAGGCTGCTCGAGACGATCGGCTGTCCCTCGGTCATGGTATATGCCAGCCCGCGCAGGAAGGTCATCAGGCCAAGCGTCACGATGAAAGGCGCAAGGCCCATATAGGCGACCAGCGCGCCATTGACGACGCCGCAGGCGGCGCCGACGAGCATGCCGGAGAGAATGGCAAGCGGGGCGGGCACGCCTGCGATGGCCGCCAGCACGGCGACGACGCCGGAAACAGCGACTGTCGAGCCGACGGATAGGTCAATACCCTTCGTCAGGATGACAAAGGTCATCCCGGCTGCCAGAATGGCGTTGACCGAAATCGAGCGCGCGATGTTGAAAAGGTTGTCGAGCCGCGCGAAGTTCGGCGCAAAGATCGACATGAAGACGACCAGCCCCAGCAATACGATCAGAATGCCGACACGGTCCCACCAGCGGGCGAAGTCAAACGGTTCCTTTTCCACCTGTGGCGGCTGCCGGCGAACGGCTTCATCTTTCTGGTTCATTGTAACAACTCCTCGCCGGCCGGTGCGTTTTGCGCTGCCGTTCCGGTCGCGTGGAACATGACGTCCTGTTCGGTTGCGGATGCCGACGGCATTTCATGAACGATACGCCCGTGCCGCATGACCAGGACGCGATCGCTGATGCCGATGGCCTCCGGCAGATCGGAGGAAATCACCAGTATGGCCTTGCCCGCCTCGGCAAGCTCCTGGATCATCTCGTAGATTTCGCGCTTGGCGCCGATATCGACGCCGCGCGTCGGCTCGTCCATGATGAGCACATCGCTGTCGCGCAGGAGCCAACGGGCAACCGCCGCCTTCTGCTGGTTTCCGCCTGAAAGCGCCTTGACGGGCAGGCGGATGGCGTTGCTCCTCAGGTTAAGGCGCTTCATTTCCTGTTCGACTGCTTCCCGCTCCAGCTTCTCACGCAGGACGCCCGCGCGCACGAACTGCAGCAAGGAACTGATCGAGATATTCGCCGCGACCGTGTGGTCGAGGAACAGTCCTTGTACCTTGCGGTCCTCGGGAAGCATGCCGATGCCGTCTGCAATCGCGTCGCTTGGTCCGGCGGGCTCGGAAGGTCGTCCGTTGACGACGACCGTGCCGCTCGTGCGGCGGCCGGCGCCGAAGATCAGGCGGGCGACCTCGGTTCGGCCCGCGCCGACAAGGCCGGCCATGGCCACCACCTCGCCGGCATGCACATCGAAGCTGACGGGCCCCTCGACGCCGTCGCCGGAAAGGTCTCGAACGCTGAGGACGGATTTGCCTGGACTGCGGTGGGGATGTTCGTAGAGATGCCCGACGGACCGGCCGACCATCATGCGGACGACCTCCTGCGGGGATGTGTCCTCCATCCGGCTGGTGCCGACGAAACAGCCGTCGCGGAATACCGTGACGCGATCGGCCAGACGCCAAACCTCTTCCATGCGGTGCGAGATATAGACGAGGCCGACACCCTCGGCCCGCATCTTCGCGATGAGCGCATAGAGCTGTTCCGCTTCTGCCCGAGAAAGCGCGGCCGTCGGTTCGTCGAGCACCAGAACGCGCGCATTTTCACCGATGGCGCGGGCGATTTCGACCATCTGCTGCCGTCCGACGCTGAGTGAGCAAAGCGGCTTGCGGGGATCGATGTCAGAGCCGATCGTGGCGAGCTTTTCGCGTGCCGAATCCAGCATTGCGCGACGATCCAGTATCCTCAACCCTGTGACGGGTTCCTGGCCGAGGCTGAGATTTTCGGCAACCGTCATCTGCGGAACGGTATTCAGTTCCTGGTGAATGATCGCAATACCGTGGGCGCGGGCATCCCGTGCCGAGCGGATTTCGATTTCCTTGCCATCCATCAGGATGCGTCCGCTGTCGCGGGTAATATTGCCGGCAAGAACCTTCATCAGTGTGGATTTGCCGGCGCCGTTTTCGCCCATGAGGGCGTGAACCTCTCCTGCGCGAAGGTCGAAACTGGCATTGTCGAGCGCCAGCGTGGCGCCGTAGCGCTTGCTGATCGATTCCAATTTCAGAAGCGGTTCGGGGTCATCGGTCTGGCCTGCCATGAGGCGCTCCTTTCCCGGTGCACAGAGCGCCTTGACGCTCTGTGCTTCCGTATTTCATGCCAACTGAGCGGTCCGACCGTTACCAGCCGGGATACTCATCGACCGTGTCGCGCGTCACCAGAACGCTCGGGATGAGGATGGTCGTCTCTTCCGGAGGGTTGCCGGCAATCATGTCCTCGGCGATCCGCACGGCTTCGCGGACCATCTGCGCCGGGTTCTGCGTTGCCGTTGCGATGAAGGGCGAGCCTTCGCGCTTCAGTTCGTCGACGCCTTCGGGGCTGCCATCAACGCCGGTCACGACCACATGGTCGGCAAGGCCAGCCTGCTCGACTGCCAGAACCGCGCCAAGCGCGGAGGGGTCGTTCATGCCGAAAATGCCGTCGACATCCGGGTTTGCCGTCAGCATGTCGATGGTGACGGCGAGGCCCGAAGCCCTGTCGTTCATCGAGGACTGGTGGCCCACGACTTCAATGCCGGGGAAATCCTTGAGGACGTTGTTGCAGCCGTCGATCCGGTCGATGATTGTCTGGATGGGCGTGCCGTCGACAAGAAGGACCTTGCCCTCGCCGCCCATCTGCTCGAACAGGTACCGGCAGGATTTCTCACCCGCCTGAACGGCATCGGTCATGATTACTGCATCGGCGCCTTGGGCCGGCGTGTCCACAGCCATGACGATAATGCCCGAGGCCTTGGCCTGCTCGATGGCAGGTTCGATCCCTGCTTCATCCACGGACGAGATGACAATCAGGTCCACACCCTGCTGAATGAAAGCGTCGATCTGCGTATACTGGCGCGACAGGTCGAGTTGGGCGTCCTGGGTGTTGAGCGACGCGCCGAGCCTGTCGGCGGCGTCCTTCGCGCCTTTCTCCATGGCGGAGAAGAAGGGGTTGGACATGTCCTGTACCATCAGCCCGATCTTCTCGATCTTGTCAGGCAATTGCCGGTCTTGCGCGTTGGCAGGGGAAAAGGCCATGAGTGCGGCCAGCGCCGAAGCGGCCAGCAGGCTGCCCGGCCTTGTGTATGATTTCATTTTCATATTATACCTCCCTTGGTAGTGCGGAGCTGTTCGATAAAAAATCGCTCCGGATTGCATTGAACGACTATCAACATCGCCTTTGGCGATGCTTCCGGCAAAACGCTTCCCTTCCGGCGTGTTCCAGCACGCAGGTGGAGAATCGTCCGGCGGATTGGTTGGCTGCCTTATGAAGGCCTGGAAACCGGCTGGGCTCCGGTCGGTTTCCTAGTTTTTCTCCCTTGTTTCAGAAGTGCAGCCGCATGAACGCCGCACGACAAGTCGTGCCGGCATCTGCTGTCTGTATTCGGGTTTGTAATCCGGTTTCGTGGACTGGCTTCGTTTCTCGCTTTCGATCTGCTGCTCGATGATGGCCGTCAGCGTTTCGGCCGCGCGACTGCCGATGGATTTGCTGTCCTCGTCCAGAACGGTCAGCGGCGGATCCATCAGCGGCGCCCAGGCGAAATCGTCAAAGCTGACGACAGCCATATCGTCGGGGATGCGGATGGCTTTCTCGCGGCAAAGCTTGAGAGCGCCGAGCAGAAGCGGATTATTGCCGGCGATCAGCACATCAGGCAGACGGGCCGCTCCTTCGAGATGACGTGCGAATGCCTCCCGCGCCGCCAGATCATTGTTCTCGCACTCAATGACGGTCAGATCGGCCGCGTGCCTTGCAGCGGCGTCCCGGATGCCGCGCTCGCGTTCAAAGCGGGTGGACCATTTATCCGGATACATCAGCAGCAGCCAGTTGCCGTAGCCATGCGAAGCGATGTGATCGCCGACGGTAAGGCTGGCCGCGTAGTTGTCTGTTGTGACGCTTGGATAGTGTCCGGCACCTTCAGGCGGATCTGAGTCGACGAAGACGACCGGCACGTCCCACTGGTCAAGCAGCTTCAGGTTTTCAGGTCTTAGCGTCAGAGTGGCGATCACGCCCGCCGTGCGCGATTCGATCAGGCGCCGGACGAGCTGATCTTCAAGTTCGGCGCTGTATACGCCGTCAATCGCGATATCGCCGACGATGACGGCGCGCCCCGTGGATCTGAGCGCATGGTGGATGCCCTCCATCAGGTCCAGATAGTAGGAATTGGATGTGCTGGCGGTGATGACGGCGACGGAATCACGGTTGGCGCGCCGCAGTTCCTGCGCTGCGCGATTGGGAATATAGCCGATCTCGCGGGCAACCTTGAGGACATGCGCGCGGGATTCCGCCGAAACGCCGTCCGCTCCCGAAAGGGCGCGCGAGACGGTATAGGTCGAAAGCCCCGTGGCAACGCTGACGTCTCGCATCGTCTTTCTGCGCATGATTTCCTCCAGTCACACCAAACGCTGACTTGTCTCCTAAACGTTTAGTGTGGTTCCATTGATAACCCTAAACGTTTAGGGTGTCAAGGAACCTCGGAGCAGAATAATGAACGACCAATGCCCCAGAGGAACATCCGGGCTTCAGCGCGAAGCCCGGCGTTGGGATGCCGTCATTCAAGCATTTGCGATCCGCATATCTTTTGGTCCGCGCCCTGGTCAGAAATGCCTCCAAACCTGACAATAGGCTTTATCGTTCGGCCTGACCTGCTGTCGGCGATCGCTCCTTCAAGCTGATCCATGTCGTAGAACCGGCACAACTTGTCGAATGGAAAATTGCCGTCCATGTAAAGGTCGATCAGCCGGGAGATAAAGGCTTGGGCGTCATGGCTCTCGCCTTCGATGATGCCTTTCACGCTGCGGCCGGCCAGCAGGAAGGTCGGGTTGACGGGCACTTCCAGCGCAGGGTCGACACCGGCGAGCCAGCCGCAGGTGCCGCGCGGTGCGGTGGCCGCCAGCGCCTGTTGCATCACAGCGGGCACGCCGCTGGTATCGAGCGCGCGCAATACGCCGCCATCGGCCACGCTGCGGATGAAGGCGACCGGGTCGCCGTTCTTGCTGTTGAAGACATGCGTGGCTCCCAGGTCCCGCGCCATCTTGAGACGATCCTCTGAAATATCCACGGCTATGATGGCGGGAGCTCTGGCGACACGCGCGGCCATAACAGCGCTCAGCCCTACGGCGCCCGCGCCGAAGACCGCGAAATCGGTCGCCTCAGTGACATTGAGCGCATTGAGCACCGCCCCGGCGCCCGTCTGGATGCCGCAGGCGAGCGGGCCGAGAAGCTCCAGCGGTGCGTCCTTTCGGACCTTGACCACATTGCGATCGTAGCAAAGCGCGTAGGTGGCAAGGGAGGATTGGCCGAAGAAACTGCCGTGCACGATGTTTTTGTCTGCATCATGCAGGGTGGCGCTTCCGTCGGGGCGGTCTCCGAGAAAACAACGTTCGACCGCATGGTGGCAATAGGTGTGATCATGGTCTTTGCAGGCGCGGCAATCGTCGCAATAGTCGTAGGTCATCACCACATGATCGCCGGGCGTCACCTTTGTCACGGATGCCCCGACGGCTTCGACGATCCCGGCGCCCTCGTGCCCGGGGACCATCGGCAGGCGCGCCGGCAGCAGCTGCTCGATCGCCGACAGATCGGTATGGCAGATCCCGGTTGCGAGGACGCGCACGAGGATTTCGTTATCACGAGGAGAGTCTAGATCGAGGGGCTCGTAGGCAAGCTTTCCTGGTGCGCGTGCAACGGCGGCCTGAATTTTCATGGGAGGTCTCCTGTCCTGGGATCATGTGTCAGCGGAACGAGGTCGCGTCCGAGTTTGCTGCGTGCCAGGCCCCACAGACCCTTCGGAGCGAACAGCACGATCACGATCGACATGGCCCCGAGCGTGATCAGATAGAGCGTGCCGTAATCCTGCAGCAGTTCGCGCAGCAGAAAGAAAACGAGCGTTCCGATGATCGGCCCTTCAAGGCTGCCGAGGCCGCCAATGACGACGATGAACAGGACATAGATGGTCCAGTCGAGCATCGAGAACGAGGCGACCGGCGAAATCCGCCCCTTCTGCAGGGTTACAAGCACGCCGACCAGGCCGACCATCGGGGCGGCGAGGATGAAGCAGGCCGCGCGCACCAGACGCGTGTTAACGCCGGCCACGGCGGCGCCTTCCTCGCTGTCGCGCAGGGCGGCAAGGCCCAGACCGACGCGCGAGCGCATCAGCATCCAGATCAGGGCGAATGTCAGCACGGCCACAACGAGGACCAGGATATAGATCGTCGAGAGCCGTTCGGGCGCCCGGGCACCGAGGGTGCGCAGCAGGCTTGCCGGCAGGCTTGCGCCCGATCCGCCGCCGAAGCCGGGCAGTCGGCTGACGACAAGCATCAGCGTCTCGGCGACCACCCAGCTTCCGACCGCCAGATAGGCGGTGCGCAGCCGGTACAGCATGGCGTAGACGGCAATGCCGAAAACCAGCGTAACCGCCATCGCAGCCGGCAGCGCCGCCGCCATATGCCAGCCTGCAAGCATCGCAAACCCGTAAAACGCGTAGGCGCCGATGCCGACGAAGGCATGCTGGCCGATCACCATCACATTGCCGTAACCGGCGACGAGATTCCAAAGCATGGCGAGAGAGAGCATGGTCAGGGCCTGCGTCAAAAGCACCAGCGTTGCCGGAGAGAAGGCGAAAGGCGCGATGCAGAGGCATGCCAGACCGATGATCAGCGCCAGCCGCCCGAACAGAACCAAACCGGATGTCATGATGTCACCTCACGCTTTCGGAAACAGGCCCTGCGGGCGGGCAAGGAAGAGAATGAGAAAGACGACATGCCCGGCAAGCATCTGGTAGGCGCTGTCGATCATGCCGCCGAAGGTCTGCGCAAGGGCAATGATGATGCCGCCCACCAGAACGCCCCAGAAGCTGCCGAGTCCGGCAAGCACGACCACCTCGAAGGCAATCAGCAGGCGGCTGGAACCGGAGGAGGGGTCGAAATTGGTCCAGATCGACATCAGCCCGCCGGAGAAGGCCTCGGTGATGCCGACGAGCGCCATGGCCGTGGCCATGAGCCCCGCGACCTTGAGCCCGACGAGGTGGGCGGCTTCAGGCGCATCCGCGATGGCGCGGATTTTCACGCCGAGCGCGGTGCGGTAGAGGAGCTGCTCCAGCCCCGCGATCAGCAGGCAGGCCGTTGCGAAGATGATCAGCGGCAGAACGCCGATATTGATGTTGCCGAAGAGATGGATCGATGCCAGTTCGATGCCGCCGGCTGTCACCTTGCGGGTATCGGCGCCGTAGATGGTGAGCAGACCGTTCTGCAGTATGACCGATAGGCCGAATGTGATCAGGATGATCTGCAACTCGTTCTGGCTCGCCGCGCGTTGCAGCAATCCGAATTGCAGCAACCAGCCAATGCCGGCGCCGATCGGGATCAGAGCCGCAAGCGCGACAGGGGCGGGCAGGCCCAGGCTCTCTGTCAGCGTCAGCATCAGAAAGGACATGGCGACGATGAGATCGCCATGGGCGACGTTGATGAATTTCAGCACGCCCACGGAAATCGCCAGGCCGAGGGCGAAGATGGCATAGAGACCGCCCAGCAGGCTAGCCTGAACAATTTGGTCGAGAAGGCCGGTCATGTCATTCTCCGAAATAGCTGGCGGCGATCTGTTCGCGCGGGACTTCGCCGGTGCGGCCGGCCAGCGAGACGCGACCTTCGAGCATGCAGACGAAGTGATCCGCCATGGCGAGCGCGCGGGTGATATCCTGCTCGACAAGGATCATGCTGACCCCATGGTCGCGAATGCGTGGCAGCACCTCGTAAATGTCCGCGATGATCTTGGGCGACAGTCCGAGACTGATTTCGTCGCAGAGCAGCAGACGGGGGTTCATCATCAGCGCGCGGCCGATCGCGACCATTTGCTGCTGACCGCCAGACAGTTGACGCGCGCGTTGCTTGCGCCGCTCGGACAGAGCGGGAAAAATCTCGTAGACCTGCGGCAAGCCGATCTCTCCCGGCCGACCCGTATACCCGCCGATCCTGAGGTTCTCCTCGATCGTCAGGTTGGGGAAAAGCTGCCGGCCCTCCGGCACCAGGGCGATGCCCGAGGCTATCCGGTCGGGCGTCGAGCGTCCGGAAATATCCTCGCCGGCAAAGCGCATCACGCCCGTGGCGCGCGGCACCTGGCCTATGATGGCGCGTAGCGTCGAACTCTTGCCCGCCCCATTCGCGCCGATGAGCGACAGGATTTCGCCTTCCTGGCAAATGATGTCGACACCGTGCACGGAATGAAACGCGCCGTAAAAGACGTTGAGACCGCGAAGCTCCAGAAGCGTGCTCACTATTCCACCCCCAGATAGAGATTGCGCACCTTGGGATCGGCCATGACCTGCTCAGGCGTGCCGCTGGCGATCAGGCTGCCCTCGGCCAGAACAACGAGCCGTGTCGCCACCCGGATCAGGGCATGAACGATATGTTCGATCCAGACGATGGTGACGCCTTCGGCCTTGATCGTCTCCAGGATGTCCAGAAGCGCGCCGCACTCGCTGTTGGTGAGCCCACCGGCTATTTCATCAAGCAGCAGAAGCCGCGGGGAGGTGCCGAGCGCCTTGGCCAGTTCAAGCCGTTTGAGGTCAAGCAATGGCAGGTCGCCCGCCGGTGTTCGCGCCCGATGCGACAGCTGACAGAGATCCAGTATCCGGTTGACCTCCGGCCGGGCGACGGCGATGCCGCGGCCCTTGGCCTGGGTCGCGCTCACCAGCACGTTTTCGAAGACCGAGAGGTGGACAAACGGATGCGGGATCTGGAATGTACGTCCGATCCCGCTGCGGACCCGCGTCCACGGGTTGGCCCTGGTAACGTCATTCCCGTCCAGGCGTATGCTTCCCTCGGTCGGGCGTAGGTTGCCGGAAATCAGATTGAAAAATGTGCTTTTCCCGGCCCCGTTGGGGCCGAGAATGCCGAGCGCTTCCCCACGCGCCACCGACAGGTCGATCCCGTCGATGACCTTGAGCGCGCCGAAGTGCTTCTTGAGTTGCGAAACCTCGAGCATGGTCACGCCGGCGGCTCAGCCGTAAGGGATCGGGAAGGGGGCGCGCGAGACGGGTACGCTTGGATGGAAGCTGTTTTCGACCACCGCCATGTCATAGGGGAACGGGTAATCTCCGCCCGCCTTGACCCACTGCACGGAAACCAGCCCGAGCTTCGCCGAGTTCGGCACGGGGCCGGTCGCAAAATCGATGGTTCCGCAGAGTGTCTCCAGCCGGGTCGCGCCGAGAGCCGCGTTGACGCTTTCGGGGTCATCGAGATCATCGGCACGCCGCAGCGTATCGATGAGCACTTCGAGCATGGCATAACGCGAGCCGACGCCCGCCGTCCATTGGCGCCCGGTCTCCGTCTCATAGGCGCGGGCGATCTCGGAGGCCGAGGTGCCGTCAAGGGAGGAGACATAGGGGAATTCCGGGGTCCACCAGATCGGCACGGAAACCCCGACCGCCTTGTCGCCCAAAGGCTGGACGGAGGCCGGATACTCCGACGATTTGCCCGCGATCATCGCTTTCGGCTGAAAACCCTGCTGAGCGCACTGGGTCCAGAACAGCGTGAAGTCCGGCGGCGGCATGATGCCCTGGACGATGTTCACGCCGCTGTCGCGGAATTTCGCGATCTGGGTCGAGAAGCTCGAGGTCGGCAGGTCGAAGCGACCCGGATCGACGATAGTGTATCCGGCTGCGCCGAAGCCCTCCGTAAAAGCCTGCGACAGGACGACGCCGTCGGCATCATTCGGCCAGAGGCCGCCGACCGTGCCGCCGGGGGCGATCTTGTCCATGAAGGCGAGCATGGCGCCGGCATAGGTCGCAACATCGAAAAAGGCGCAATAGGTGTAGTCGAAACCCTGCTCTGGATCGCCATTGCGGCCGAAGAACCATGGTTCGATCGGCACATCGGAGGCCAGGCAGGGCACGCCGTTGAGCTCGCATTGGTCGGAGGCCGGATTGGCATTTTCCGGGCCGCCGTAACACAGAACCACATCGACGCCTTCGGACAGTATGAGGTCCTGCGTCACCTCCGCCGCGCGGTTGGGGTTCGACTGGGTGTCGCGTTCAACCACTTCAAGCGGGTAGCGCACGCCGGCGTTCTCGATGGCGCCGCCGGTCGCTTCCAGAATGCGCGCGACGACGAATTCGGTCGGTTCCGCGAAGGCGGCCATGGGGCCGGTCCTGGGGGAGACGATCCCGATCTTGAGCGTGCGCCCGGCGGCAAACGCCGGACGGATGGAACGGCCGATAAGGGTTCCGGCAACCGCGTATGCGCCGCCGAGTAGCAGCGCTTCGCGCCGCGTGGGTTTAAATGACATTGCTATCCTCCCGAAACGACCCTTACACGATCACATGAAATGAAAGGGTCTCTGCGATAGAATTCGCAAAAATCAATTTAATAGTCAAACTAAAATCACAAAATTATCGAAATAAGATAAAATCAACATAGTATGAATTCTATTTTATTGATATTTTGCGCTAGTTCGCCTCCTTCGCGTCGGCAGCGCGTTCGGCCATGAAGCCTTCGATCATCCGCGCGGTCGAGGAGAGGGCAGCATAGATTTGCGGGCGTATTTCCTCGGTGAGCGTGCGCTCCTCGACGATGGCCGAGAGCGACG
Organism: Martelella sp. AMO21009; assembly: GCF_053484295.1. Taxonomy (NCBI): domain Bacteria; kingdom Pseudomonadati; phylum Pseudomonadota; class Alphaproteobacteria; order Hyphomicrobiales; family Aurantimonadaceae; genus Martelella; species Martelella sp. AMO21009. Next base: position 33,878 of record NZ_JBAKFR010000028.1, read on the forward strand.
CGTTGATGCCGAGCTCGGTGCTTCGCAGCGGTGCCGCGATCCCGACAAGACCGGTATCGATCTCGCCATGGGTTTCGCTGATCCCGATCTTCCGGATGCTCGTAAACTCAGCATAGAGTGCCTCGCCGTCATCTTTCTCACGGCTGGTGCCTTGGGCAATGAGCGACATGATTTGGCGTTTCGGCAGCGTTGAGAGCACGGCTTTCGATGTCGCGCCGCGCAACAGGGGCATGGGGCGACCGAGTTCATAGCTTGTGGCGAAGGTGGCAACGCTTGAGCGCTCTTCGGCGACGCACATGACCGTTCTGCCGTAAAGCCGGGCAAGAATGGTCGTGCAGGGGCAGGGGATCTGACTCAGCAGCGGGCGAAGAAATTTCGAGCCGGACAGGACCAGAGGGTCGGTCAGTTTCAGGCGGCGATAATATTCCACGAAGAGCGGCCCGAGCCGGTAGCGCGATTCCACGGTGCTTTCCAGCAGGTCGGCGGCGACCATCTCCCGAATCAGCCGGTAGAGCGTGCTGGCGGAGGTGTCGAGAGCAGCCGATATCTCGGCGACGGTCCACGTCGGATAAGCCTGGTCAAACAACGCAAGGATCCGTGTGTAGCGCGTAATTCCCGTCGTCGTCATGGCTCTCTCTCATGCTTTCTTCTGGATAACGTTTTTATCTTTTATCGGCAAAAACCGAAAATCAACAGTGGTTTGGTTCCGGATAACAGGATTCCTTCGGCATTTTATTCTCCTGTTTCTGGACAGCGCTTTCACGCCGGCCTGCTTTGATGTTTGGTGGACATTTAGGATTATAAAAATATAAAAATTACCTAAAAATGATAAATATTAAAAATAGCACTTGTTAATTTGTCGAAGATAGATAATCGTAACGAAAATCGTAAGGGAGGACATAATGTCGCACAATGCTGTTCAGGCGGGGGCATATCTGCATCACGTCGCCTTCGAGAGTTCCGATCCGGAACGGCTCGCCAATTTCTACGCCGCCAATATGGACATGGAGGTGGAAAGGGTTTCGGCTACCGAATATCGGTGCCTGGGCCCGATGCGCCGGTTTGTGGCAGTGAAGGGCGAGGACAGAAAGCTGGCTTATGCCGGGCTGGCCTACCGGAACGCGGATGTTCTTGCCGCACAGCGCGCGCAGGTGGTTTCCAGTGGCGTCGAGATCCTTGAGAGCGTCTCGCCCTATTTCGAGGATGGCGCCTTTGCCGTTCGCGACAATGACGGGCACCTGATCTGCTTCGGAGTGGCAAGACAGCGCACCACCGCCTATCTGCCGGAGCGCGAAGGGCTGCATGCCCCCATCCAGCATCTCACCTTTGCCACGCAGGATCTCGACGGCTTCAGGGACTTCTATGTCGACAAGCTCGGCTTCTTCCTTTCGGATCGTGTGCTGCACGAAAACGGCCAGCCAGCGACTGTGTTCACCACAACCAACCACGAACATCACACTATCGCGTGCTTCCTGTCCGATCGCACCGGCGTCGATCATCATTCCTACGAAGCGGGCAGTTTCGAAAACATCAAGAAGTTCTGCGACCGGTTCGCCGCCAACAACGTTCTGTTGACCTGGGGGCCGGGCCGTCACGGGCCGGGCAACAATCTGTTCGTGTTCTACACGGACCCGGACGGAAACTGGATCGAAATCTCCGGCGAACTGGAAACGATTTACGATCGCACGGTCATCGACTGGCCGCAGGATCCGCGCACGCTCAACAAATGGGGCCGCGCCATTCTGCGCTCGTGACAGGAGGTTTCCCATGAAATTCATCAGCTTTACTCGCCTCGGCAAGACCGGCATGGGCGCTGTGGTCGACGGGGGAATTGTCGATCTGACCGGCCGGATCCGTCCCCAGATTGACAGCCTCAAGGCCTTGATCGCCGCCGATCTTCTCGCTGAGGCCGCCGACTACGTCGAATCGTGCGCGCCGGAGATGGCACTCAGCGATGTCACCTTGCTGCCGGTGATCCCGGACGCGGGCAAGATCCTCTGCGTGGGCCTCAACTACGAGACCCACCGCGCCGAGACCAAGCGGCCCGATGCGAAATATCCAACGATGTTCACCCGCTACGCCGACAGCCAGATCGCGCACGGTGCGCCTATGATCCGTCCGGCTGTCTCCGAAAGGCTGGATTATGAAGGCGAAATGGCCGTCATTATCGGACGCGGCGGACGCAACATCGCTGAAGAAGACGCGCTTTCGCATGTGGCGGGTTATGCCTGCTACAATGACGGCACCATTCGCGACTGGCAGCGCCACACCCACCAGTTCGGCCCCGGCAAGACCTTTCCGGGCACCGGTGCTTTCGGGCCTTTTATGGTGAGCGCCGACACGGTTGGCGATTACCGGGAACTGCCGATCCGCACGCGCCTCAATGGCGAGGTGGTGCAGGATGCGACGCTCGCCGACCTGATCTTTCCGGTCCCGCGATTGATCGCCTATATCTCGACCTATACGCCGCTTTCGGCGGGGGACGTTATTGTCACGGGTACGCCCGGGGGCGTCGGCGATCGCCGCGATCCGCCGGTTTATCTCAAGCCCGGCGATGTGGTCGAGGTCGAAATCGGCCGGCTCGGCACGCTCGTCAACCCGGTCATGGACGAGAGCGGGCTCTGATATGCGGGCCACATCTCTGGATGCAGATATCCTTGTCGTCGGAGCGGGGCCAACCGGTCTTTTGCTGACCAATCTTCTCGGTTCGATGGGGATCGGCACCATACTCATAGAGCGCAACGAAACCACGGTCGCGGAGCCGCGCGCGGTATCCATTGACGATGAATCCATGCGCGCGCTGCAGGCCGCCGGCCTGTCTGCCGAGATTTCCGCAATCACGGCCAAAGGTTACGGATCGCTCTACAAGGGGCCATCGGGCCGCGTCTTTGCCGAGGTCAAACCTTTCGTCAAGGAATATGGCTTTGACAAGCGCAATGCATTCGAGCAGCCCGAATTCGAAGCCACGCTGCGCCGCGCGCTCGCGCGCCATGCCATGGTCGACGCCCGTTTCGGCGCAGCCCTGACGAGCTTTGAGCAGGCAGGAGATCACGTTGCAGCGCATGTGCTGGAAAACGGCACGGCCCGTCAGCTGCGCGCTCGCTACATGGTGGCCGCCGACGGTGGTCGCTCGATGGTGCGCAAGGCCCTTGGCATTGAGATGGAGGGGGCCACGTTCGAGGAACCCTGGCTGATCGTCGATCTCAAAACCACGCGGAACCGCTGCTTCCACACCGAGGTTTTCTGTGATCCGAAGCGCTCTGCGATCACCTTGCCCGGTCCGGGCGGGATTCGCCGCTACGAGTTCAAGCTCAATGCCGGAGAAACCGCCGAGGAAGCCGAACGCGAGGCTTTCGCGCGTCGCCTTCTCGCCGAGGTGGGGCCGGATCGCGATGAGCCGATAAGGCGGCAGAAGGTCTACACCTTCCACGCCCGCATTGCCTCGCGCTGGCGCGACGGGCGCGTGTTCCTGGCCGGCGATGCGGCGCATCTGACACCGCCTTTTGCGGGGCAGGGCATGAACAGCGGCCTTCGTGACGCCCATAATCTTGCCTGGAAACTGGCCGAGGCGCTTGCCATGGCCGACCCCGAAGACCTGCTCGACAGCTACCAGACCGAACGCAAGCCGCATGCCTGGTCGATGATCGAACTCGCGCTCAGGATGGGCAAGGTGATGATGCCCGATTCAGCCTTGCGCGGAATGGCGATCCGAACGGGTTTCCGGCTCCTGGGGCTTTATCGACCGGCGCGCGATTACGTCGCGCAGATGAAATACAAGCCCAAGCCGAAGTTCCACGCGGGCATGATCCGGCCGTCCACGGCGAGCACAGGCGCGGCTGCCGTCGGGCGCATGATACCCCAGCCGCTGGTGACCCGGCCCGGCAGGGAGGAATGCCTGCTCGACGACTGCCTGCCGGATCGTCCGGTGGTGCTGGTATTCGATGAGATGCCCGATCGCTTTGTCAGCGCCGAGCTCAATGCGCGGTTCGAGGCGGCAGGTGCCGCCGTTATCGGCCTGACGCCAGAGTGGATGAACCCGGTCGCCGCATCGTTTCCGATCCTGCACGACCGGAGCCGGTTCTTCTCGAACCAGCCGTTCCGGGGCTGTCTGGCGCACGGGCTGTTGCTGCGCCGGGACCGTTATGTGGCGGCGATCGAACCTGTCGCAACGCTTGAGAACTTGTTGCCCATGATCGAACGCCTCGCGGCGCCGGTCACCGTGGAAAGCCACGGAACGTTCGTGCCGGAAGAGGAGCCGGCGCGAAAGCGATCTTGAAACCATGAGGGAGGAGACCATTATGAAACATCTGACAACAGGGCTTTTGACCGGCCTGACGCTCTGCCTTTGGCTCGGCGCAGGCATGGCGGCACAATCACGGGAATTGAAGTTCTCAACGCCCACGCCCGAACCGCATATCATGACAAAATCGGCGTATCACCTGGCCGATGCCTTTGCGCAGGCGAATACCGGCGATACGATCGAGGTATTCCCGGTCAACAAGCTTGGCGATGTTCCGACCGTTCTGTCATTGCTGCAAAGCGGCGCGGTCGAGCTCGCCGTCGTGCCGGTGGGCGATCTCGCCAATCGCGATCCGTCGTTCCTGGCGTGGTTTCTGCCCTATCAGTTCGAGACGCTGGCAGAGGCGGGCGAGGCCGCCGACAGCGCGCCGGCGCAGGAAATGCTCGCCCGGCTCGATGCGCAGGGCATCAAGGGGCTAGGCTATGTTTTCCCCGGTCAGCGCCATCTGCTGTCGAAACAGCCCATTACGTCGGTCGCGGATATCTCCGGGCTGAAGGTCCGCGCCTTTCCCAATGATATCTTCAACAGTTGGTGGCGCGATCTGGGAGCAGCACCCACGGCCCTGCCTCTGCCGGAAATCATGCCATCGCTGGTGACGGGGGTGATCGACGCGGTCGACGTCGACATCGACATCGTCTCCGGCCTGCAGATGCAGAAACAGGCGCCCTACCTGATCTTGACCAACCACATGGCCTTTCCCGCCGCGATATTGGCCTCGGCGCGCTGGTGGAACAGCTTGAGCCCCGAAGAACAGTCCCGCTTCGAAGAGATGGTGGCCGAAACGCAGGATTGGGCGATCGCGACCCAGACTGCGGGGGAGGCGGCGCAGCTCGATAAACTCGCCGCCGACGGAGCGCAGATCGGCGCGATTGATGATCCAGCACTTCAGGCGGCGGGCGAGGCGGTCCGAAACGCTTTTCTCGACCGTGATCCGCTGATCCGCCGCTTCTACGAAGCCAATCAGAATTGAGCGCCTTGCCGCCGGCATACCGTGCCGGCGGCAGATTTCTGTTCGGGAGATATCCATGAAACATCTCAAAATGCTCGACCGGTACATGTTTCGCCTGGAGCTTTTCATCGCCGTGCTTGCGATGACGGGGCTTGTAGCGATCCTGATCGCGCAGGTGATCTGCCGCTACCTGCTGAAATCTCCCCTGTTCTTTGCCGAGGAACTTGCGCTTGTGCTCATGATCGTCGCGACTTTCGCCGGTTTCAGTCTGATGGTGGCTGAAGGGCGGCTGATCACGATCGATCTTTTCGGCGGACGGGTCGGTGCCCGCACCCATGCCGTCATCGGCTGGGTGATGCGGCTGACGGTGCTTGCCCTTGCGGCGGCGCTGGCGGCTTTTTCCATTCGCTACCTGATGGTGCCCTGGGTCTGGGCGGAACGCTCCGCCACGCTTGGCCTGCCGCGCGCGCTGCTCTATGCGATCGTGACCGCGGAACTTTGTTTTCTGGTGTTCCATCAGTTCGTGCAGCTTGTCGATACCTGGCCTGCCCGCGGCGGACGGCAACAGGGCGAGAGCGCGACATGATCACACTCGCCGCCTTTTTCCTCTTCCTGTGTCTCGGCCTGCCGATCATCTTTTTGTTGCTGATGGCGGCGATTGTCTTCGCGTGGACCAATGATGCGTCGGTCCTGTTCGACAGTTTTCTCGTGCAATCGGTGAAAGGGATCGAAGCCAACGGGTTCCTGGCCATCCCGCTCTACATGCTGGTGGGCGAGATCATGAACCGGGGCGGCATTACCGAGCGGCTGATCCGTACATCGATGCGGATCGTCGGCCGGATGCGCGGCGGACTGGCCTTCGTCAACGTGCTGACGAATGCATTCGCCGCCGCCATTCTCGGCTCGGCGACCGCGCAGATCGCGATCATGTCGCGCTCCATCGTGCCGGAAATGGAGCGCCAGGGCTACAGTCGCCAGTTTGCCACCGGCCTGACGGTGGCCACCGGGCTCCTGGGTCCGATCATTCCGCCGTCCATGCTGATGATCATCTATGGCGTCCTGGCCTATCAGTCGGTGGCGGCGCTGTTCATTGCCGGTCTCATTCCCGGCCTGTTGCTTATGGCGGCCTTCTTTGTGACGGTCTGGCTCTCGAAGTCGCATCTGCCTGAGGTGGACGAGAGCCGTCTTCCCGGCGGAACCTGGCGCGAGATCGCGGCGGATGCCCTTCCGGGCCTCATTCCGCTGACAATCATCTGGGGCGTCGTCTCTGGCGCCATGACGCCGACGGAAGCCGGGGCGTTGGCTGCGGTGGTCGCGCTGTTGCTCTCGACGGTGGTCTATCGCCGGCTCGGGTTTCGCGATTTCGTGCCGGTCATGCACAATGTCGTGCTGTCCTCCGCCTCGATTATCATGCTGATCGGCTTTGCCACACTGCTCGGCTGGACGCTGGCCTACGAGGCCGTGCCGGATATGCTGGCGCGCGCCATTGCGTCCATCGCGATCGGGCAGGTGAGCTTTCTCGTTCTTGTCTGTGCTGCGGTGTTCGTCCTGGGGATGTTTCTCGACGGGATCGGCGTGCTGATCGTGACCGTCCCGGTGCTGTTGCCGATCGCCACCCAATTTGGCGTCGATCCAGTGCATTTCGGCGTGGTATTGGCGATTGCCACACTGACCGGGTTGGTATCGCCGCCCGTTGGGCCGGGGCTTTATCTCGCCTTGGATGCGACGGGTTTGAAGATGATGCAGGTGTTTCGCGGCGCACTGCCGTTTCTGGCAGCCTTTATGGTGGTTCTGGCGATCATCATCCTGCTGCCCGTTCTTTCCGTCTGGTTGCCGGCAGTCGCCGGACTATAGTTAAACTGATGTATTTCGGGAGCGTCTGGAGGAAACCATGAAAGAGCAGACATCATTGCCGGCCTATGAGGGCTTCACGGGGCAATATATCAACGGGCAGTGGTGCGCCGGTTCGGCGATGCGCGAGCTCGATGACATCAACCCCTATGACGGCAGCCTGCTGACCCGGATCGCCATGGCGGGACGGGACGACCTCGACCGGGCCTACGAGGCCGCGCGCGAGGCACAGAAAGACTGGGCACTGGCCCTTCCGAAGGAGCGGGCGGCGATCTTCCATAATGCGGTCGGCATTCTCGACAGCCGGCGCGCCGAAATCATCGACTGGGTCATCCGCGAATCCGGTTCGACGCGGATGAAAGCCACGGCCGAGTTCGAGGCGGTTCGCGCCGGCATGGCCGAAGCCGCCAGCATGCCCTACCTGATGCATGGCATGATCATGCCGGTTGATCATCCGGGAAAGGAGGCGCGCGTCTACCGCAAGCCCGTGGGGGTGATCGGGGTCATCAGCCCGTGGAATTTTCCGCTTCATCTCTCCAACCGTTCGGTCGCGCCGGCCATCGCGCTCGGCAACGCGGTTGTGCTCAAGCCCGCCAGCGACACGCCGGTGACCGGCGGTCTTCTTCTGGCGAAGATCTACGAGGAAGCGGGCCTGCCCGCCGGGGTTCTCAATGTGGTGATCGGCGCCGGGTCGGAGATTGGCGACGCCTTCTGTGCCCATCCGATCCCGCGGATCATCAGCTTTACCGGCTCGACCGAGGTCGGTCAGCGCATCGCACAGGTTGCCGCCGGTTCGACCCGTCTGAAGAAGCTCGGACTGGAGCTTGGCGGCAATGCGCCGCTCGTCATTCTCGATGACGCCGACATCGCCATGGCCGTCAATGCGGCTGTTGTCGGTCGCTTCCTGCATTGCGGGCAGATCTGCATGAGCACCAATCGCATCATTGTCGATGACGCGCTTCATGACGACTTTCTGGAAGCCTATTGCGCGGCGGTGTCGGGCATCAAATATGGCGACCCGAATGCGGAGGACACGATGATCGGGCCTCTGTGCAATGATGCGCAGGTTCAGTCCGTCACCGGACTGATCGAGTCCGGTCGCCAGCAGGGTTTCGATCTGCGCGTCTCCGGCCCGGTGGAGGGGCGGATCGTGCCGCCGCACGTCTTCGCCGGTGTAGACCATCGCTCGCGCCTTGCGCAGAGTGAAATCTTCGGGCCCGTCGCCCCGGTGATCCGCGCCGCAAACGAAGGCGAAGCGCTCGCTTTCGCAAACGATACCGAATATGGGCTTTCAAGCGCGGTGATCACCGGCGACGAACAGCGCGGACTGCGTTTCGCGCAGGGACTTGAGGCGGGAATGACCCACATCAACGACATCACGATCCATGACTTTCCCCATGTGATGTTCGGCGGCGAAAAGAACTCCGGCCTTGGCCGCTTCAACGGTCATTGGATCGTCGAGGAGTTCACGACGGATCACCTCGTGACGGTTCAACGTTGAACTCTGCTCGACGCTTCTGCAAGCAGGGCATTAGGGTGGTCGCCTTGCCGGTATAGCTCGTTTTAATATGACGCACCATGAAAAGTAAAACCGCCGATGCCCATCTCGATCTCTTGCTCGGAGGCATCGGCAACTGATAGCGAAGGATGTCGTGCGAGCCGACATCGTCTTAGCGAGACGCTCCACGCTGTTGCCGCATTTCGGGCGGCGCTGCGCTTGACCTACTTGGCCGCCGTCGCATCGCTGTTTTTCGGCCGTTTTCCAAACAGTTTCATGATACCGCGCGCGACATCGTCGATCAGCGTGTAGATCACCGGAATGACGAGAAGGCTGAGCATGGTCGAGGTGATCAGTCCGCCGATGACGACGACGGCCATGGGCTGGCGGAAGCTCGGATCGCCCTCCACGAGGCTGAGCGCCGCCGGCAGCATGCCGGCCGACATGGCGACGGTGGTCATGATGATCGGCCGTGCCCGCTTGTGGCAGGCATCGACGATGGCTTCGAACCGCGCCATGCCATGGCGCCGGGCCTCGATCGCGTATTCCACGAGCAGGATCGAGTTCTTCGAGACGATGCCCATCAGCAACAGGAGGCCGATCACCGCCGGCATCGAGAAGCTCGTTCCGGTGATCACCAGCGGGAACAGCGCGCCGCCGAGTGCGAGTGGCAGGGCCATCAGGATGGTGATCGGCTGGAGGAAGTCGTGGAACAGCAGGACAAGGACGGCGTAGACACAGAAAATGCCGATCGCCATCGCCGTGGCGAAGCTATCGAACAGCTCCGTCTGACGCTTCAGGTCGCCCTGTTCGACGAATGAGACGCCGGCCGGAAGGTTCCGGTAACTGTCGAGCTGCTGTGCTTCCCGGTTGACATCGGAGAGATTGCGGCCGTTGAGCTCGATCGTGACCGTCACGTTGCGCGAACGATCCAGCCGGTTGATTTCGCTGGGCGAGGCACCGATGGAAATGTCGGCGATCGTTCCAAGCGTGACATTGCCGTCGGTTCCCGCCACGGGAATAAGCCTGATCTGGTCCAGCGACTGGCGCGCGCTTTGTGCCAGTAGTACACGGATATCCAGTTGCCGCTCCGGCAGGTTCAGATGCGACAGCGCGGAATCGTAGGCGCCCGCGGTCGCCACCCGGATCGCGTCCGAGATCGCCCGGGAGGTCACCCCGTAGGAGGCGGCTTTCGCAAGATCGGGTGTGATGACGATTTCCGGCGATTGCAGGGCGGCCGACGAGGTGACATTGCCGATGCCCTTGATATGGGAGCGGATATCCTCTTCCAGCCGGGCCGCCGCGGACTCCAGCGTCTCGGAGTTGTCGCCGGCGAGCGTCAGCTGCAATTCGGTTCCGTTTCCGCCGCCGCCAATCTCGACCCGGGCTCCGGGTATCCCGTCGACGGCCTTGCGTATGTCGCTTTCGATCTCGGTCTGGGTCACGTCGCGGTCGTCAATATTGGTCAGGTTCACGACCAGCGTCGCCGATGTGACCGAGTCTGAGTCACCGCTGCTTCCGCCCATGCCGCCGGTGGACGCGCTGCCGGTTGCCTGGAAAATCCCGGTGACATGGTCGACCCCGGAGGCCAGTTCGGCGGCCTTCTTCGCGACTGCGTCGGTCTGTTCGATGGTCGAACCGGGCGTCGTCGTGATCGATATCTGTGTCTGGCTGTCATCGGAGGCCGGAAAGAAGCCGGTGGACAGATTGCCCAACAGCAGGACGGTCGCCGCCAAGAAAAGGATGACGCCCAGGACCGGAATCCACCGGCGCCTCAGTTCGCCCCGCACCACCGCGAGATAGTGGCGCATCAGCCAGCCGTCCCCGGACTTCGTCTTCGCCGGCGTCTTCATCATATAGGCCGCCATCATCGGCGTCACGAAACGGGCGACGAGCAGGGAGCAGAGGACGGCGACCGAGGCGGTGATGCCGAACTGCTTGAAGATGATGCCGATGATCCCGCTCATGAAGGCGGTCGGCAGGAACACGGCGATCAGGGTGAAGCTTGTGGCGATCACCGCAAGGCCGATCTCGTCCGCCGCCTCCATCGACGCATCATAGGCGTTCTTGCCCATTTGCATGTGCCGCTCGATATTCTCCACCTCGACGATCGCATCGTCGACGAGGATGCCCACGACCAGCGACAGGGCGAGCAGGGTCACCGTGTTCAGCGAATAGTTCAGCAGGTCCATGACCAGGAATGTCGGAATGATCGACAGCGGCAGGGCAACGGCCGAAAGCAGTGTCGCCCGCCAGTTGAGAAGGAACAGGAACACCACGACGACGGCGATCGCCGCGCCCTCATAGAGCATGTTCATCGATGCCAGGTAATTCTGCTCCGTTGGCAGGACGGTGTTGTAGGCCTCTTCGAGCGTAACCTCCGGGTGAGCCGCCGCGAAACCCGTCAACGCCTCGCGGACAGCGTCGGTCACGGCGAGGTCTGAATATCCCTTGAGGCGCTTGATCTGGGCTGCGATCACCGGCTTGCCGTCAAGATAGGCGAGCGATGTCAGGTCGGCATGGGTGTCGGTGACGGTTCCGAGTTCATCGAGACGCACCCATCCGCCATTCGGCAGCGGGATCGGCATGCGGCGCAGTTTCTCGACGCTTTCGGCGGCTGCGGCAACCCGCACGCTCTGCTTGTTGCCACCGACTTCCGCCTCGCCTCCGGAAAGGTCGCGCTGGACCGCCTCCAGCCGCGTGTTGATGTCTTCCGCGGTCAGGCCCATGCCATCCAGAAGAGCGGGATCGAGTTCGACGCGGATTTCGCGGTCGATGCCGCCGAGCCGTCCGACCTCGCCGACGCCATCCACTCGCATCAGCGCCTTCTCGAGATCGTTGTCGATGAACCAGCTCAACTCGGCATCATCGAGCTTGTCCGAACTCACCACATAGGTGATCAGCGGCGACGACCCGATGTCGCTCTTGGAGACGGTCGGCGCGTCCATATCGGACGGCAGGTCGCTCTGGGCCTGGTCGACGGCATTCTGGACTTCGTCCAGCGCGACCTGGGTATCCTTGCCGACCTGGAAGGCGACCGAAATCGAGACCGACCCGTCGGTGATGGTCGTGGTCACCGAATCCAGCATCGTCAGACCGGTCAACTGGTCCTCGATCTTGCGCGCCACCTCGGTTTCAAGCTGCGATGCAGCGGCGCCATCCTGCGTTGCCGATATCTCGATCGTCGGCAGGTCCATGTCGGGGAAATTCTGCACGTCCAGACGGTTGAAGGCCATCAGGCCCATGACCGTCAGCAGGACGAAGGCGAGGATCGGCGGGACTGGATAGCGGATTGCCCATGCGGAGAAATTCATTGTGTCGTCTCCTGGCCGGCGGTCCCGGTCTCGTCATCGACAACATTGACGGTCACGCCCTCCGAGAGGAACGCGCCTCCCGACTGGATCACCTCGGCATCGGAGGGAAAGTCGCCCAGAAGCTCGACCCGGTCATCCTGCCGCCGCCCGGTCTCGACCTTCACGCGCGTGACCTTGTTGCTGTCTTCGCCGTCGAGGACGAAGACATAGGAAAACCCGTCGGCGACCACGATCGCCGTCGAGGGCACGCTCAGAGCCGCGCTTTCGCCAAGCCTGAAGACGCCGCTCACCATCGTGTCGATGGTTGGCTGGGGGGCGTCTTTCGGTGGGGCGAGTTCGACATAAACGATCACGCGACCGTTCGTTGAAGAGGCCGAAGGGGCGATCTGCCGCACAGTGCCGGAAACCGTTCCCCTGGGGGAGGATATCTCGGCCGGGGTCCCGACCGCGATCTTCTCGAGTTCGTTCGCCGGCACTTCGGCCTGCCATTCGATCCTGTTGTCACGGATCAGCCGGAACATTTCCTCGCCCTGGCTCACCACGTCGCCGAGCGCGGCGCTGCGGGAAGAGACGACGCCGTCGCTGACGGCAACGATCCGGGTCCGCTCGAGATCGAGTTTTGAGGAAGCCAGTTCGGCCCTGGCGGAGTCGAGATCGGCTTTCGCCTTGCGCTCGTCCACGAGGTATTCGACGATCTGCTGATCGGAAACCGAGCCGGACCCCTTCAACTGCCGGGCCCGGTCGGCATCCGCCGTGGCCTTGTCCAGCGCTGCCTCTGCCGAATCCACCGAGGCTTGCAGGGCGGCGATGTCGTTCTTCAGGCGTTCCTGCGACAGTTCGGCGAGAACGTCGCCCTTCGCGACGCTGTCCCCGACATCCGCATTGACCGCCGTGACCCTGACCTGCCCGACCTCCGCCGAGATGACGGCCTCCTGCCATGCTTCAAGCCAGCCGCTGGCCGAAAGCTCTTCGGGCCATATTTCGCTCATGGGCCTCGCGACCGTTACCGACAATGCGGCCGGCGACGACTGTGCCTGCTCGGCGCCGCTGGCATGGCGCGCTGCGACCATATATCCGAGAAGCAGGCTGCCCAGCAGGCAAAAGATAATGGCGACAAGTCGAGAAATGGTCGTCATTCGTGTTCCCTTTAGATTTGTACGAAGCGAATGGAAGCCTCGCGCGATGTCGTTCTCCATCGGGGCCGCGCCTGCGTGGGGGAGCGGGCAGAGATTCGGGCGGCTGCCCGCCGTGTCATTTGCGTGCGATGACATGCGGGCCTTCCTGCGTGTCTTCTGCCAGCGGCTGCGACACGTCGATCATACCGCTCCAGCCGCCGCCAAGCGCCTTGTTCAGTGCGACGTAATATGTCGCGACATCGGCTCTCGACTGAATGAGGCTTTCCTCGGTTGAATAAAGCGAACGTTCTGAATCGAGCGTATCGAACAAATCCGTCTCGCCCGCTTCATAGGCTTGTTTCGAAAGCCGCACGGCATCGCGGTATCCCTTGGCGGAGGAGGAGAGGGAGCCGATCCGCGTCCGCGTCCGGTTGAGCGCGATGATCGCGTTGTCGACCTCTTCCAGCGCATTCAGGACCGCCGACTGGTAGTTGGCAAGGCTCTGGTCGCGCTCAGCCTTGGCGACGTCGACAGCGGCCTTCAATTGTCCGCCCTGGAAGATCGGTATGCTCAGTTGCGGTCCCCAGGACCAGCCGATCGTCGATTTTTCGCCGAGTTCCCCGAGAGACGTCGCCGATGTGCTGATCGAGCCCGTCAGCGACAGCGAAGGATAGCGGTTGGCCTCGGCCTCACCGATTTTCGCCGTGGCCTCGGCAAGCTGCCGCTCGGCCGAACGCACGTCGGGACGCGTGACCAGGACTTCGGCCGGAATGCCGACGGCGGTCTTGCCCGGCGGGGTGGGGATTGTCTTTCCGGCGTCCAGCATCGCATCGATTTCAGAGGCAGGCTTTGCCAGCAGAACGGCCAGTCTGTTCACCGACTCCGTGTACGAAATCTGGTAGGCGGGGACATCGGCTTCGGTCGACGCTGCCTGTGCCTCAGCCTTGCGCAGGTCGAAATCGGACACGAGGCCGACCTCGAGTTGGCTCTTCGTGAGCTTGGCCGTCTGCCACTGGGAAGCCGCGGAACGTTGCGCCAGGCTGGCGAGCTGCTGATATGCGCGTGCGTCGATGTAGTAGGACGCGACATCGCCAATCACGGTCACCAGCGTGTCACGCAACTCCTCCTCGGTGGATTGCGCGGCATAGCGCTGAGCCTCTACGGCCCGTTTGTTGCCGCCGAAAAGATCGAGCTCCCAAATGGAATCAAATCCACCCTCATACTGGGCATAGTCGCTCGAACCGGACGTGTTGGTCTGGGCGCGATTGTCTGTCGCCGAGGCGGAGCCGGACAGGGAGGGGAACAGGCTTCCCGACTGTTCGCGCGCCGTGGCGCGCGCCGCGCGGACCGCTGCCTTGGCTTGGGCGATGTCGCGGTTGGACTGGATCGCCTGGTCCACGAGCTGGTCGAGAACGGGATCGTTGAATCGCTTCCACCAGTCGGCAAGCACGGGCGCGGACCGGGCGTCGGTCGCCGATCCGCTGGAGGCCCATTTGGCCGGAAGCGAAAGCGCGGGAGCGTGATAATCCGGTCCGACCACGCAACCGCTCAAGGTTGCGGACAGTGCCGCGATCGCCGAAAGACGGACCACGGTCACCATTGGCGCTCCTCTGTTGCGGCGACTTCAGGGCCGCCGTTCTGGCATCTATCGGCAACGTTGTGCAAATTACGGGGGCGCAAGGAACGATACTCCGGCTGGCGGTTACCGGACCTACATAAAGGCGGGGATGTGAAGCGCCGTTAAGAGTGTGTAAAGATAGGTAAAACTTCTTCTGTGTGCTGCCGCCGAATGTATGACTGCCGGTGGAAGAGGCCATCGAACATGCCAAATGTACTTCTGATCGACGACGACACGGAATTTACAGCGCTGCTGGGAGAGTATCTGCGTGACGAGGGTTTTCAGGTCGAGAGCTCCGTCGACGCGCGCGCAGGACTTTCTGCCGCCGAGGACGGTCACGTCGATATCATCGTGCTGGATGTCATGATGCCGCATGTCAACGGGATCGACGCCCTGCAGCGCATCCGCCGCAGAAGCGAGATTCCGGTGATCATGCTGACGGCCAAGGGCGACGATGTGGACTGCATCGCGGGTCTCAATCTCGGCGCCGACGATTACATCGCCAAGCCGTGCATGCCCGGTGAACTGGTTGCCCGGATCCGCGCGGTCCTCAGACGGACGGGCGCGAAGCCGGCGGGCGATGCCGATGGCCTGGGGGCCGGCGCGCTGCTGCTCTATCCCGGCACGCGCACGGCGCAATGGCAGGGCCAACCGCTGGAGCTTACCGGCACGGAGTTCAGCATTCTTGAAATCCTCGCGCGCAATGGCGGCCAGCTTGTCGCCAAGCAGGACATCTCGCGCCGCGTCTTCGGGCGCAATCTCGCCCCGTTCGATCGCCGGATCGATGTGCATATCAGCAGTATCCGGCAGAAGCTCGGCAATCGCCCCGACGGAACCACGTGGATCAAATCGGTGCGCGGCCAGGGGTACCAGCTTCTTCAGGAGACCTGATGCAGAAGCTTTTTCTGAATGCCTTCATCATGATTTGGCTGGCAATCGCCAGCTCGATCCTCGGTGTTCTGCTCGTCGCCTATGTCAGCCGGGCGACGCCCTTTGAAGAGGAGCTGCGGCAGCGGCAATCCGATTTCGCCCTCGCGGCCGCCGCCGGCCTGCTGGCTAGTTCCGGTCCGGCGGCGACGCGCGAGTTCATCGCGGTCGCGGGCAGTTCTCCGCTCGATGTCGGGCTGGAACTCACGGAAGTTTCCGGCCCGAACGCCTGTGCGGGAAGCGACAATACGAGGCGGGAACGGTTCGTCTCCGTCGGTGCGACGTGCTACAGGCTCGCGGCAGACGAACTCGAACGAAGCCTTTTCTCCCGACTGCTTCCACGCAGCATTCCCTGGGTTTCGGCCATCATCGCGGCAGCGCTGGCGGCGTTCTGGCTCGCCCGGTATCTCACGCATCCGGTGCAGGAGATCAAAGTCGGTCTGAGGGCGCTGGCCGAGGGCCGTTTCAGCACCCGCATCGGCGACCGTATCGACCGCAAGCGCGACGAGATCGCCGGCCTTGCCTATGATTTCGATCTGACAGCGGAGCGACTGGAAGAGTTCCAGGATGTCCAGCGCCGGCTGTTCCACGATGTTTCCCACGAACTGCGTTCCCCGCTGGCGCGGCTGCAGGTCGCGATCAGCCTTCTGAAGAAAAACCCGGCACGCATGGAAGCGATGACGAGCCGGCTGGAGCGTGAGATCAGTCGGATCGATGATCTTGTCGAGGAGGTCCTGACCCTTGCAAAACTCAATGCCTCGGAGCCTTTGCCACTGCAGCGACAGACGGTCGACATCATCGATCTCATCGCGGATATCATCGATGATTGCCGGTTTGAAAGCCTCACGAAGAACGTGACGATCAGCTACGAGGGGCTGACATCCTCTGTCGTCGCGGTCAACGGCGAACTGATTTACAGGGCAATCGAAAATGTCATCCGCAACGCGGTCAAATACTCTCCGCCCGGCTCCGAGGTCGCGGTCACCGCGATCCGCCGCATCGACGCGCTGGAGATCAGGGTCCAGGATAGCGGGCCGGGGATACCGCGCGAGCACCTGAAGAGCATTTTCCGGCCCTTCGAACGTGTCGATACGGGCGGCGAAAGCCAGCTCGGCTTCGGTCTCGGCCTTTCCATCGCCCAGAGAGCGCTTCATGTCCACGGCGGCGATATCCGCGCCGACCTCAACGAAGAGGGCGGTCTATCGGTGGTCCTGCGCATTCCTTTGTAAGGGCGGTGGACTTGTGTTTCTTTGATGCGCAGGGCTCAGCACACCGGGCTGCTGTCTGGTCTGGCGACGACCATTCAGCTTTTGGGCCGCCTCATCCTGACGATCGAAAATGTCGGCGTTCGCCTGGTTGGGCGACTGATAGACTTTCTTTCGGAGCCGTGGGGTTTTCAGGGAAGAGAGGAAGAACTCCGTCGCCACGCTGTCCGAGCAAGTGCTCGGCCTGCACATGGGGTAGGCCACGCCATTTCCCTGTCCATGTTCATGCAGGAGTGCCCCCAGACGACCATGCTGCATACTGGGCGTTCTGCTTCTCCATATCGCTGTAGAGCCAGGCCATGCGGTCGAGAAACCAGAGCTTGAGCAGCATGGTCAGCGCCATTCCGGAAAGCGTGGCCCATAGATCGAGCCAGATGAGGCCGGCTAGGTAAACCAGGCCGGAAACGGCCGAAAGCGCGTTCAACAGATTGCCGGCGCGCTCGTGATGGGCGGGAATGGGCACGCTTTTGCGTCTGAGCCAGACCCGTTCGCCGAAAATCCCGCGCGTCATCCAGTTGTCCTTGCGGGCGGGCGGCGAAAAAAGCCTTGGGTTCAGCCAGACCCAGGCAAGGGCTGCAATGGCCGGCAGGATGGCCCAGGGCCCGATCAGCACCCGGCTCCAGGCGGCAAGCGCGATCGCAGGCAGGACCGTCAGTCGGCTCCATCCGCTCCACGGGCTGGCATGGCGCTGCCAGGTGCTGTCGTCCATCATCATCAGCTTTTCGGCATATTCTGCAAATTTCATCGACCGATGCTCTCCGTGTTTGTGCCTGCGGCCATGTTCTCTGTGCTTGCGCGCCGGTCGCCGGAGCCGGCCGGTAGCTATCCTGAAGCCGCGCCCGAACAGAAGCGCCCAGAGTGCCCCGGCCAGAACCCGCCTCAGATTATGCGAATCCGTTTCGATGCGCGAGCCGCCGACAAAGAACGCCGCCAATATGACGACGGTTTTCACCGCCGGCGACTTTTGGAGACAGGCGTTGGCGAGGCTGCTGGCCCCGAATCCTGCCGCCGCGCCACGCCAGCACGGCGACCCCAATCCCTCTACGCCTTCGTCAACGGCTTCCGCATCGGCGAGGCAAAGAACCTGTTTTCTTTCGAGACGCGCCCGGTTCTCGATATCGCCTAGGATACAGGTGCCGGAACACGGTGTGCTCGACCCATGGGGGAAGCGCGATCTCGTGCTTGTGTACTGATCCGTCGGGAGAAGGTGCCGAGGGCAACTGATGTGGCTGTTCGGCGCGGTCCGGTCATAAAGCACTTCGCCTTTCGGCATTAGATCAGATTGCGTGAGACGCGGTTTCCGACGTTGATCAATGGTGGTCGTCGCCGGTGCTCGTCAGACGCTGCTTAAAAGCAGGCTGGTTTCGCTGTTGGAGACGCCTTCGATCAT
>NZ_JBAKFR010000029.1:0-50258 GCF_053484295.1 Martelella sp. AMO21009
CGGTTGACGTCGAGCTGATCGTTCCGATCGCGATGGAAGAAAAGCTGCGCTTCGCCATCCGCGAAGGCGGCCGCACCGTCGGCGCCGGCATCGTCGCCTCGATCATCAAGTAAGACTTGATCGAACGAAATTTGAAAGCCCCGCCGGAGCGATCCGGCGGGGCTTTTTTATTGGCGCGATTACAATCCATGGAAAGTGAGCTTGACATCGGGAATGCTCAACTTCAATGTAAAGCAAGCTTTACAGGAGGTGCGCTATGAGAAAATATCTTGGTGTGATGTTCGCAGGCCTCGCGGCATATATGCTGACGCTCTTGCTCGCCCAACGGCTTCTGGCAGGTGGCGTCGAGCCCGATTGGTTGCGCATCTCCCTCTCGATCGCGCCCATGCTGCCGGCGGCGGGGATATGCTGGATCGTGTTTCGTTCGATCGCCAGGCTCGATGAAATGCAGCGCAAATTGCAGCTGGAGGCGCTGTCGCTCGCGTTCGCGGGCACGGCGCTGATCACCTTCGGCTATGGGTTTCTGGAAGGCATTGGCCTGCCGCGGCTTTCAATGTTCGTCGTCTGGCCGCTGATGGCGGTGCTTTGGGTGGCCGGTCTGGTGGTCGGGCGGATACGCTATCGATGAACAACCGTATTCAGGATCTGCGGCGCGCCCGCGGCTGGTCGCAGGCGGATCTGGCCACGCGGCTCGATGTGTCCCGCCAGACCGTCAACGCGCTTGAACGCGGACGTTACGATCCGAGCCTGCCGCTCGCCTTTGCGATCGCGCGCCTGTTCGAACTGGCAATCGAGGACATATTCCTGCCTTAGGAACTCCTGGCCCGCAGCAGCGCTACATCGGCTCCCCAACCTCGACAATGTGTCCGTCCGGATCATAGCAGCGAAACACCTTCTGCCCCCAGGCCTGGGCTTCGATCGGGTGGATCAGCTCGGTTTCCTGCGCCATCCGCGCTACCGTCGTCTCCAGTTCGTCGGTCTCGAAATAGAGCACGAGATTGCCGCGGCCGTAGCGACTTCGATCGCCGGCAGGCGCGCCGAACATGATCGCCTCCAGCGCCGGGCCGGTATGGAGCGCTAGTCCGTTTTCCAGTTGGACGAAATCGCCGTGGTCCTGCGCGATCGTCTGGCCGAGCAGATCGCAATAGAAGGCGAGCGACCGTTTCATGTCGGAAACGAAGACGAGCGTATTGATGAAGACCGGCCTTGCCATGGTCTCAGCCGCCGCCCACGAGCAGCAGGGCGACCGGCAGCGTGATGATCGATACCACCGTTTGCACGGTGACGACGGCGGAATAGAGCCGGGCGTCGCCACCGAGCTGGCGGGCGAGCACATAGCCGTTCATGGCGGTGGGAACGCTGGCGCCGAGCACCATGACGGTGAGCGTCATGCCGGTGATGCCGAAGGCCGTGGCAAGCGCATAGGTGACCAGCGGAAACAGGATCAGCTTCAGCGCCGTCGGCAGCAGCACCATCGGCTTGGGCTTCAGCGCGTCGGCAATCACCAGCCCCGCGCCGACCAGAAGTAGGCCCATGCCGAGCGCCGCGCGGGCAAGCAGATCGAGGGCGGCATAAAGCGGATCGTAGATCGGTATGCCCAAGACATTGATGATGATCGAGACGAGGGCGGCGATAATCATCGGATTGGTGACGACATTGCGCACCATGACCCTGATGTCGGTCTTTTCCTCCGAAAACGAGACCAGCACGAGAACATTGATGATGTTGAGCGGCACGATCGTCGCCGTCATCATCAGCGAGATCACAGCCATGCCCTCAAGGCCGGCAAACTTGTCGGCGATCGCGAGCGCCACAAAGGCGTTCCAGCGGGTTGTCGTCTGGAACACCGAGGTGAAGGCCGGCCGGCTGAGGCCGGTGCGCCTCAGGATGGGCCAGAGCGCGATTGAAAGCGCGGTTATCGCGGCAACGGCCAGAAGCGCGACCCAGCCGATGCTGCCGGCGTCGAGCGAGGAGAAATCCGCCCGCGCCAGCGTGGTGACCAGCAATGCCGGAAACAGCACATAATAGCCGAGCTGGTTGAGGCCGGACCAGAATGCCTCGCTGAACAGCGGAACGCGCTTCAGCACCGCGCCGAAGGCGATGACGAGGAAGATCGGCAGGACGCTTTCAAAAATGAGGAGCATGCGGTTTTCCGGCTGTGAGTTGCGCTTCGGTTAACTTTGGCGAGGATCATTGCTTGCCAGATGGCTGCGGTTTCTGCCAGAGATAAGACGCAAAGGATAAAACAAATGCAGGAAGTCCGCTTGCGGCGTTATCAGGTGGCGATACTGGGCGTGTGTCTCGCATGCCTGCCGGTGGAACTCGCCGTCAGCGGCGCGATCCTGCTGGCGATCGCTTTCGTGGATTACATGTTCGATCCCCACCGCATGCTGCGCGGCGATCTGGAGCCGATGCAGGAATAGAAGGTCATTGCTGCCGGCCGATGGCTGCCATGCGGTCGAGCGCGCCTTGCAGGATAAACGAGGCGGCCGCCGAATCGATCCGCCCGGCGCGTTTCTGGCGCGAGACATCCATTTCCAGCAGCGCGCGCTCTGCCGCCACCGTCGACAGCCTCTCGTCCCAGAAGCAGAACGGCAGATCGGTCTTCTGCTCCATGCTGCGCACGAAGGCTCGGGTCGCCTGCACGCGCGGCCCGGCGCTACCGTCCATGTTCATCGGCAGGCCGATGACGAAACCGGCGATGCGCTCCTTTTCGGCAAAGGCGAGCAGCGTTTCGGCGTCTCGGGTGAACTTGGTCCGCTTCAGCACCGGCCGCGGCGTGGCGAACCGCCGCGAGAGGTCGGAAACGGCAAGGCCGATGGTCTTGGTGCCGAGATCGAGCCCGGCAATGGCTGTGGCGGGGGCAAGCGCTGCGGCCAGCTCTTCAATCGTTTGCACTGTCATCGATTTTTCTTGGGTTTTTCTTCGCGCCTTTTGCCACGCTTTGATGGAAAATGGCGCGCTATCGCATTAGGTGTTGGGGAACACTTAACGCCAGCAAGGAGGAAAAGCAAAATGAAGCTGACCTGGCTCGGGCATTCCGCGTTTCGTCTGGAAACCGCGAAGGCAACCATTCTCATTGACCCGTTCCTGAGCGGCAACCCGTCGTTCAAGGGCCTTGATCGCGAGGCCGCGGTCAAGGGCGTCACCCATATCTTGCTCACCCACGGCCACGGCGACCACCTCGGTGATACGGTGCCGATCGCCAAGGAGACGGGCGCGACCGTGCTTGCGAATGCGGACCTTGCCGCCTGGCTCGGCAAGCAGGGCGTGGAAAAGCTGGAGGCCGGCAATACCGGCGGCACGATCGATTTCGGAAGCTTCACCGTCACCTTCACCAACGCGCTGCATTCCTCCGCCTTCATCACCGAGGACGGCGTTTCCCATGCACTCGGCAATCCCAACGGGCTGATGCTGCATATCGATGACGAGCCGACGACCTATCACATGGGCGATACTGACATCTTCGCCGACATGGCGCTGATCAACGAGTTGCATGCCCCGCAGGTGGGGCTGGTGCCGGTCGGCGACCGGTTCACCATGGGCGGCGCGGTGGCGGCGCTTGCCTGCCAGCGCTATTTCAACTTCGAGACGGTGCTGCCGATCCATTACGGCACGTTCCCGATCATCGACCAGACGCCGGAGTCCTTTGTGACCGGCATGGCCTCGGGGCCGACGGAAGTGCTGACGCCGAAACCGGGCGAAACGGTAGAACTCTGATCAATTGCCCCGTTGCGAAGGGCGGTCACGCCCTTTATAGCGTCAGGGACAGATTAGAACCGGAGAGCTTTCATGTCCGTAGACACCGCGACCGTAAAACGTGTTGCCAAGCTGGCCCGCATCGCCGTCGATGATGAGGCGGCCGAGCGCATGACCGGCGAGCTGAACGCGATCCTCGGTTTCGTCGAACAGCTTGGCGAGGTCAATGTCGACGGCGTCGAGCCGATGACCTCGGTCATGCCGATGGCGATGAAGAAGCGCGAAGATGTCGTCACCGACGGCGACAAGGCCGACGACATCGTCGCCAACGCGCCCGAAACCGAGCGCAATTTCTTCCTGGTGCCCAAGGTCGTCGAATAGACGCCCGAAGCCTCTCCCAGCGACCGCAACAAAGTGACGCACATGACCGAACTGACAAGCCTGACCATTGCCGAGGCCCGCGACAAGCTCAAGGGCAAGGAAATCACCGCGACCGAGCTCACCGCTTCCTATCTGAAGGCGATCGACGAGCACAATGCCGCGTTCAACGCCTATGTCGCGGTCACCCATGAACAGGCGACAGCGATGGCCAAGGCCTCCGACCTGAAGCTCTCGCAGGGCACGGCCGGCGCGCTGGAAGGCATTCCGCTCGGGGTCAAGGATCTGTTCGGCACGCGCGATGTCCATACCCAGGCGGCATCCCACATTCTCGACGGGTTCAAGCCGAAATATGAATCGACCGTGACCCGGAACCTCTGGGATGACGGCGCGGTGATGCTCGGCAAGCTCAACATGGACGAGTTCGCCATGGGCTCCTCCAATGAGACATCCCATTACGGACCGGTGATCAATCCGTGGAAGGCGAAAGGCTCAAACATGGATCTGGTGCCGGGCGGCTCGTCCGGCGGTTCGGCGGCGGCTGTCGCGGCGCATCTGTGCGCGGGCGCGACGGCGACCGATACCGGCGGCTCGATCCGCCAACCGGCGGCGTTTACCGGTACTGTCGGAATCAAGCCCACCTATGGCCGCTGCTCGCGCTGGGGCGTGGTGGCGTTTGCCTCCTCGCTCGATCAGGCCGGTCCGATCGCGCGCGATGTTCGCGATGCGGCGATCCTGCTGAAATCCATGGCGAGCGTCGATGCCAAGGACACGACCTCGGTCGATCTGCCGGTCCCGGATTACGAGGCCGCCATCGGCCAGTCGGTCAAAGGCATGAAGATCGGCATTCCGAGGGAATATCGCGTTGACGGCATGCCCGAGGAGATCGAGAAGCTCTGGCAGCAGGGCATCGCCATCCTGAAGGATGCCGGCGCCGAGATCGTCGATATCTCGCTGCCGCACACCAAATACGCGCTGCCCGCCTATTACATCGTCGCGCCCGCCGAGGCCTCTTCCAACCTCGCCCGCTATGACGGCGTCCGATACGGGCTGCGCGTGGACGGCAAGGACATTGCCGACATGTATGAAAAGACGCGCGCCGAAGGCTTCGGCAAGGAGGTGCAGCGCCGCATCATGATCGGCACCTATGTGCTCTCCGCCGGCTATTACGACGCCTATTACCTGAAGGCCCAGAAGGTGCGCACGCTGATCAAGCGCGACTTCGAAAACGTGTTCGCCGACGGCATCGACACCATTCTGACGCCGGCCACGCCATCGGCCGCCTTCGGCATCGCCGATCAGGATATGGCCAACGATCCGGTGAAGATGTATCTCAACGACATCTTCACGGTCACGGTCAACATGGCCGGTCTTCCCGGCATCTCGGTGCCCGCTGGCCTCAACCCCAAGGGCCTCCCCCTCGGCCTCCAGCTCATCGGCAAGCCGTTCGAAGAAGAGACGCTCTTCCGCACCGCCGCCGTGATGGAACAGTCAGCGGGCAGGTTCACGCCGGAGAAGTGGTGGTAGGAAAAGGGAGCCGGGAATGGAAGCTGACTACAACGAGATCATCGAACGTATTCGCCAGCTTCCGCCCGGAACTGTCATTCCGAAGCCTGAGGCGCGCAGCCCGTTCATGGTTAAAGGAATAGGAACGCGAAGAGGCGAGGACGCCCTCGTGTACTATATTCCAAATAACAAAGGCGGACGTCCTCACCAGAAGGGCGTAACCTTCACGGAGTTTTCCAAGGCATTTGCCGAACTCACCCGCAGTGGAATGCTAACCCATGCTTGGGCCAACGCACACATACCTGAATGCGTCAGCAACGACTCTTGTAATTTCACTACGATCGGTGGCATTTTCTCGCTACTCGGCCACGCCCGATACGATCGGCGGGGTGTTTACGTGACAACGTGATGAGAGCCGTACTACGGCCGGCTACTTCTCCTGCGTCCTCATATAGGCCTTCAAAACCGCGTTGATGCGGGTCTGATAGCCTTTCCCCTGTGATCTGAACCACTCCAGAACGTCGCTGTCGAGACGCATCGTGATCTGTGTCTTGGCGACCGGCTCGACAAGCCTTGCTTCACGGAAGAAGGTCTCGTCCAGTTCCGGAATGTCGCTGTAGTCGATATCGTCGTCGTCACGTTCGGCAAGGGTCTTAAGCTTTGCGTTCGATGGCGTCATTGAATAGAGCCCTTTCTCTTCTGTTGGCGCGCCGCGCTGAAATCAGACGGGTGCGTCCGTTCCTACCCGTGTGCACCACCAAGATAATCAGCAGGTTTTCGATCGAGCCTATGCTTGTGAAGCGGGCTTCTCCGTATTCGAAGCGGTCGTCGCGTTTCGTCAGCACCGGCCCTTCGAATATCCGGCAGGCGTCTTCGAAGCTGATGCCGTGCTTCTCCAGATTTCTTTGGCTTTTGGCGCGGTCCCATTCAAACTCCATACGCCAAGTGTAGTTACAATTGTATTGTCCATCAATGGCGATTTCGTGACATTCCTGCGGCATCATTTTCCTGCCGGAACCGGGTGTCATTTCCGCCATATTCCAAGGGCTCTTGCCGGCCGACAACTGATTTGGAAGGCAAGGTTTGAAAACGTTTCCCCTGGTGATGCTGGCAGGCCTCGTCGCGCTGTCGGCCTGTACGCCTGCGCTCTCGCCGCAGAACGAGGCCGCCGCGATCGATCATTTCGTGAGCCCGCTGGAGGGCAAGTCGGAGGCCGACGGTGCTGCCGGTCCCGATGACCGGCTGCGGCTGTCCTATGCTGCGGACAAGCCCGCCCAGTCATTGACGGCGGCCTCGAAGGCGCTCGACATGGTGCTCCAGCTCGGCAGCAACAAGATCAGCGTCTATCGCTACCGCGATCCGGAAAGCGGGCAGGCCGGCTATTTCGATGGCGACGGCAACCGGCTGGGACAGTATCTGTTGCGCAATCCGGTACCGGATGGCCGGGCGACCTCCGGTTTCGGTCCGCGCCATCATCCGGTGCTCGGCTATTCGCGCATGCATGCGGGCGCGGACTGGGCGGCCCCGGTCGGCACCCCGATCTATGCCGCGGCCGACGGCACGGTCTCCTTTGCCGGCTCCCATGGCGGCGATGGCAAGATGATCGAGATCGATCACGGGCACAGCTACAAGACCAGCTACAGCCACCAGAGCAAGTTTGCCGCGGGCGTGGCGGCGGGCAGCCACGTGGAGCAGGGCCAGTTGATCGGCTATGTCGGCAAGACCGGCCTCGTCACCGGCGCGCATCTGCATTACGAGGTTTCGATCAACGGTCGCAAGGTCGATCCGCGAAAGGTACATTTCATCCGCGAGGGCAAGCTTGAGGGCACGGCGCTGGCCAAATTCAAGGACTATGTGAACGGAGGCGAAGACGCCTGAAGACACTTCGGAGTGTCGGCGGAGGCCTGCACGCGTGAACGACCTGCCTCGGCCTCACTCCGCCGGGCTGGTGATCAGTGCCGAGAGCTTTGCCGAAGCCTCGTTCAAGAGGCCGACATGGCCGATTGCCTCTTCCAGTGACAGGCGCTGCAAGGGGGCGTGGAAGGAAAGCGACGAGACCAGGCGGCCGAAGGCGTCGCGGATCGGCACGGCGACGGCGATCATGCCGTCCATGAATTCCTCGTTGTCGGTGGAATAGCCGTTCTTGCGGATGCGCTGGATTTCGGCCATGACCGCCTCGGGCGTCGTCATGGTGTTGGCCGCGCGCGGCGTCAGTTCGGCCGCGTTCAGATAGCCTTTCAGATGCTTGTCATCGAGCGAACTCAGATAGATCTTGCCGGCGGAGGTGCAGTAGAACGGCACCCGCGAGCCCACCGGAAGCTGGATCCTCAGCGGCCATTTGGTCTCCACGCGCTCCAGATAGATCATCGCGTCGCGGTCCGGTAGCGAGATGTTGCAGGTCTCGTTGATCTGTTCGGCAAGCGCCGTCAGGATCGCCTGACGGGCGGTGCGGATCCTCAGTGACGACATGATGCCGGCCGACATGATCCGGAGCCGGCTGCCGGGCGAATAGCCCCGGCCGTCGATCTCGCGCTGGATGAAGCCCTCGGCCTCAAGCGTCGAGAAAAGCCTGTGAATGGTCGGTTTCGGCAGGCCCAGTGCCTGGTTGACCTCCGTCGGCGTGACCGGCGCGCCCGCTTCGGCGAGCGCCTCCAGCACCATCAGCAGGCGAAGGTTGGTCGGTATCTGGCCGGTTTGATCGTCCACGGGTTGCCACCGTTCACATTGGTCATTTCGGTTTGTCCGGGAACGGCATCGCCACTCCCGGCGGCATTATCTGTTCGGCAGTAGCATTGTGGAAAGCGAAGGCACAAGCGCCACCAGTATCCACACGGCGATAAGCGCCAGGATATAGGGATAGATATAGCGCAATATCCTGAAATAGGAGACGCCGGTCACGCCCGATGCCACATAAAGGTTCAGCCCGTAGGGCGGCGTGATGAAGCCGATCGAGGCGCCGACCAGGAAGATCACCGCGAACTGGATCGGATCAACGCCGATCGAGGCCGCGATCGGCGCCAGGATCGGGGCCATGATGATCGTGGTCGGCAGGCTTTCCAGCACCATGCCGGTGATGAAGACGATCGCCATCGCGGTGAACAGCACCGGATAGTAACCGCCCATGGAGCGCACGAAACCGCCGATCGCGTCTTCCGCGCCCATGACCGACAGGATCTGCTGCATCACGACCGAGATTGCGATCAGCGGGGCCAGAATGCCGGTGATCTGGGCCGAACGCAGCGTGATCTTCGGAATATCGATCGGGCTGAAGCCGCGCACCACCAGCATTTCACCATAGCTGCGTTCGCTCGGCGGGCGGTCCTCGCTGGGCGAACCCATCATCTTGTGCAGCGGCAGGCTGATGAAGCCAACGACGACGCAGAACGCGACCGTGACGGCGGCGGCCTCCGTCGGCGAGAACTTGCCGGTATAGATGCCCCACAGCACGATGCCGATGGCGAAGAAGCCGAGCCAGGAGCCGAGGCCGGTCTTGAAGACCCGGGACGGCTGCAGCCGGATCAGATGGCCCCAGCCATTGATCGAGCAGATGACCCAGCAGAACGCCATCATCGCTAGGCCCATCAATATGCCGGGAATGATGCCGGCGACGAACAGTTCGGAGATCGGCAGGTTCATCAGGAAGCCGTAGACGATGAAGATGATCGACGGCGGAATGATGATGCCGAGCGTGCCGCCGGCCGCGGCCGTCGCCGCCGAGAACCGCTCGTCATAGCCGCCCTTCTTCATTTCCGGGTGCAGCATGGAGCCGATCGTGGCGGTGGTTGCCGAGTTGGAGCCGGAGATCGCCGCAAACAGTCCGCAGGCCCCGATCGCGGCCATGGCCAGACCGCCGCGCAGCCACCCGAGGCACGCATAGGCGAAGTCCGACATGCGCCGCGCGATGCCCGACTGGTTGATCAGGTCGCCGGTGAGGATGAACAGCGGCATGGCAAGCAGCGCGAAGCCATCGGTGAAGACGTCGGAAAGCGCGGAGCCGAGATTGTCGAGCGGCAGGCCGAGCAGCAGGCTCATGCCGATGACCCAGATGCCGATGACCAGCAACACGGGCACGCCGAGCAGGAATACGCCGGTTGCGCCAAGCGAGATAAGGGTGATCCAGAGAGAATCGGACATAAAGGCTCCTCAGTCGCCGAATTGGGTCGTGGCGGAAATCAGCGGCGCGCCGTCCCGGTAGTTCTGGTAGTCGATCGCCAGATTTTCGAAGGCGCGTCCGGCCATCAGCAGAAAGCTGACCGGAACGGAGGTGAGAAGCCACCATTGCAGCACATTGTCGGTGCCGAGCAGGATCTGGAAATTGGCGGCGGAGTTGAACACCACCCGCGTCGAGGTGACGATGACCACCCAGGAGAATACCAGCCAGAGTGCCGCGTCCAGCACGAGGCAGGCGAACTGCCCGGCGCGCGGCATCATGGCGCGGAACTCTGCGAAACTCAGATGGTTGCGGAACTTCATGTTATAGGCGCAGCCTGCCCAGGTCATGAACAGGAACAGGAACGGGGGCAGGGTGGTCGACCACGGCTCCTGAACGGAAAAGACGAAGCGGCGGAAGACTTCCACCGAGAGAATGGTGGCGATCAGGAGGTAGGACCAGATCATCACCGTCTTTTCGAGATGCCGTTCGAGGAAGGGCAGGCGGGCGTAGATAAACGCCACCAGCAGGCCGCCCACAATCGTCACAACCAGACCAACGAGCCATGCGCCATCGGAGCGCATCGCCTCGCTGATCGTCCAAGAATCCCAGCTTCCGATCGCCGTGACGATCGACCAGGCTTCGCCAAACAACGAATCCAAGGTCATTCTCCTCCCAAAATGCGGGCATGATTACCGACAGCCGGCATTCCTCCTCGAAATGCCGGCCGCAATCTTGTTTTAGCGGGTCAGGTCAGCTCTTCCACCAGCGGCGCGGCTCGACGTTTTCCGGCTTCATGTCGGCCGGCACCTGCCGCGCGATGGCGCTGATCTCGGCATAGGTGTCGATGCCGCCGGCCCAGTTGTTGAGGCGCTCGCGCCACTGTTCCCACGGTTCCGGATTGTATTCCGGCGAGCACATTTCTTCCGCCATCTTGATCTGGTCGTCGGCAAGGAAGGCCGGGCGGACATTGTTGTCGGCAAACACCGTATTGGGAAGCTGTGGATCGGAGAAGCCGACCGTCTTCACAAGTGCGGCCTCGTTCGCGCCCTGGATCACTGCCTGCGTGAAGTAGGACGATTCCATCACCGCGTCCTGCACTTCCGGCTCGAAACTGTCGAACACCTTGGCATTCATCGAGGTGTGCTCGGTGCCGCAGAAGAATTTCAGGTCCACCGACTGCGAGACCACCGGCGCCATATTGGCATAGGCCACGGCCGAGGCCCAGGTTTCCGCGCCGTCGATAAGGCCCTGCTTCAGCCCGTCCAGCGTCTCCTCCCAGGCGATCGGAACTGGGTTGAGGTTCAGAAGCTGCATCGCGATGCGGCCGAGCTGGGTGCCGGTGACCCGGTTCTTGGTGCCGAACAGTTCCTCGAGCTTGGTGATCGTCGGCTTGTCGGAATATTTCAGGCCGAGCTGGATGCCGCGCAACTCGCAATGGGTGAACAGGAATTTCAGCCCGTGGCGCTTTTCCAGCGGGTCGCGCAGGATGCGCTGGGATTCGGGGCTGTAGAAGAAGTGATACTGCGAGGCCCGGCCCGGGAACATGTAGGCGTAGTCGAGCACGTTCAGATAGGGTGCGCCGCCGGCCGAGTTCTGGGTCGAGGCGGTGTAGATATCGACAATGCCGAGCTGGGTCTTTTCGACGCAGTTGAGCTGGCCGCAGATCTGGTTGTCGCCGATGAACTCGACGCGAACCAGCCCGTTGGTGCGTTCTTCCAGGTCGCGGGCAAATTCCAGGCAGCCGACGCGTTCGATCAGCGTGTTCTGGGCATTAAAGCCGGCCGCGCCGTATTTCAGCGTGTATTTCGGCTCGTTGCCGAAGCGTTTTTCGTATGTAGATTCAACGGCCTTTGCCAGACTCGGTAGTGTGACGACCCCCGCCATCGAGCTTGCCGCCAGCAGCGTCGAGCTCAATCCGAAACGTCCCGATAATTTGAAAAGATCGCGGCGCGATATGTTGCGCAGCTTCTCATCCAGTCCCGACATTTTCTTCCCTCCCTATGAAAAAATGAGACTTGCGGTATCGAAATCAATCATATATCGAATGCCCTTGCAAGATACTTTCGTCGCTTCGGCGGCAAATTCAGGGCTTGAGGGGGGCTCATGGAGCGGCTGGAAGCAGATTATGTGATCGTCGGCGCGGGTTCCGCCGGCTGCGTCATCGCCAACCGGCTGAGCGCCGATCCGAATGTCAGCGTCGTGCTGCTGGAGGCGGGGCCGGCGGATCGCAATCCGTGGATTCACATTCCGGTCGGCTATTTCAAGACCATGCACAACCCAACGGTTGACTGGTGCTACAAGACCGAACCGGACCCCGGCCTCAACGGCCGCTCGCTCGACTGGCCGCGCGGCAAGGTGCTCGGCGGCTCCTCCTCCCTCAACGGGCTGCTTTATGTGCGCGGCCAGTCGAGCGACTACGACCGCTGGGCGCAGATGGGCAATCGTGGCTGGAGTTGGGAGGATGTGCTGCCGTTGTTCAAGCGCTCGGAAAACCAGGAGCGCGGGGCCGACGAATTTCATGGCGCCGATGGCGAGCTCTCGGTCTCCAACATGCGGCTGCAGCGCCCGATCTGCGATGCCTGGGTGGCGGCCGCCACCGCGGCGGGCTACCCCTTCAACCCGGATTATAACGGCGAGACCCAGGAGGGCGTCGGCTATTTTCAGCTCACCGCCCGCAAGGGCCGGCGCTGCAGCGCCGCCGTCGCCTTTCTCAACCCGGTCAAGAGCCGCCCCAACCTTAAGATCGTCACCGGCGCGCTGGTGAAGAAGGTCGAGATCGAGAATGGCCGCGCCACCGGCGTCAGCTATCTGGCGCATGGCAGAAGCGATGCGCTGGTGACCTGCCGGCGCGAGGTGATCCTGTCGTCGGGCACGATCAACTCGCCGCAACTGCTGATGCTGTCGGGCATCGGCGACGGCGCGCAGCTGAAGGACAATGGCATCGAGGTCGTCCATCACGCGCCGGATGTCGGGCGCAATCTGCAGGATCATCTCCAGGCCCGCCTGGTGTTCAAATGCAACGAGCCGACGCTGAACGACGAGGTCCGCTCGCTGTTCAATCAGGCGCGGATCGCGCTGAAATATGCGATGTTCCGGGCCGGGCCGATGGCCATGGCGGCAAGCCTTGCCACCGGCTTCATGCGCACTGGCGATCATGTGGAGACGCCAGATATCCAGTTCCATGTTCAACCGTGGTCGGCCGACAGTCCCGGCGAAGGCGTGCATCCGTTTTCCGCCTTTACCATGTCGGTCTGCCAGCTCAGGCCGGAAAGCCGCGGCCAGATCGTGCTCAACGGGCCGGACCCGCGAACCTACCCCAAGATCTTCGCAAACTATCTCTCCACGGAGACAGATCGGCGCACGATCGTTGAGGGCGTCAGGATCGCCCGGAAGATTGCCCGTCACGCGCCGCTCAAGTCGAAGATCTCCGAGGAGTTCCGGCCGTCCGCCGATCTTGGCATGGATGATTACGAGGGCACGCTCGATTGGGCGCGCCACTACACCGCCTCGATCTATCATCCGACCGGCACGTGCCGAATGGGGCAGGACGAGCGC
Source organism: Martelella sp. AMO21009 (assembly GCF_053484295.1). NCBI lineage: Bacteria > Pseudomonadati > Pseudomonadota > Alphaproteobacteria > Hyphomicrobiales > Aurantimonadaceae > Martelella > Martelella sp. AMO21009. The sequence continues at coordinate 13,292 of NZ_JBAKFR010000029.1, forward strand.
GCGGTTGTCGACGAGCGTCTGCGGGTGCGCGGCATTGCAGGCCTTCGCGTTGCCGATTGTTCCATCATGCCGGAGATTGTTTCCGGCAATACCAACGCGCCGGCGATCATGATCGGCGAGAAATGCAGCGATCTCGTGCGTGAGGACAACCGCCGGACCGCCTGACACCGAATATAATTTCGTAGAGGAGACCACCCATGAAAATGACCACCGAAGAGGCTTTCGTCAAAGTTCTTCAGATGCATGGCATCGAGCACGCGTTCGGGATCATCGGTTCGGCGATGATGCCGATTTCCGACCTGTTTCCGCAGGCCGGCATAGAGTTCTGGGACTGTGCCCATGAATGCAATGCCGGGATGATGGCCGACGGCTACAGCCGCGCTTCCGGCAAGATGTCGATGGTCGTTGCCCAGAACGGGCCGGGCATCACCTCGCTGGTAACCCCGGTCAAGACCGCCTACTGGAACCACACGCCGCTTCTGGTGGTCACCCCGCAGGCCGCTAACAAGACCATGGGGCAGGGCGGCTTCCAGGAAGTGGAACAGATGGCGCTGTTCAAGGACATGGTCGCCTATCAGGAAGAAGTGCGCGACGCCTCACGCATCGCCGAGGTGCTGAACCGCGTGATCCTGAAGGCCAAGCGCGCCTGTGGCCCGGCGCAGATCAACATTCCGCGCGATTTCTGGACCCAGGTCATCGATATCGAACTGCCGGCCATCGTCGAGTTCGAACGTCCCTCCGGCGGTGAACAGGCGATCGACCGTGCAGCGAAACTCCTCGGCGAAGCCAAATTCCCCGTGATCCTCAACGGCGCGGGCGTCGTTCTCGGCGGCGCGATCGAAGCCTCGAAGGCGCTTGCCGAACGGCTCGGTGCACCGGTCTGCGTCGGCTACCAGCATAATGATGCCTTCCCCGGCAACCATCCGCTGTTTGCCGGTCCGCTCGGCTATAACGGCTCCAAGGCCGGTATGGAACTGATCGCCAAGGCAGACGTCGTTCTGGCGCTCGGCACCCGCTTGAACCCGTTCTCCACACTGCCTGGTTACGGCATCGATTACTGGCCGAAGGATGCCGCGATCATTCAGGTCGACATCAACCCGGACCGGATCGGTCTCACCAAGCCGGTCACGGTCGGCATCGTCGGCGATTCGAAGAAGGTTGCTACAAGCATTCTGGAAAAGCTCGCCGACAATGCGGGCGATATTGATCGCGACGACCGCAAGGCGCTGATCGCCAAGACCAAATCGGCCTGGGCGCAGGAACTGACCTCGCTCGACCACGAGGAAGACGACGAGGGCACCACCTGGAACGAACGCGCCCGCGCCCGCGAGCCGGAGCGGATGAGCCCGCGCATGGCATGGCGCGCGATCCAGAAGACGCTGCCGAAGAATGCGATCATTACCTCCGATATCGGCAATAACTGCGCGATCGGCAATGCCTACCCGACCTTTGAGGAAGGCCGCAAGTATCTGGCTCCCGGCCTGTTCGGCCCCTGCGGTTACGGCTTTCCGGCGATCGTCGGCGCCAAGATCGGCCAGCCGGATACGCCGGTCGTCGGTTTTGCCGGCGACGGCGCCTTCGGCATCTCCATGAACGAGATGGTGTCGCTGAAGCGCGACAACTGGCCGGCGATCACCATGGTGATCTTCCGCAACTATCAGTGGGGCGCCGAAAAGCGGAATACCACGCTGTGGTTTGACGACAATTTCGTGGGCACCGAACTCTCGCTCGATGTCCGCTATGCCGATATCGCCAAGGCCTGCGGCGTCGAAGGCGTGCAGGTGACGTCGATGGACCAGCTTTCCGCGGAGCTCGACAAGGCCGTCGAACGCCAGATGAAGGAAAAGAAGACGACCTTCATCGAGGTGGTGCTTAACCAGGAACTCGGCGAGCCCTTCCGCCGGGATGCCATGAAGAAGCCGGTCTCGGTCGCCGGCATCAACCGGGCGGACATGCGCAAACAGGCCGTGTGAGCCGCCGCGCGTCGCGGAGCGGGGAGGCCGCGCCTTCCCGCTTTGGCGGCTGAAAATGAGGCAGGGAGCGATCTTGCCAATCGCCCCTGAAATGCTTTTTATGGGCTCGTCGTCCCGATCAGCGCAATCAGACCCGCAGGGTGAGAACATGAACCAGCTAGAGAAGATTTTCGCCAACGCAAAGCGGCTGAAGAAGACGATCATTCTGCCGGAATCGAATGACCGGCGCGTGCTGGAGGCAGCCTGCAAGGCGGCCGAGATGGGCATCGCCCGTATCATTCTGGTCGGCGTAAAGGCCGACATCGACAAGCTCTGCGCCGAGATCGGCATAACCTGCCCTGAAGCCATAGAGGTGGTTTCCCCGGAAAGCTCGCCCCTCCTTCCCGAACTCTCGAAGCTCTATTTCACGCTGCGTAAGCACAAGGGCGTCACCGAGGAGGATGCCGAAAAGGCGGCGCGCAACCCTTATGTTTTCGCGGCCCTGATGGTGAAGGCCGGGCATGCGGACGGCACGGTCTCCGGCGCGGCATGTTCGACCGCCGATGTGGTTCGCACCGCGATCCAGGTGATCGGCGCGGCGCCCGGTACCCGACTTGTCTCCAGCTTCTTCCTGATGATGCTGGAGGCCGACCACCATGCCAAGAAGGGCGCCTTTCTGTTTTCCGATTGCGGGCTGGTCATCGATCCGGATGCCGCCGAACTCAGCAAGATCGCAATCGCCGCCGCCGGTTCCTACACGATGTTGACCGGCGATACGCCGCGCGTGGCCATGCTGTCGTTCGCCACCCGCGGCAGCGCCTCCCATCCCATGGTCGACAAGGTCGAGCAGGCCGTGAAGCTGGTGCGGCTCAACCGCCCGGATCTCGCGGTCGACGGCGCGCTGCAATTCGATGCCGCCTTCGTTCCCGAGATCGCCAAATCCAAGGGGGCGGGCGAACCGCTCGGCGGGGAAGCCAATATCTTCATCTTTCCCGATCTCCAGGCCGGCAATATCGGCTACAAGATCGCCCAGCGCATCGGCGGCGCGTCGGCTATCGGGCCGGTGCTGCAGGGGCTGGACAAGCCGGCCAATGATCTCTCGCGCGGCTGTTCGGCTGAGGACGTGCTCGACATGATCGCGGTGACCGCCTGCCAGGCGGGCGCGCAGAAATGAGACGCGCGACCACGCGCGGCGTCGCCCCTCATCCCGGCATAAGGTGAGGGCGCATGCCCGACCTTGCCATCTCCTTTCCGGTGTTCGCCGGCTTTGCCGCCTGTCTGGCGATGGGCGCCTTCCTGCGCGGGCTGGCCGGCTTCGGCATGGCGCTGGTTGCAATGCCGTTTCTGGTGATCTTGGTGCCGCCGGCTGATGCCGTGCTTGCCGTGCTGGTGGTGCAGATCACGCTGACTCTGATCGATTTGCCGGAATGCATCGGCCATGCCGATCGCCGCGCCGTCGGCCTGCTGACGCTCGCCGCCCTTTTCGGGACGCCGGTGGGGCTGCTGTTCATATCCGTCGTGCCGCTCTGGCTGGCGCAGATCGTGATCGGCACGATCACGGCCGGGGCTGCCGCGGCGCTGTTCTTCAGGTTCTCACTCGGGCCCCGGCCGGGCGCGGTCTCCACCACGGCGGTCGGGTTTTTCGCCGGTCTGTTCAGCGGGCTTGCCGCAGCGCCCGGTCCGCCGGTCGTGGCCTATTTTCTGGCGCGCGAGGTGCCGGCGCGGACCAAGCGGGCCTCGATGATCATCCTGTTCGCGATTCTGGCGGTGTTCGCGCTGGCGACGGCGGCCTTCAAGGGCGCGCTTCACCTTCACGTCGTTCTGCTCGGACTTTTTTCCGCGCCGCTCTGCGCCGGCGGCTCCGCGCTCGGCGCTTATTTCTTCCGGCGCGGGTCCGAGACCAGCTATCGCAATGTGGCGCTTCTGGCGATGGTGTGCTCAGCGTTGTTCGCTATCGTACTTGGTACATCGGCCTGGTTGCGAATTTAACCCGCCTTGGGGCTGCTCCAGTCCGGCGAACGCAGGTTGGCAATACGGTTCTTGAGTTGCAAGCCGGTGCGGAAGGCGAAATCGATGATGCCCGAGACCGGGGCGGCCTTGCGCGCGGCGCGCTGGCTGCCGATCGCGGTGACAGGGGGGACGTAACGCACCGGCTTGTCGCTGCGCACGATCCCCGCGATCAGCGCAAACAGATTGTAGTCCTCGATCACGCGACGCTTGGCCTCGATGATCGCCGGCAGACGCTTCTCATATTCGTTGGAGGCGATGGCCGCTCGCATGATCTCGACGGCTTCGGCCGGTTTGCGGATGTCGACCGGGATGACGCTGTCTTCGGGGAAGTAATCGAACACATTGGGCGCGCCGAAATAGAAGGGCAGCGAAAGGCCGAGAAACGGGTCCGATAGCTTCTCGGTGATGTGGTGCGGGGCGACGTGGTTCTCGATCGCCAGATGATAGCGGAACCTGTCGATGGCTTCGGCCTTGTCATCCATAGGCCGGCGGCCATGCCCGAAAACCTGAAGTTCCGGCAGGTGTTTGGCGGCATATTCCGTGAAATCATAGCGCAGCCGGTGAAGCGTATGGCTTTGGCGCTTGCTGGAGCAGACGGTCGCGATCGTTTCGGTCTTTTCGGGGACGCGGTTAATGATCTTGTCGACGGGCAGATAGCGGTGATGGTCCTCGTCCATGCCGTAGTACCAGATCAGTCCAGCCTGGTGCCAGATACGGTCGGGGTGGCGCAGCGCCACCGGTTCCTGGCTGGTCAGGACATGGCCGAATTGGCGCACGAAAGACCGGCCGTAAACCTTGACGCCGCTTGGCTCCGAGGTGATCAGCACCGTGTTTTCAGGCGGGCAGGCAAGCGGCTCCTCATTCATGCCGACAAAGCGGGGCAGGTCGTCATAGACGACCAGCCAGTCGTAGTTCCTGGCCTCGATGTCGAAAATGAAGTCGAGGTCTTTGCGCGCGGCCCAGCCCGTCGGCAATTGCCGGGCGAACCGGGGGTTGCCCGGCAAGTCCGGCGGAGAGCGGCTTAGGAATTTGACTTTGGTCGCCATGGCGGATCATTCCATGCGAGACGTCCTTGGTATTACTTCCAGATGACTTCCAGAATCTCGTAGGCGCGGGCGCCGCCCGGCGCATTCACCTCGATCGAATCGCCGACTTCCTTGCCGATCAGGGCGCGCGAGATCGGGGACGAAATCGAGATGCGGCCTTCCTTCACATCGGCTTCGAGATCGCCGACGATCTGGTAGACTTTTTCTTCCTCGGTGTCCTCGTCGACGAGCTTGACCGTCGCGCCAAAGCGAACCTTGTCGCCCGACATCTTGGCGGGATCGAAGATCTCCGCGCGCGTGGTCACGTCCTCGAGCTCGCTGATGCGGCCCTCATTGTAGCTCTGGGCTTCCTTGGCGGCGTGGTATTCGGCGTTTTCGGAAAGGTCGCCATGGGCGCGCGCTTCCGCGATTGCCTGGATGATCCGGGGACGTTCCTCCTGCTGGCGCCAGCGCAGCTCCTCGCTGAGCTTGGCAGCCCCGACCTTCGTCATCGGTACTTTTTCGACCATATTACTGTCCTTTGGTCTGTCGTTCGACGCGGCAGAGACGGGCTCCGTCGCGTCCGTGCATGTTCTTCGTTTTCGTGGGGCGAACAGCCGTTCACTTGGGAAGTTCCCGGCCGATTTGCAACACAAAAAGAAACAGGTTCCGAAGCGTGACCCCGGAACCAGTTTCATAGCTAACGGGCCTTATAACAGATGCGGCGGCGCGAATTCCAGACAAATCGTCTCACCCATCCAGCCACGGTGATCGGGAGCGGCGCGGCCGGGGCTGTGGCAGAGACGCTTCAGTGCCCTTCCACCGGACGCGGTGGCTCTTTGCGATAGACCCTGTTTGCGGAAAATGACAGGGCGAGCAAGGCGAGCAGCGCAACGAGCGCGCAGGCGGCGAAGCTTGCGCAATAGGCATCGCGCGCAGCAGTGAGCCAGGGGGCATCGTTGACGCCCAGCTCACGGGCGGCATCTACCGCGCCGGCAAGCGTCTGGCCGGTGTCGAAGGCGGCGGATGGCGGCAGGGCGGAGAGGTCAACGGGCCGCATGGCGAAGCGGTAGATCACGGTCGCGAGGCTTCCCAGCAGGCCGACGCCGAGCGCGCCGCCGAACTCGGCGCAGGTTTCCGACATCGCCGAGGCGACCCCGCCGCGCTCCGGCGCCGCCGAGCCGATGATCAGCCCGGTCGTGGTCAGGATCGCGGGAATGAAGCCGAGGCCCATAACGACATTGGCGATCAGCATGCCGGCCAGGCTCTGATACCATGCGGCAAGACCGATGGCCGCCGCGCCGACGGCGTTGATCGCAAGCCCCGTGACGACCGTCGGGATTGGCCCGAGGCGGTTCGTCACTCGCCAGGCCTGTAGCGACATCACGGTGAAGAATACGCCGGGCAGGGCGCTCCAGAACGCCGCCTCCAGCGGGCTCATGCCCAGCACGAGCTGGAAGAACTGGGCCTGCAGCAGGAAGATCGAGAACATGAAGAACACGACCGCCATATTGACCAGCATAGAGACCGTAAAGGCCGGACGGCGGAACAGCCTGAGGTCGATCAGCGGCTCGGCAATCCGGTTCTGCCGCCGGACGAACAGAACGCCGAAGGCAATTCCCGCGGCCACCGGCAGCAGATCGGTCGCGTGAAAGCCGTGGGCGGCGATCTGCTTGAAGCCGTAGATCACCGGCAGCACGGTCGCCAGCGACAGGAAAACGCTCGTCAGATCGAGCCGGGGGCTCTCGCCTGAACGGTATTCCGGCAGCAGAAAGGGACCGCTTGCCAGAAGCGCCAGCATGATCGGCACGTTGACCAGAAACACCGAGCCCCAGTGAAAGAAATGAAGCAGCACCCCGCCGATCAGCGGGCCGACGAGGCCGCCGAGCGCAAAGGCCGTGCCCCACACGCCGATCGCGCGGTTGCGTTCGCTCTCGTCGCGAAACATGTTCATGATCAAGGACAGCGTCGAGGGCGCGACCGTGGCGCCGGCAATGCCCAGCAGCGCGCGGGCGAAGATCAGCATGCCCGCCGTCTGGGCCATGGCGGCGAGGATCGAGGTCAGGGCGAAGGCCGCCGCGCCGATCAGGAGAAGCTTGCGCCGGCCGATCCGGTCGCCGAGCGCACCCATGGTCACCAGGAAACCCGCGACCATGAAGCCGTAGATATCGTTCATCCACAGAAGCTGCGGCGCGGATGGCTCCAGTTCGCGCACGATCGAGGGAATGGCGAGGAACAGCACCGAAAGGTCCATCGAATAGACCAGACAGGCGACAGAGAGGACCACGAGGCCCACCCATTCGCGGCGGGTCGCCTTGGCGGCTACAGTCATGATTCATGCTCCGGATTCGGACTGGGCACGGTGTATCCGCGTTGCCGCGAATCGCCGACGCATACTATTACTCTGTTTTGTGCGCGCGGCACGGCAAACCGGTCTCCAGTTGATTGGCCCGCGCGAAAAAATGCGCCGGAGGGGGTGTCCGGCGCAAGCTGGATTGAGATTGGCGCTAAGGCTTCAGCGTTTCATCGACACGAGGCAGAAATATGCGCCCTGCGGATCGAGAAACTGGCCGATGACCGCGCCGTCCGGCACATCCATCGGACCGTTGAGCAACTGCCCGCCGCCGGCCTTCACCCGCTCGATCGCAGCATTCAGGCCATCGACCTGGAAATAATAGCTCCAGGCCGGCGTGGGCATGCCGTCGGGCATCCGCATCATCCCGCCGAGATCATCGCCGCCGGCGCTGAACAGGTGGTATTTGCCCATGCGGCCCATATCCATCGCCTGGGTCTGTTTCCAGCCGAACACCTTGCCGTAGAAGGTAACAGCGGCTTCGGGGTCGCTCGTGTAGAGCTCGCGCCAGGCAGCGGTGCCGGGCGTGCCGCGCGGCGGAAATTCCGGCATGCCGCCTTCCGGCGGGATCGGCGTGAAGACGCTGATCGCCGCGCCCTGCGGATCGCTCACCACCGCAAACCGGCCGACCCCCTGAATGTCATGCGGCTCCATCAGCACGTTGCCGCCAGCGGCCTTGAACTCGGCTGCCTTGGCGTCGACATCCTCGACATCGACATAGCCCATCCAGTGCGGCGGAATGTTCTGCGCGCACATGTCCTCGGTCAGCTGCATCAGGCCGCAGACATGGCTCTCATAGCCTTCGATGCCGAGCAGCGTGTAGGCCACATCGGGATGGCCGGCATCCTGAGCCTTCCAGCCGACGACATCCTGATAGAAGGCCTTCGCGGCCTCGGCATCCGTCGTCATCAGATCGTACCAGATAAATTCGCTCGCCATGTGCTGTTCTCCCTGTCGCCGGAAACCGGTGCTGTGTGGTCTGTTGTTTAAGTTGATATCAACCTATAATGTTTCGGTCAAGCCTGTATCAGCATAGCGATCGTAGCCGCCGATCATGACAAGAGCAGGACTGGAGGCAAACGGCCTCAACCGGCATTGCCAAGTTTTGAGGCCAGCGCTAGACTTTCCTCAGCGGACCTTCGCGCCGATGGCGTCGTGCGCAGGGGAAGGCCGCGATCACCATGATGATGGTCCTGCACGCCCGGACGTTTGAGCGCTTGTGAAGAGGCGCTTCGAACCGGGCAGGGGAGCAGTCCGTCCGGTTCAGCGGATGAGGATTGACCCATGAACGAACTGGCCACCCGCCCCGAGAATTTCGTTTGCGAGAATGGCGAGAAGGCGCCGCTGCCCTTCAGCCAGGCGGAATATGACCGCCGCCTCGCGCTTTTGCGCGCGAGGATGGAGGAACGCGGCGTCACCGCCGCGCTGTTCACCTCCATGCACAACATCGCCTATTATTCCGGCTTTCTGTACTGCGCCTTCGGAAGGCCCTTCGGCTGCGTGGTGACCGCTGAGCGCTGCACCACGATCTCGGCCAATATCGATGCCGGCCAGCCCTGGCGGCGCAGCCATGGCGACAACATCATCTACACCGATTGGAAGCGCGACAATTTCTGGCGCACGGCTGCCGGCCTTCTCAAGGGACATGACCGGATCGGCATCGAGGGCGATCACATGACGCTTGCCGCCCGTGCCGCGCTTGAAACCGCGATCGGCGCCCGCGAAGTCATCGATCTTGCGCCGGATGTCATGACGCTGCGGATGCTGAAGTCGGCGGAGGAGATCGCGCTGATTCGCGCGGGTGCGCGGGTCGCCGATATCGGTGGAGCGGCGATCCGCGAGGCAATCCGCGAAGGCGCGCGCGAGATCGATGTGGCCATGGCGGGGCGTGATGCGATGGAGCTTGCCATTGCCGAGGCTTTTCCGGATGCGGAATATCGCGACACCTGGGTCTGGTTCCAGTCGGGGCTGAACACCGACGGCGCGCATAATCCGGTGACCGCGCGGCGTCTTCGGCAGGGCGATATTCTCAGCCTCAACGCCTTCCCGATGATTTCGGGCTATTACACCGCGCTGGAACGCACGCTGTTTCTCGGGGAGCCGGATGCAGCATCGCTGAATCTCTGGGAGACGAATGTCGCCGCCCATGAACTCGGCATGTCGCTGATCCGCCCCGGCATCTCGTGTGCCGCGATCTGCGAGGAGGTCAACCGCTTCTTCGCCGATGCCGGCGTGCTGCAATACCGTTCCTTTGGCTACGGCCACTCCTTCGGCATCCTCAGCCACTATTACGGCCGCGAGGCGGGGCTGGAACTACGCGAGGATATCGAGACCGTGCTTGCGCCCGGCATGGTGATCTCGATGGAACCGATGTTGTTCGTGCCGGAGGGCACGCCGGGCGCCGGCGGCTACCGCGAGCACGACATTCTGGTCGTGGGCGAAGACGGCGCCGAGAACATCACCGGCTTCCCCTATGGCCCAGAGCACAACATCATTGCTGGCTAGAGCAAACGCACCGATTTAGCCGTGCAGGCGGCTGGCATAGGCATCGAGCTTTGCCAGCGTCTGCCGGCCACCTTCTACGGCGCCGAACTCGACGGTCGCATCGCGAGCTTCAGTCGTCTCGAAGATCAGGATCAGCGAAACGCGGGTCTTTCCGCCGTCGTCCTCGAGCAGGATCAGGCCCCGAAAATGGGCGGGCTCGCCGAGTTCGCCGCCATGGTCGTAGGCAATGCGGGCCGGAGGGGTGATCTCCGTATAGCGGATCCAGTTGGGCCAGTCCTTGCCGTCGGGGCCGTGCATCGTGTAGTGCCACAGCCCGCCGACGGAAAAGTCCATCGCGTGGGTTTCGTTGGTGAAGCCGTCCGGTCCCCACCATTGGTCCAGATGCTTCTCATCGGACAGCGCCTTGAACACCAGTTCGAGCGGGGCGTCCATGACGCGCTCCAGACGGATGATTTTTGCGGGATCAAGTTCAGCGGTCATTGGTTTTCTCCTTGCAGAAACTGTGCGAGGCGGTCGAGATTCTGGTCGTTGGCGGCCTTGAGGAAGTGCGCCATAGCCTGGTTTTCCTCGGTGGGCTCGAATTCCATTCTCCAGACAAGGCGGCTTCCCCCGGCGTGATCCTCGAACCGCATTTCCAGGATGAAATCATGCATCGGCAGGTGATGGCGGGCGCGGACCAAGCGCCCGTCTTCGATTGCCAGAAAGCTCCAGTGGTTGTCGAATTCATCGCCGTTCGAGGCGGTCATGATGATCCGCCAGCGGCCGCCCGGGCGAAAATCGAATGCCGTGATGCGGTTTTCGAACCCGTGCGGTCCCCACCATCGGGCGAGCTTTTGGGGATCGGCTACCGCTGAAAACAGCGTATCGCGGTCCTGCGGAAAGCGTCTTTCGTTGTGGATTTCGAGGCTTGCGTTGGGCATTTCCTCGCTCATGGCGTTTCCTCCTTCTGAATTTTCGCAAGATGGGCTTCCAGCCGGTCGAGCCGCCGTTCCCACAGCGTCCGGTAGTCCGAAAGCCAGCCATCGACCGCCTTCAGCGTCTCGGGCTCTATCCGGCAGGGCCGGGTCTGCGCCTCTCGGCCGCGGGAGATCAGCCCGGCGCGCTCCAACACCTTCAGATGCTTGGACACCGCCGGCAGCGACATGTTGAATGGCTCGGCCAGTTCATTCACCGTCGCTTCGCCCTTGGACAACCGGGCAAGGATCGCGCGGCGGGTGGGATCGGCGAGGGCGGAGAGCGTCTGGCTCAGCGGATCGGACATTCTGTATTTATCCTGTCAGTTAATTAACCTAGTGGATAAATAAAGGACGCAAACCCGTGCGTCAAGCCCTAAGAAAAGGGCAGGCGCTGGGCCTGCCCTCGGTTTGTTGACAAACCTATCCTCACACTCCGCGTCATCCTCGGGCTTGACCCGAGGATCCAGGCCGCGCGGTAAGGGCTAGTCATAAATCTTTGCAAATTCAGCAGCTTAAACCGCCTGGATGCTCGGATCAGGTCCGAGTATGACACAAGACGAAGGGCTGATGACACACGATGGTCAAAGCTTGGTGCTTTGTCAGCAGTCTGAAGGCGGGGTCTGGCCCGCCTTCTTGTCATATCGTGCGCAACGCCTCTCAGGCGTAGCTCTGCAGCGGCCGCACTTCGAGCTGGCCCTGTTTCAGCGCCCTGATTGCCTGGGCAGCGGCCATGGCGCCGGCCATGGTGGTGTAATAGGGCACCTTCTGGGTGAGTGCGGCACGGCGGAGAGACTTCGAATCCGAGATCGTCTTGTCGTTGCTGGTGGTGTTGAACACAAGCTGGACCTGACGGTTGCGGATCGCGTCCTCGATATGCGGACGGCCCTCGCGTACCTTGTTGATCTTGGTGGCGGAAATGCCGTTCTCCTCCAGGAAGTCGCGGGTGCCGCCGGTCGCCATTACGGTGAAGCCCTGTTCGACCAGAAGCCGGACGGCGGGGAGCACGCGCTCCTTGTCTTCCGAGCGGACCGAGACGAAGACGCAGCCATCGCGCGGCAGGTCGACGCTGGCGCCGAGCTGGGATTTGGCGAAGGCGATCGCGAAATCCTTGTCGAGGCCGATGACCTCGCCGGTGGAGCGCATTTCCGGGCCGAGCAGGGTGTCGACGCCCGGGAACTTGGCGAAGGGGAAGACGGCCTCCTTGACCGCGATATGGTTCAGCTTGCGCGGGTTCGGCCGCTCGCCATAGGAGTCGATCACATCGAAAAGCTTCTCGCCGGCCATCACGCGGGCGGCAATCTTGGCGATCGGCGCGCCGATGGTCTTCGCCACGAAAGGTACGGTGCGCGAGGCGCGTGGGTTCACTTCGAGGATATAGACCGTGCCGTCCTTGATGGCGAACTGCACGTTCATCAGGCCCTTGACGTTAAGCGCCAGCGCCAGCGCGCGGGACTGCTCCTCGAGTTCATCCAGCACCTCCGGCGAGAGCGAATGCGGCGGAAGCGCGCAGGCGCTGTCGCCGGAATGGATGCCGGCCTCCTCGATATGCTCCATGATGCCGGCGATGAACACGTCATGGCCGTCGGAGAGGCAGTCGACGTCCACTTCGATGGCGTTGGTCAGATAGCTGTCGAACAGAAGCGGGTTCTTGCCGAGCATGGTGTTGATTTGCCCGGTCTTGTCGTTCGGGTAGCGCTGCTTGATGTCTTCGGTGACGAGTTCCGGCACGACTTCCAGCAGATAATGCGAAAGGCCGGCCTCGTTATGGACGATCTCCATGGCGCGGCCGCCGAGAACATAAGACGGGCGGACCACCAGCGGGTAGCCGATCTCGCCGGCCACCAGACGGGCCTGTTCGACCGAATAGGCGATGCCGTTATTCGGCTGGTTGAGGTCGAGCTTGATCAGGAGCTTCTGGAAGCGGTCGCGGTCCTCGGCAAGGTCGATCATGTCCGGCGCGGTGCCAAGGATCGGGATGCCGTTCTTTTCCAGCGCTTCGGCCAACTTCAGCGGCGTCTGGCCGCCGAACTGCACGATCACGCCGGCGAGCGTGCCCTTTTCCTGTTCCGCGCGCATGATCTCGATGACGTCTTCCGCCGTCAGCGGCTCGAAATAAAGCCGGTCGGAGGTGTCGTAGTCGGTCGAGACCGTTTCCGGGTTGCAGTTGACCATGATCGACTCGTAGCCGGCATCCTTCAGCGCGAAGGCGGCATGGCAGCAGCAATAGTCGAATTCGATGCCCTGTCCGATCCGGTTCGGGCCGCCGCCGAGGATGACGACCTTCTTCGCATCCGAAATGCCGGCCTCGGAGCGCGTGGCGCCATCAAAGGGCGTTTCGTAGGTCGAATACATATAGGCGGTCGGCGAGGCGAACTCGGCGGCGCAGGTGTCGATGCGCTTGTAGACCGGGCGCACGCCGAGCTTGTTGCGCAGCTGGGCGACTTCCTTCGGGCGGCCATGGGTGAGGCTTGCCAGACGCTGGTCGGAAAAACCCATGGCCTTCAGCATGCGCAGGTTTTCGGCATCCTGCGGCAGGCCGTGCTCGCGCACGCGCTCTTCCATGTCGACGATGGCGCGCAGCTGATCGAGGAACCAGGGGTCGATCTTGGAATGTTCATGGATTTCGTTCTGGCTGACGCCAAGACGCATCGCCTGGGCGACCATGCGCAGCCGGTCCGGCGTGCCGGTGCCGATGGCCGCGCGAATGGCGTTGCTCGGCTCGCCGTTCTCGATGCCCGGGATTTCGATCTCGTCGAGGCCGGTTAGGCCGCGCTCCAGCCCGCGCAGCGCCTTCTGCAGCGATTCCGGGAAGGTTCGGCCGATCGCCATGACTTCGCCAACGGACTTCATCGCCGTGGTCAGGGTGTTTTCCGCGCCCGGGAATTTCTCGAAGGCGAAGCGCGGGATCTTGGTGACGACATAATCGATCGAGGGTTCGAACGAGGCCGGCGTCGCGCCGCCGGTGATGTCGTTTTCAAGCTCGTCGAGCGTATAGCCGACGGCAAGCTTGGCGGCGACCTTGGCAATCGGGAAGCCGGTGGCCTTGGAAGCCAGCGCCGAGGAGCGCGATACGCGCGGGTTCATTTCGATGACGACGAGGCGGCCATCGGCCGGGTTGACGGCGAACTGCACGTTCGAGCCGCCGGTCTCGACACCGATCTCGCGCAGAACAGCCAGCGAGGCGTTGCGCATGATCTGGTATTCCTTGTCGGTCAAGGTGAGGGCAGGGGCAACGGTGATCGAATCGCCGGTGTGCACGCCCATCGGATCGACGTTTTCGATCGAGCAGATGATGATGCAGTTGTCCGCCTTGTCGCGGACCACTTCCATCTCGTATTCCTTCCAGCCGAGCACGGATTCCTCGATCAGCACTTCCGTTGTCGGCGAGGCATCGAGGCCGCGTTCCACGATCTCGAAGAACTCGGAGCGGTTATAGGCAATCCCGCCGCCGGTGCCGCCGAGCGTGAAGGACGGGCGGATGATCGCCGGCAGGCCGATCGTGTCGAGCGCCTGGGCGGCGATCGCCATCGCATGCGCCATGTAGCGCTGCTTGCGGTCGGTATTGCCGAGGTTCCACTGGTTCTCCAGCTCGTCCAGTGCCGCATCCAGCGCATCGCCGGAGAGCGTCTTCTTCAGCTCGGCGCGCTTGGCTTCATGTTCCTGGCGATGCTGATCCTTGATCTCGGTGGCGTTCGCCAGCATCGATTTCGGCGTCTCAAGGCCAATCTTGGCCATCGCCTCGCGGAAAAGCGCGCGGTCCTCGGCCTTGTCGATCGCGTCCGGCTTGGCGCCGATCATCTCGACATTGTAGCGTTCCAGCACGCCCATGCGGCGCAGCGACAATGCGGTGTTGAGCGCGGTCTGGCCGCCCATGGTCGGCAGCAGCGCGTCCGGCCGTTCCTTGGCGATGATCTTGGCGACGACTTCCGGGGTGATCGGCTCGACATAGGTGGCGTCGGCAAGCTCCGGGTCGGTCATGATCGTGGCCGGATTGGAGTTGACCAGAATGACCCGGTAGCCTTCCTCCTTCAGCGCCTTGCAGGCCTGCGCGCCGGAATAGTCGAACTCGCAGGCCTGGCCGATGACGATCGGCCCCGCGCCGATGATGAGGATGGATTTGAGGTCTTGGCGCTTGGGCATGGGCGGTATCCGTCGTTTCTTTTTATCATCCCTGCATCAAAAACCGGCGCGGTTGACCGGGCCGGGTACGGGACGTGAAATCATGTAGGCTAGGTGGGCCTTATAGGGAAATTGCCATGGCAACGGAACCCCGAAAATGCACCGCGTGAACCGCAATCAACCAAGTTTTTCGCGCTCCGATGCACTTAAGTGTGAACTTTTCGTCTACATGCTGCGTTATTACTCCAAACCGGAGACAAAACCATGTTTGAATATCTGCCTCTTATCGCATTCCAGATCGTGTTCGCGGCTGCAGGACTTGCTATTCTTTACCGGATCGTCGGCGGCAGGATTTTCGGCGCGGACGATGCCGAGCGCAAGGCAGGCCATGGGGAAATCTTTCGCAGGGCCAGCAAGACGTCGCATGCCTGAGCGCGCGCATCTCGCCCGGTGACGCCCGCCGGCGTCACCGCTTCGGCGGCGCGGTCAGCCTTTCCGCCTCGCTGCCTTCTATCCTTTCGTAATTGAACGTTCCTTCCGTCAGCACCTCTTCCGCCGCCTGTTTCAGGCCGGCGAGCGCGGCCCGGGCAAACGAGCCGCCGACGCTGATACGTCTGACGCCGACCTGTTCCAGCGCGGCCACGGAATAGTTCTCGCCCTGAAGCCCCATCACCACGTTGACCGGCTTGTCGACGGCGCGGCAGACCGTGGCGATCGCCTCGATATCCGGCAATCCGGGTGCGTAGAGCACATCCGCGCCGGCCTCGGAAAAGGCCTGGAGACGCCGGATCGTGTCGGCAAGATCGGGGCGGCCCCACAGGAAATTTTCCGAGCGCGCGGTGAGAACGAATGGCTTTCCGGCCCCAGCCTGGGCTGCCGCGCGCACGCGCTCGACAGCCGCGTCGAAATCATAGATCGGATCGTCGGGCCGCCCCGTGGCATCCTCGATCGAGCCGCCGACGAGGCCGGTTTCGATGGCGAGCCGGATCGTCAGCGCGCAATCTTCCGGCGAATCTCCGAAGCCGTTTTCAAGGTCGGCGGAAACCGGCAGGTCGGTCGCCTCCACGATGGCTTTGGCGTTGGCAAGAATGTCGTCGCGTGACAGGTCCGAGGCCGAATCGCGGCGGCCGAGCGAAAAGGCAAGCCCCGCGCTGGTGGTCGCAAGCGCCTCGAAGCCGAGATGGGCGAGCAGGCGTGCCGAGCCGGCATCCCATGGATTGGGCATGACGAAAGCATGCTCGCGCGCATGCAGCGTCATGAACCGGTGATATTTTTCTTCCTGCGTCGCCATAAGCCGCCTCCTCCAGTCATGATCTTGAGGAACGTATAGGGAACATCTTCAACTGTAAAGAGATCAGACCGGGGTCGCGCGCTGCCAGCACGGGTTGAACAAAGGGGAGGGTGGCGCGTTAGCTTTTCAAACCGGAGACATTTATGAATTTTGAAAACCTGACTTTGATCTGGCTGATCGTTCTCTTTGTGATGGCCGGCGCGGTCATTCTCGGTTGCGGCGTCAGGATCACCGACGTAGCGGACAGGATTGCCGACCGCACCGGGCTTGGCGAGGCGCTGATCGGCGGGCTGCTGCTGGGCGCGGCGACCTCGCTCTCGGGCACGGTCGTGTCGGTGACCTCGGCGCTCGATGGGCGGGCGTCGCTCAGCTTTTCCAACGCCGTCGGCGGCATTGCCGCGCAGACAGCGTTTCTGGCCCTTGCCGACATGATCTATCGGCGGGTGAACCTCGAGCATGCGGCGGCCGATCTTTCCAACCTGTTTCAGGGCGCACTGCTGGTGTTGCTGCTCAGCATGCCGCTTCTGGCCTATACCTCGCCGGAAATCACGCTGTTTGCCGTCAGCCCGATGTCGCTTGCCATTTTCGGCGTCTACATCGCCGGCGTGGTCGCCTCGAAAAGGGTGCGCGACGAGCCGATGTGGAAGCCTGTCGGCACGCATGAGACGCGCACGGACCAGCCCGAGGAAGAGCAAAGCGATGCCCGCGGCAATGTGAGTATCTTCGCGGTGTTCATCGCTCTGATGCTGCTGATGGGCATTGCCGGCTATGTGATCTCGGAGATCGCGGCCGTGATCACCGACCGTTACGGCCTTTCCGCCTCTCTCGTCGGCGCGCTGATGACGGCGGTGGTAACATCGCTGCCGGAACTGGTGACGACGCTGGCGGCGGTCAGGCGCGGCGCGCTGCAGCTTGCCGTCGGCGGCATTATCGGCGGCAACACGTTTGATACCCTGTTCCTGACACTTTCGGACCTCGCATATCGCGACGGCTCACTCTATCACGCGATCGGAAAGGATGATCTGATCTGGCTTGCCGTTGGCCTGTCGGCAACGGCGATCCTGCTGCTCGGCCTGATCGTGCGCCAGAAGGCGGGGCCGGGGCGCATCGGGTTCGAGAGCGCGGGCATCCTCTTTCTTTATTTCGGCGCAATCGCGATCACGGCAATCTGACCGGGCTTGTCAACACGTATAAAGGAGTGCATATCTAAATCGAACCGTTCGGTTCGATCAACATTCGAAGGTGGTTTCATGCTCGTTCATTATCTGGAAGACTCCCGCGCCCATCGCATTCTCTGGCTTCTGGAGGAGCTCGGGGTCGACTATGAGATCAAGCGCTACAAGCGGGCCGAGGATATGAGCGCGCCGCGTGAACTGAAGCAGATCCACCCGCTCGGCAAGTCGCCCATTATCGAAGACGACGGCCGGGTCATCGCCGAAAGCGGCGCGATCGTCGAATATCTGATCGACCGCTACGGCGACGGCAAGGGCCTCAGGCCGGAGCCGGGCACGGATGAGGCGCTGCGCTATCGCTACTGGCTGCATTATTCCGAAGGCTCGGCCATGCCGCTTCTGGTGATGAAGCTGGTGTTCCAGAAAATCCCGGAGCAGGGTCCCCGCCTGATGAAGCCGCTGATGAACATGATTTCCAAGGCGGTGACAACGAAGCTCACCGACCCGCAACTGAAGACCCACGGAGCCTTCTGGGACGAAGAACTGAAGCGCGACGGCTGGTTCGCTGGCGCCAATTTCACCGCCGCCGACATCATGATGAGCTTCCCGGTCGAAGTCGGCATGGACCGGATTCCCTTCGGAGAGCGCCCGCAGGCCGTGCTCGACTATCTGGTCAAGATCCACGCCCGCCCGGCCTATCGCCACGCCCTGCAACGCGGTGGCGCCTATCGCTACGGCGGCAACCCGATCTCGTGATCGGCTGCTTCATCCCGGTTTGCCCATAAGGGTGGCAATTGCCGAAAAAAGAAGCTAAGGAATTTGCGCCGCCGGGGCCCCGATATTGCATGGCCCCGGCGCGTCAGCTTCTGGTGAATTTCATGTCTGTCACAATGCCTTCTGCGCAAGCAGCCGGCCATTCGTGGTTCTCCCACCTCAAGGAAACCCTTACCCTCGGCATCCCCCTCATCGGCGCGCAACTGGCCCAGCAGGGCATCAATGCCACCGATATCTTCATTCTCGGGCAATTGAGCGCGCTGGATCTCGCGGCCGCGGTCCTTGCCACGCAGTATTATTTCACGATCTTCATCTTCGGCATGGGGCTTGCCATTGCGGTGATGCCCATGGTCGCGCAGGCCTATGGCCGCGGCGACGAGGTTGCCGTGCGCCGATCCATGCGCATGGGCATGTGGGCTTCGATCATTTACGGCGCGCTGGCTCTGCCATTGTTCTTCTGGTCCGAGCCGATCCTTCTGGCGCTCGGTCAGGAACCGGATGTCGCGGCCAAGGCGGCGCAATATCTTCACATCGTCGGCTTCGCGCTGTTTCCTGCGCTGTTGTTCCAGGTCCTGCGTTCGCTGGTCAGCGCCACGGGGCGGGCGCGGGTGGTTCTGTGGGTTTCGTTGCTGACGCTGGTCGTCAACGCCGTGGTCGCCTACGCGCTGGTGCTGGGCGGGTTCGGGATGCCGCAAATCGGCATTCGCGGCGCGGCGATCGCGACCTTCGTCGGTCAGGTCTTCGGTTTCCTCTATCTGGTCGCCTATATCGGCCGCGACGCGATGCTTGCCCGCTATGAGCTTTTTGTCCGCTTCTGGAAGCCGGACTGGCAGGCGCTGAAAGAGGTCGTTCTGCTCGGCCTGCCGATCGGGATTTCCGTTCTGGCGGAGGTTTCGATGTTCACCGTGTCATCGGTTCTGATGGGGCAGATCGGGGCGATCCCGCTCGCCGCCCATGGGATCGTGCTGCAACTGGCCTCGATTGCCTTCATGGTTCCGCTCGGCCTTTCCCAGGCGGGGACGGTCCGCGTCGGCATGTTCCACGGGGCCGGCGACAGGGCCAATGTCATCCGCGCTTCGGTCACGGTGATGGCGATCGCGATCTGCTTTGCCGTCGCAAGCGGCCTGACCTTCGCGCTCGCACCCGTGCCGCTCGTATCGCTGTTCATGGATACCGGCCTGCCGAATGCGCCGGAGGTGCTCGCTTATGCCGTGCCGCTGGTGTTTGTTGCGGCGCTGTTTCAACTGCTCGACGGCGGGCAGGCGACCATGAACGGCCTGCTGCGCGGCCTCAAGGATACCCGGGTTCCGATGTTTCTGGTGCTGATTGCCTACTGGATCATCGGCCTTCCGCTCGCCTGGCTGCTGGCGTTTCCCTTCGCTCTTGAAGGTGTCGGCATCTGGGTCGGCTTCATGCTGGGGCTGGGGGCGGCGGCGGTGCTGCTGGCGCTGCGTTTCCGCCATCTGCTGCGCGCCGGAGCGGCGTCAGTGTAGAAAAGAGCGGCCGGGGGCTCCGGCCGCTCTTTTTATCTACGAAAACCGTAGTCTTACTTGGGCGAGATCATCAGTTCGGGGCGGACGATCTCGTCATATTCCTCGCCGGTCACAAGCCCGGTCGCCAGCGCTTCCTCGCGCAGGGTGGTGTTGTTCTTGTGCGCGGTCTTGGCGATCTTGGCGGCGTTGTCGTAGCCGATCTTCGGGGCGAGCGCCGTCACCAGCATCAGCGAGCGCTCGACGCCGGCCTTGATGTTTTCCTCGCGCGCCTGGATGCCGACGACGCAATGATCGGTGAAGGAGCGGGCGGCATCGCCCAGAAGCTGCACCGACTGCAGGAAGTTGTAGGCCATCATTGGGTTGTAGACGTTGAGCTCGAACTGGCCCTGGCTGCCGGCAAAGCCGATCGCGGCCTGATTGCCGGCGATATGAGCGCAGACCTGGGTCATCGCCTCGTTCTGCGTCGGGTTGACCTTGCCGGGCATGATCGAGGAGCCGGGCTCGTTTTCCGGCAGCGACAATTCGCCGAGGCCGGAGCGCGGGCCGGAGGCGAGGTAGCGGATATCGTTGGCGATCTTGAAGCAGGCCATGGCCGCCGCGTTGATGGCGCCGTGCGAGAACACCATGGCGTCATGGGCGGCGAGCACCTCGAACTTGTTCGGCGCGGTAACGAAGGGCAGGCCGGTGATGCCGGCGACTTCCTCGGCCACCTTCTCCGCAAAGCCGACCGGCGCGTTGAGGCCGGTGCCGACGGCGGTGCCGCCCTGGGCGAGTTGGTAAAGGCCCGGCAGCGTCAACTCGATGCGTTCGATGGCGGAGGCGATCTGCGCGGTGTAGCCGGAGAACTCCTGGCCGAGCGTCAGCGGCGTCGCATCCTGGGTATGGGTGCGGCCGATCTTGATGATATCGGCGAATTCCTTCTCCTTGGCGGCGAGCGCATCATGAAGGTGCTTCAGGTTCGGCAACAGGTGGTGAACGATCTGCTCGGCACAGGCGATGTGCATTGCCGTCGGATAGGTGTCGTTCGACGACTGGCTCATATTGCAGTGGTCGTTGGGGTGGACCGGCTTCTTCGAGCCCATCTCGCCGCCGAGGAGTTCGATCGCGCGGTTCGAGATCACCTCATTGGCATTCATGTTCGACTGCGTGCCGGAGCCCGTCTGCCACACGACTAGCGGGAAGTGGTCGTTAAGCTTGCCGTCGATGACTTCCTGGGCGGCCTCGACGATGGCGTTGCCGATTTCGGCGGGCAGCCGGTCGAGCGCCATATTGGCCCTGGCGGCCGCCTGCTTGACGATGCCGAGCGCGCGGACCACGGAAAGCGGCTGCTTTTCCCAGCCGATCTTGAAATTGCCGAGCGAACGCTGGGCCTGCGCGCCCCAGTAGCGGTCGGCGGCGACCTCGATCGGGCCGAATGTGTCGGTTTCTGTACGGGTTGCGGTCATGGTGTTTCTACTCCTGCCATTGCCCCGGTGGGCGATCGTCCTTGCGAAAATCGGGATATGCAATCGCGCGCGCCGAGCAGTTCTGTCAATAATCGGCGAAAACTTATTCGATTAGTATCGCCGATTGCCAACCGAAACAGAAAAAATGCAGGGTCGGCGCCGCGAACCCGGCCTGCGACCGGACCAATGACGACGCCATGTTCTCCGTCACGGAACCGGGGCGATATCTCTGCGTTGAAGTATGTGACTTTATGGATGGCGCGCATGTTGCAACGCACACAGAAATCGTTCGCGTTTAAGCCCCTGTTAACAGGCGCTTGATAGGCTGATCCGGAACGGCAATCGATCGGCAAGCTGACCAAAGTGTTGTTTTTTCATGACACAACCAGAAGGTTTGCGCACAGATAGCGCAAATGTTATTGGCTCGCTAAAGAGCTTGCGGATAGGATGTCAATGAAAACGTTGACTTGCAAAACGGGGTAGAACATTGCGCAACAAACTCTCAGTTCGCGTTTCATCTGTGGCTCTGGCCGTGGCGGTTTCTGCCGCCTTCGTGCCGAGTGCGGCCAACGCCCTGACGTTGATGGACATCTTGCGCGGCCGACAGAAAGAATCGCAGCGCGCGCCGGTCGTCGAGCAGCAGCCTCAGGTGCAGCAGAAAAAGCAGGTTCAGCGCACCTACTCCGCCCCCAAGGTCGCCCCGCCGAAATATTACGCCTATCGAGCCGATCCTGTCCGCATGATCGATATCGGCGAAATTCGCGATCCGGTGGTCACCGGCTCGATCACCCCCGATGATGCCGATATGGAAGAGACGACGACGGAAGTCGCCGCGCTGGATCAGGGCTCGATGACCGACGCCGTCGAAACGGAAACCACGGTCGCGATCGCTGAAGATGATCCGCGCCAGTATCTCGCCGATGCCCAGGTCAAGGCCATTGATGATGTCGCTTCGGCGATCGAGGACTATTATTCCAATGGCGGCGAACTGATCTGGGTGGAGGACGGCAAGGTTTCGCAGAAGGCCCGCGCGGCCATGCGGACGCTCGGCAATGCCGACGTCTTCGGCCTCGAACCCGACAACTACCGGGTCCAGCTGCCGGATCTGCTCGCGGCCGAGAACGAGGATGAGGAAAAGGCTGCCCTGATGCAGTTCGAGCTCGCCCTTTCCGCCAAGGTGCTTGCCTACATGCAGGATGCCAGGCGCGGCCGCGTCGATCCTAACCGGATTTCCGAGTTCCACGACCTGAAGCGCACCCCGGTCGATCTCGGCGAAGCGATCGACAGCCTCCCCGGAACGGTTGACGTTGCCGAATTCATCGAAAGCTACAATCCGCAGAACCAGTTTTTCCAGGACCTGAAGGCGGAGCTCGCCGAACTGCGCAACACCGAAAACGTGGTCGAGCCGATCGTTTTCACCGGCAGCGTGTTCATCCGTCCGGGCCAGACCAACCAGAACGTCCCGAGCGTGGTCAAGGCGATTGAACGCAAGGCTTCGCCCGAATTCAAGGTGGACCATGCGGAAATCTTCGCGGCCTATGACGGCGTCAGCGAGGAATACACGCCCGAACTGGTGACCCTGGTGAAGGACTTCCAGAAGTCGGCAGGTCTCTATGTCGACGGCGTTGTCGGCCCCAACACGGTGAGGGCCTTCGACGTCGAAACCAATGACGACCGCACCCAGAAGGTGCTCGATGCCATGGAGCGTCTGCGCTGGCTGCCGGATGATTTCGGTCCGCGCTATGTCTTCATCAATCAGCCGGCCTACCGCGTCTATTATCATGACGATAACGGCGAAAGCTTCGACATGGGCGTCGTGGTGGGCAACCCCACCAACCAGACCTATTTCTTCAAGGACGAGATCGAAACGGTCGAATTCAACCCCTATTGGGGCATTCCGCGCTCGATCGTCGTCAACGAATACCTGCCGAAGCTGCGCGCCAATCCGAGCTATTTCGACCAGATCGGTTACGAGGTCAGCTATAATGGCCGCCGGGTGTCATCGTCTTCCGTCAATTGGGCGTCCGCCCCGATGGTCGATGTGCGTCAGCCGCCGGGCGAGCGCAACGCGCTTGGCCAGCTCAAGATCCTGTTCCCGAACGATCATGCGATCTACATGCATGATACGCCGCAGAAGAGCTATTTCGAGCGCGACATGCGGGCGTTGAGCCATGGCTGCGTGCGTCTCTCCGATCCCAACAAGATGGCCGCCGCCGTTCTCGGCGTGCCGGAGTCGGATATCGACGACTATATCGCGACCGGCAAGAACACCCCGGTCGACGTTCCGGAGAAATTCCCGGTCTATGTCGCCTATTTCACGGCCTGGCCGGATGATACCGGCAAGGTCCAGTATTATGACGATGTCTATGACCGCGACATGTATCTGAAGCGGGCCATGGAAGCCGAAAGCAAGGCCCGCCTCGGTAGCTGACCGCTGCCAGGGCCCTAAATCAAAGAAGGCGCGTCCGTTTTGCGGGTGCGCCTTTTGCGTTGTCGGGCTCGGGGACGGCGGCAGCTATCGCCGTGCGATCACCGCGAGCGCCAGTTCCGACGTCAGCGCCGCATAGTCGCTTATCATCCGGTCGGCGGCCATTTCGGCGACCGGGCGGTCGGCATAGCCGAAGGTGACGGCGATGGTTGCAACGCCGGCGCCCTTTGCCGAATCGATATCATTGGAACTGTCGCCGACCATGACCGCATTGGCGACGTCGCCCCCGGCGCGCGCGATGGTCTCCGTGATGTGGCGGGGATCGGGCTTGCGGAAGGCGAATGTGTCGCCGCCGGTGATCGCGGTGAAATAGCCGGTGAGACCGAGTGCTTCGAGCAGCGGCATGGTGAACGATTCGCGCTTGTTGGTGCACACGGCGAGATCGAAGCCCGTGGATTTCAGCCGGTCGAGCGCCGCGACGATGCCGGGGTAGGGGCGGCTTTCACCGGGGATGCCGGCGCGATAGTGTTCGCTGAAGCGTTCGAAACAGGCATCGAACGTATCCTCGTCGAGCGATCGGTCGCGATGTTCGAAGGCCCTTTCGATCATCACTCTTACGCCGCGGCCGACCAGTATCTTCGTGTCCTCGATGCCATAGGGGGCGAGCCCCGCAGGCGCGATGGCGTGGTTCAGGCTTGCGATCAGATCGGGCGCTGTATCGATCAGCGTGCCGTCGAGGTCGAATATGGCGAGCGGTGCGGGCATTGGGGACGATCCTTCATTTTCCGGCAGACGACGCTCGCCGTCCGCTTCCCGGCCCGGTTCATAACCGCCGGCAGCAAGCATGCCAAGCATTTGCGCGGCCTCGGCGCAAAAGGTCTTTTGTTTGACGCGCGTGGCGTGTAAACACCTTACCGTTAGCCAAAAGGAGCATGTGACGCATGGATGCGCGTCAATTGAAGATAAAGGCTGCGGAAACCGCGCTTGAATATGTCGAGGACGGTATGCGGCTCGGCATCGGAACCGGCAGCACGGCGCGGGAATTCATCGCGCTCCTCGGCGAAAAGGTTGCCAACGGCTTCAATGTCATCGGGGTTCCGACCTCCGAGGCGACGGCGCGTCAGTGCCTGGAACTGGGCATCACGCTGAATTCGCTCGACGAAACGCCGGAGCTCGATCTCACGATCGACGGCGCCGACGAGATCGATCCGGCGCTCAATCTCATCAAGGGCGGCGGCGGCGCGCTGTTGCGCGAAAAGATCGTGGCCTCGTCCTCTAAAGCGATGATCGTGATTGCTGACGAGACCAAGGTCGTGGATTGCCTCGGCGCCTTTCCGCTGCCCATCGAGGTCATGCCGTTCGGGCTCGGCGCGACCCGCCTTGCCATCGAACGCGCCGCGTCGCGGCTCAATCTTTCTGGGTCGCTCGACCTTCGCCAATCGGGCGACGGGCCCTATATGACCGATGGCGGACACTATATTATCGATGCATCATTTGGCCGCATTCACGATGCACAGGCATTGTCAGACGCGCTCAACGCCATCGCCGGCGTTGTGGAGCACGGGCTGTTCATTGACATCGCGACACTCGCCATCGTTGCATCCGACGGCGGTGTACGTACACTCAAAGCAACTGAGTAGACAGGAGTCCTTTATGAAAATGAAATCCAGGTTCGGCCTTTCCGTGGCCATCGCCGCGACGATTATGGGACTTGGCGCCTTTTCGGTTGCTTCTGCGCAGGACATTTCGCCTGAGCATGAGGCCGCCGCCAAAGCCGCGCTCCAGGCGTTGGGCATCAACAACCAGTTCGACGAGATCCTGCCGAATCAGGCGGACCTCGTTCAGGCCCAACTCACGCAGGTCTATCCGAACTACCACACGGTGATCGACGAGGTCGTCACCGATACGGCGATCGCGCTGGCCCCGCGCCGGGCCGATCTCGAGAAGGAAGGCGCGCAGATCTACGCCAACATCTTCACTGCGGAAGAACTCAACCAGCTTGCTGAATTCTACAACTCCGATGTCGGCAAGAAGTTCATCCAGTACGGCCCGATCGCCGCGCGCGAACTCGGCCAGGCCGGCGATATATGGGCCCGCGGCATCGCCCGCGATCTCTCCCAGCAGGCCCAGGCAGAGCTGAACCGGCGCATCGAAGCCGATGGCGGCACGCCCGTCGAGGCGACCGAGGTTCCGGCACTGCCCGCGCAGTAAAAGGGCCATTCGCCCGTTGCATAACAGCCCGCCGACCCCGGCGGGCTTTATTTTTGGCGGAAAGTCGCCATATTCAGCCAAAATCGATTGTCCCGGAATACCCCACCGCAAGGAGCCCTCCCATGACGCAATATGACTTCGACCTGTTTGTGATCGGCGGCGGTTCCGGCGGTGTGCGCGCCGCCCGCCTTGCCGCTAGCATGGGCAAGAGGGTGGCAATCGCCGAGGAATACCGGTTCGGCGGCACCTGCGTCATTCGCGGCTGCGTGCCGAAAAAGCTGTTCGTCTATGCCTCGCAATATCCCGAGCATTTCGAGGACGCGGCCGGTTATGGCTGGACCGTCGGCGAGCGCAGTTTCTCCTGGCCGGCGCTGATTGCCGCCAAGGACCGGGAAATTACCCGGCTGGAAGGGCTCTACCGCAAGGGGCTGGAAACCAACGGCGCCGAGATTCTCGAGACCCGGGCGGAGATCGCCGGTGACCATCGCGTCCGGCTTCTGTCCTCCGGGCAGGAAGTGACCGCGGAGAAGATCCTGGTCGCCGTCGGTGGCCACCCAAATCCGCACCCGGAAATGCCGGGCTCCGAGCTTTGCATCTCCTCCAACGAGGCCTTTCATCTGGAGGAACTGCCGAAGTCGATCGCGATCACCGGCGGCGGCTATATCGCGGTTGAATTCGCCAATATCTTCGCCGGGCTCGGCGTCGAGACCACGCTGATCTATCGCGGCCCGGAAATCCTGCGCGGCTTCGATATGGACATGCGCGTCAATCTGCGCGAGGCGATGGAGAAGAAGGGCATCCAGGTCATCTGCCGCGACACGATTGTCGACGTCGCCCAGGCGGCCGATGGCCGGCTCAAGGCCCAGACCCATAACGGCCACGTCTTCAACGCCGACAAGGTGATGATGGCGCTCGGACGGCAGCCGAACACCAAGGGGCTTGGCCTTGAATCCGTTGGCGTCGAACTGGACGCCAAGGGCGCGATCATGGTGGACGACTATTCGCGCACCAATGTCGACTATATCTGGGCACTGGGCGATGTCACCGATCGCGTCCAGCTCACCCCGGTCGCGATCCACGAGGCGATGTGCTTCATCGAGACCGAATACAAGGACAACCCGACCAAGCCGGATCACGACCTGATCGCAACGGCGGTGTTCTCGCAGCCGGAAATCGGCACGGTCGGCCTGCCGGAACATGTTGCGGCCGAACGCTACGAGGAACTCGAGGTCTACCTCGCCAAGTTCCGGCCGATGAAGGCGACGCTGTCGGGCCGCGACGAGCGCACGGTTATGAAGCTCATCGTCAACGCCGCCGACCGCAAGGTGGTCGGCGCCCATATTCTCGGCCATGAGGCCGGCGAAATGGCGCAGCTGATCGGCATCGCGCTGAAGGGCGGCTGCACCAAGGACGATTTCGACCGCACCATGGCGGTTCACCCGACGGCCTCGGAGGAACTGGTGACGATGTACCAGCCGACCTACCGCGTGAAGAACGGCGAGCGGGTTTAGATCCGCTGCCGCGCGTGCGGTCGTCGCGGCTATACAAAAAAGCCGGAAACGTCTATAAGCGCGCCCACAATGGGAGAGAGAACGGCTCGGCCCAGGAAACGGGGCCGCCAAAAAGCAGGTATGAGATGATGACGAGCGCGAAGAACTGGACCCCCGGAAGTTGGCGTCACAAGCCGATCCTTCAGGTGCCGGAATATCCTGACGAGGCAAAACTGGCCGAGGCAGAGGCCGCGCTTGCGAGCTATCCGCCGCTGGTGTTTGCCGGCGAGGCGCGCCGTCTGAAGAAGGCGCTGGGCGAGGTGGCCGAGGGCCGCGGTTTCCTGCTCCAGGGCGGTGACTGCGCCGAAAGCTTCGCCGAGCACGGCGCCGATACGATCCGCGATTTCTTCCGCGCCTTCCTGCAGATGGCCGTGGTGCTGACCTTCGGCGCGCAGCAGCCGGTGGTCAAGGTCGGCCGCATCGCCGGCCAGTTCGCCAAGCCGCGCTCCAGCCCGAACGAGACGATCAACGGGGTGACGCTGCCGAGCTATCGCGGCGACATCATCAACGGCATCGATTTCACCGAGGAAGCCCGTATTCCCGATCCGCAGCGCCAGCTGATGGCCTACCGCCAGTCGGCCGCGACACTGAACCTGCTGCGCGCCTTTTCCATGGGCGGCTATGCCAATCTGGAAAACGTCCATCAGTGGATGCTCGGCTTCGTAAAGGATAGCCCGCAGGGCGAACGCTACCAGAAGCTCGCCGACCGGCTGTCGGAAACCATGTCGTTCATGCGCGCGATCGGCATTCGCGCCGAGAACAACCATGCGCTGTCGGAGACCGATTTCTTCACCAGCCACGAGGCGCTGCTGCTTGGCTATGAAGAGGCGCTGACCCGTGTTGATTCGACCTCGGGCGACTGGTACGCGACCTCGGGCCACATGATCTGGATCGGCGATCGCACCCGCCAGGCCGATCATGCCCATATCGAATATGCCCGCGGCATCAAGAACCCGCTTGGTCTCAAATGCGGCCCTTCGCTTGCCGAGGATGACCTCTTGCGGCTTATCGATGCGGTGAACCCGGAAAACGAGGCCGGCCGGCTGACGCTGATCTGCCGTTTCGGCCACGACAAGGTCGCCGATCACCTGCCGCGCCTGATCCGTGCCGTGGAGCGCGAGGGCAAGAAGGTGGTCTGGTCCTGCGATCCGATGCACGGCAACACGATCACGCTCAACTCGTACAAGACCCGGCCGTTCGAGCGGATTCTCTCGGAAGTCGAAAGCTTCTTCCAGATCCACCGCGCCGAGGGCAGCTATCCGGGCGGCATCCATATCGAGATGACCGGCAAGGACGTGACCGAGTGCACCGGCGGCGCCTGGGCGCTGACCGGCGACGACCTGCACGACCGCTACCACACCCATTGCGACCCGCGCCTCAACGCCGACCAGGCACTGGAACTCGCCTTCCTGCTCGCCGAGCGGATGAAGACGGCGTACGAGGAAAAGAAGCTCGCGATCAACGAGTGATGGCGATCGGCTTTTAAGGCGCATAGCCGCATAGCCCCCCAACAATCTCCCCCCCTTGAGGGGGAGATGTCGCGAAAGCGACAGAGAGGGGTAAAGGGCGTAAGCCCTAAAAGCCGCAAGCTCCGAATTTGCCGAGAGGGTTCACCCCTCTCTGCCCCTGTCGGGGCATCTCCCCCTCAAGGGGGGAGATTGTTGGTGCGCGATGTGGTTTTGCGCTTTCCGCCTTTTCAGGTTTGATTTTTCCCTGAAAACATGGTGTCCATCCCTGCAGACCTGAAAGGTGGATTTGCCATGGACAGCATCACAATCGCACTTGCCCAGCTCAACCCGACGGTTGGCGATATCGCCGGCAATCTGGAGAAGTTGCGGGCGGCGCGGCGGACGGCGGCCGACAAGGGCGCGGACCTCATCATGTCGACGGAGCTGTTCATCTCCGGCTACCAGCCCGAAGACCTGGTGATGAAGCCGGCCTTTCTCGCGGCCTGTGAGAAGGCGGTGGAAGCGCTGGCGAAGGACACCGCCGATGGCGGTCCCGGCGTGATCGTCGGTTTTCCGCGCCAGGGCGAGGCCGGGCGGCACAATTCCGTCGCGGTGCTCGATGGCGGCGAAATCATCGCCATCCGCGACAAGGTCGACCTGCCGAACTATGGCGAGTTCGACGAGAAGCGGGTATTCGTGGCCGGCGAAATGCCCGGTCCGGTGAACTTCCGCGGGGTCCGGATCGGCATCCCGATCTGCGAGGATATCTGGGGCGAACTCGGCGTTTGCGAGACGCTCGCCGAATCGGGCGCGGAACTGCTGCTGTCGCCCAACGGCTCGCCCTATTACCGCGGCAAGGTCGATGTCCGCCATCAGGTGGCGCTGCGCCAGGTGATCGAGACCGGCCTGCCGCTGGTCTATCTCAACACGCTCGGCGGTCAGGATGAGCTGGTCTATGACGGCGGCAGTTTCGGCTTCAATGCAGACCGCTCGCTTGCATTCCAGATGCCGCAATTTGCCGAGGAGATCGCGCTTTCCAAATGGCGGCGCGGCGCGGATGGCTGGATCATCGAAACCGGCGAGATGGCGGCATTGCCCGTGGGCGAGGCCTCGGATTATCACGCCTGCGTGCTGGGCTTTGCCGATTACGTCAACAAGAACGGCTTCAAGAGCGTGGTGCTCGGCCTTTCCGGCGGCATCGATTCGGCTCTGTGCGCGGCGATCGCCGTCGATGCGCTGGGCGCGGAGCGGGTGCATTGCGTGATGCTGCCCTATCGCTACACCTCGGACGAGTCGCTCAAGGACGCCGCCGATTGCGCCAGGGCGCTCGGCTGCCGCTATGATATCGTGCCGATCGAGGAGCCTGTCACCGGCTTCATGTCGGCGCTTGCCGATATGTTTGAGGGTACGGAAGAGGGGATCACCGAGGAGAACCTGCAAAGCCGCACCCGCGGCACGATCCTGATGGCGATCTCCAACAAGTTTGGCGCAATGGTGGTGACCACCGGCAACAAGTCGGAAATGTCGGTCGGCTACGCGACCCTTTACGGCGACATGAATGGCGGCTTCAACCCGATCAAGGATCTCTACAAGATGCAGGTCTACGGCGTCTCTGCCTGGCGCAACGGCGAACGGCCGGACGGCATGCTGGGGCCGGAGCGCGGTGTGATCCCGCAGAACATCATCGACAAGAAACCGTCCGCCGAGCTGCGCCCCAACCAGACCGATCAGGATTCGCTACCGCCCTATCCGGCGCTGGACGATATTCTGGAATGCCTGGTGGAGAAGGAAATGTCGGTCGAGGCGATCGTCGCGCGCGGCCATGATGTGGAAACCGTGCACCGCATCGAGCATCTGCTCTATATTGCGGAATACAAGCGACGCCAGTCCGCGCCGGGCGTCAAGATCACCAAGAAGAATTTCGGCCGCGACCGGCGCTATCCGATCACCAACCGTTTCCGCGATCGTTGAGGGATGCGTGACATCGGCGCTCGGAATGATATGGTCCGGGCGGTTCGTGGAGGAGATGTCCGGTGCGCAGTTCGGTTGAAATCTATGATATCGCAAGCCGGCAGGCGCGCGTCGTGTTCCAGTCGGATGCGCTGATCGAGGCGCCGAACTGGTCGCCGGATGGCGGCCACCTGATGGTCAACAGCGACGGCATCATGTATCGGCTGCCGCTTGAGGGCGCACCCGTCCTCCAGCGCATCGACACCGGATTCGCCGTCCAGTGCAACAATGATCACGGCATCTCGCCCGACGGCGCCACCATCGCGATTTCCGACAAGTGCGAGTTCGGCAAATCGGCGATCTACACGGTTGCGGCCGCAGGCGGCATGCCGAAACTGGTGACCGAAAACCTGCCATCCTACTGGCATGGCTGGTCGCCGGATGGCGCGCGCTTTGCCTATTGCGGCATCCGCGACGATGTCTTCGATATCTACACGATCGCGGCTGAAGGCGGCGAGGAGCTGCGGCTCACCCATGGCGAGGGCCGCAATGACGGGCCGGACTATTCCTTCGATGGCGAATGGATCTATTTCAATTCCTCGCGCACCGGGCTGATGCAGATCTGGCGCATGCATCCCGATGGCACGGGCCTTGAGCAGATCACCGGCGATGACTACGGCAACTGGTTTGCCCATCCATGCCCGACCAATGACCGCGTCATCCTGATCTCCTACGATCCGGACGTATTCGATCACCCCCGCGACTGCCAGGTGCGTGTGCGGATGATGGACATGGATGGCGGAAATCTCGAAACCCTGTTCGAGCTTTTCGGTGGGCAGGGCACGATGAATTCGCCGAACTGGTCGCCGACAGGCGATGCCTTCGCCTTCGTGCGCTATCAGCCGGCCTGAATCCCCGCCAAAAACGGCATGTCATCAAGTTGAAATACGACTCTGCTTTTAACTCCTGTGACGGCAACACACGCAGGGCGGGTCGAAGGCATGGAACCCAGGCAATTCAGAACATTGTTCATTTCCGATGTTCATCTCGGCTCCAAGGCCGCCAAGGCGGATTTCCTGCTCGATTTCATGCGTCATCACGAAGCCGACACTATCGTGCTCGTCGGCGATATCATCGACGGCTGGCGGCTGAAGCGGAACTGGTACTGGCCTCAGGTCTTCAACGATGTCATCCAGAAAATGCTGCGCAAGGCGCGCAAGGGTGCGCGCATCATCTATATTCCCGGCAATCACGACGAGTTCCTGCGCAACTTCCCTGGCACCCATTTCGGCGGCGTCGAGGTTGCGGAGCGGATGATCTTCGAGGCCGGCGACGGCAAGAAATACCTCGTCATCCACGGCGACGAATTCGATGTGGTCGTGCGCCATGCCCGCGTCGTCGCCTATCTCGGCGACTGGGCCTATGATGCTGCGATTGCCATCAACCAGGTTCTCGCCTTCTTCCGCCGCAAGCTGGGGTTGCCGTACTGGTCGTTTTCGGCCTGGGCCAAGCTGCAGGTCAAGCACGCGGTCAACTTCATCGGCGAGTTCCAGCGCGTGGTCGTCGAGGAGGCCCGCCGCAACGAGGTCGACGGCGTCATCTGCGGTCATATCCATCACGCCGTGATCGAGGATATGGATGGCCTTCGCTACATCAATACCGGCGACTGGGTGGAAAGCTGCACGGCGGTGGCCGAGCATTTCGACGGCACGTTCGAACTGATCTCCTGGCAGAAGATCGAAACGGCAGAGGCTCCCGTCGCGGCCGAACCGGTGGAGGTCGATCCCGTGCCCTTGCTTCTGGCCGCCCGCGACAGGGATCACGCGGCGTAAGCTTCAGCAAACGCTTCTCCTCGCCATTGAAAAGACTTGCAATCTCCGACAGGCCGTGAAAAGCCTAGCAAATGTTATTTGCAGGGTTGCGCCATGGCTGCGCGCCGGCTTCGAAGGTCGCGGGGCGCGCTGTCCGGTCGGCCGGATCGCGGCGTCCACCCGTTCCAAGAGCGCACGAAACTGGATAATGGCTTTTGCAGAAAGCGGATAATTCCACAGCCTCTCTCACCTTCAAGTCCGGCGAACAGCCGGCGACGCTGTCATTTGAAGGCGACTGGACCGTTCACAACGCCGCAGCGCTCTACGGCGAACTCGACGGCCTTGGCGGCAAGCTGAAAGGCGCCGGCGGCGGCTCCGTGACATTCGATCTCTCCGGCGTCGGGGTTATCGACACGGCGGGCGGGTGGCTGATTCGCGAGGCCGAGGCCAAATGCGGCGATGCCGGTCTTAAAGTCGAGATGCAGGGCATGACGGACCGTCTCGGCGAATTGCTCGAGGCCATTCCCGAGGAACTGCCGGAGCCCGAAAAAGCGCCGACCAGACGCCGGTCGATCGTCCAGCATGTGCTGGAGCCGGTCGGCATTTCCGCGGTGGCGGCCGGTCGTGACATCTATACCGGCGTCGGTTTCTTCGGCGCGCTTTTCGTCGGGCTCGGCGAACTGTTTTCGAAACGCGGCGGCGTCAACATGGCCGCGATCGCGGCCCAGATCGACAATATGGGCGTCCGCGCCGTGCCGATCATCGCGCTGATGTCGTTTCTGGTCGGCGCGATCATCGCCCAGCAGGGCGCGTTCCAGCTCAGCTATTTCGGCGCCGAGCTGTTCGTGGTCGATCTGGTCGGCATCCTGCAGCTTCGCGAGATCGGCGTGCTTTTGACCGCGATCATGATCGCCGGTCGCTCGGGCAGCGCGATCACCGCCGAAATCGGCGCGATGCGCATGCGCGAGGAAATCGATGCGCTCAGGGTCATGGGGTTCGATCCGATCGCGGTGCTGGTCTTTCCGCGCATGCTGGCGCTGCTCATCGCCTTGCCGCTGCTGACGATTCTGGCGAATTTTGCTGCACTCGTCGGCGCCGCGGTCGTGGTCGATCTTTATGCCGGCATCACCTATGAGACCTTCCTGCAGCGGCTGCAGGAGGCGATCGACCTTCCCGACCTGATTTCCGGTCTGGCCAAGGCCCCGGTGATGGCCGTGATCATTTCGATCGTTGCAGCGCTTGAGGGCATGAAGGTCGGCGGAAGTGCGGAATCGCTCGGCCACAAGGTCACGGCTTCCGTGGTGAAGTCGATCTTCGTCGTCATTCTCGCCGACGGCATCTTCGCGATCTTCTACGCCGCGATCGATTACTGAGGAGCCGAGGTGGATATCGAACAGCAACCGCAGGGCGACAAGGACAGGGTGCTCAGTGTGCGCGACCTCACTGTGGGGTTCGGCGGGCCGACGGTTCTCGAAAACCTCGACCTCGATGTCTATCGCGGCGAAATCCTCGGCTTCGTCGGCGGATCGGGCACCGGCAAATCCGTGCTGATGCGCACCGTCTTGCGGCTGAACCAGCGGCAGGCGGGAACGATCAATATTTTCGGCAAGGATTTCGACGAGCTGAGCTACGAGGAGCGGCTGGCGATCGATATGCGCATCGGCGTGCTGTTCCAGCACGGCGCGCTGTTTTCGGGCCTGACCGTGCTTGAGAACGTGCAGGTGCCGATGCGCGAATATCTCGACCTGCCAAAAAAGCTGATGGACGACCTGGCGCGGCTGAAGATCGAGATGGTGGGCCTGAGGCCGGAGGCGGCCGAGCGCTTTCCCTCGGAACTGTCAGGCGGGATGATCAAGCGCGCCGCCCTTGCCCGCGCGCTGGCGCTCGACCCCGATCTCGTCTTTCTGGACGAGCCGACATCGGGCCTCGATCCGATCGGCGCGGCGGAGTTCGACGAGCTGATCGCCCGGCTGCGTGACACTTTGGGCCTGACGGTCTATATGGTGACCCATGACCTCGACAGCCTGCACGCCGTTTGCGACAGGATCGCGGTGCTGGGCAAGAAGAGAGTTCTTGTCGAGGGAACGCTGGACAAGCTCCTCGCCTTTGACGACCCCTGGGTTCAGAGTTATTTCAGGGGCAAACGATCCCGCGCCATTTTCGGCGCCGGCCAGAATAGCCAATAGCGCGGACGGGCAGTTATGGAAACCAAAGCAAATTATACCGTTGTCGGCTTCTTCGTCCTGCTGGTGCTGGCCGCCGGGGCCGGGTTTATCTTCTGGATGCAGGAATATGGCCGCCAGGGCCCCGTCGCCGACCTTATCGTGCGCATCCCCGGCTCCGCAAACGGCCTCAGCGTCGGTTCCGCGGTGCGCTTCAACGGCATCCAGGTGGGCTCGATCAAGTCGCTGGAGATCGATCCCGCCGACTCCCGCTATACCATGGCCCGGACCCAGGTTAAGGCGACCACGCCGGTCTACAAGAGCACCAATGCGAAGCTGGAGCTCCAGGGCCTGACCGGCACGGGCTATATCGAATTGTCGGCCAATGGCGAGCAAGGAGATAATATCCTGCAGGAATCGCTGCGCACCGACGAGCCGGCGGAGCTGACGGCGGACAAATCGGGCCTCTCCAACCTGCTGACCACCGCCGACCGGATCATGAAGCGTCTCGACGACACCGTCGGGCAGGTGCAGACACTGGTGGATGATGTCAGCACGCCGCTGACACAGACGGTCAAGAACGTCGACACATTCACCGGCGCGCTGGCCGACAATTCCGATCAGATCGGGGAGTTCCTCGAATCCATCGGCAAGATGTCCGATACCGTCGACGGGCTCGCCGGACGCCTCGACAAGACCGTTGCCTCGCTTGACGTCCTGATCAAGGCGGTCAATCCGGAGGAGGTCGGCAAGATCGTCAACAATGCTGAGACGATCACGTCCAACGTTGCCGTCGCCTCGAAGAACCTGGATGAGGTCATTACGCAGTTCGGCGACGCAATCGAAAGCTACGCTACGTTCGGAAAAACGGCGCAGGATGTGTTCAAGCAAGTCGATGCGATCGTCACCACGATCGACCCTGAAAAGGTCGGCAGCTCGATCGACGATTTCTCGGTTGTCATGGCCGACGCCAAATCCGCGGTCGCTTCCGTCAAGGACGTTGCCGCGTCGATCGATGCCAAGACCCAGAGCATCGATACGGCGATCGAAAACGTCTCCAACATGTCGATCAAGCTCAATCAGGCGTCCACGCGGGTGAACGAGATCCTGGTGAAGGTCGACGATCTGCTCGGCTCCGACAATGTCGAATCGCTGTCCGACCAGGCGCGCGATACGCTCGTCGCGGTGAAGCAGGCGGCCGAGACCCTGAATGCCCGGATCGGGCCGATCGCGGCGAATATCGAGAACTTCTCGGGCTCCGGCCTCAGGGATGTGCGCGGTCTCGTCAGCGACACTCGCCGCACGGTGGACAATCTGAACCGCACGATCGAGTCGATCAGCAACGACCCGCAGCAATTCATCTTCGGGTCCGACAGCGTGAAGACCTATGACGGGCGCAAGCGTTACTAAGCGCCCGGCGAACGACGCGTGCGGATGCGGGCTATGGTTGCAATCCGGCAAGCCACTGAAAAAACAAGCATGTCAGGTCTTTGCAATCGCCAGCGTATGCCTTAATTCTGACAGATACCAATTCGGCAAGCCCGGGGAAGTTTGGATAGATGCTTTTTGCCGCGATCGTTAAAACCGGAGTGAGACCGCTTCTCGCGCTCGGTCTGCTGGCGGCAGGGCTGAGCGGCTGCGCGTTGCGCCCGGCGCCCGACACCTTTGATCTGTCCGCACAGCCCGTGGTGACCTTCGAGAGCCAGAAGGCGCTGCGCTCCCAGCTTCTGGTGCCGACGCCGTCCGCGATCCAGGTGCTCAACAATCGCGGCATCGTCGTGCGTCTCGGCGGCGCGGAACTGCGTTATCTTGCCGGCGCCCAGTGGAGCGACCAGCTTCCCGTGGTGATCCAGGCGCAGCTTGTGGCAGGCCTTGAGAACACCGGCCTGTTTGCCGGCGTCGGAATGCCGGGGCAGGGGCTTGCGATCGACTATCAGGTCGTGGTCGAGGTGCGCGAATTCGCGATCAACGCCGCGGGGCCGGGCTCCGCCAATGTCGAGCTCTCGGTCAAGCTGCTGGATGACAGAACCGGCGTGGTGCGGGCGCAGAGGCTGTTTACGGCAAGCGTGCCCGTCAGCTCCAACGCAGCCAGCGGCGTTCTCGTGGCCGCGCTCGACGATGCCTTTTCCAAGGTACAGTCCGAAATCGTAAGCTGGATCGCCCTCACGCTTTGAACCGGCGATGCTGCGGTTAGGTTATCTGGCAGGCGTGGTTAAATGCACTTGCCGCCGGGTTTTGAGTGAGGCGTTGGCAACCCCAATCTCTCCCCTTGAGGGAGAGATGCCCCGACAGGGGCAGAGAGGGGTGAACCC
>NZ_JBAKFR010000030.1:0-49119 GCF_053484295.1 Martelella sp. AMO21009
CGTGACCCTCAATGCAAGGTTCAGAGAGAAAATCATCCAACAGAGTTGATGACACGTCGAGGGGTGAGGTTCGCGACCACCTGAGCCGTCCGTGGTGCACCTCTCTTCGACAGAACACTCTTCGAGACGCACCTATCGCCTGCACCAAACAAAACCCGTGCCCCATTCGACAGGACTTGCTATAGCCTCCGGCATCACCGCGAAAAGGCCATCATGACGTTCATCATGCCAACAGCATCAAGACGCGCGAACCGCAGCGTCATGCCGGGTTTCGGGCTGACGCTCGGGACCACGCTGCTTTTTGTCGCCCTGATCATCCTGCTGCCGCTGTCGGCGCTGTTCTGGCAGCTTGGCCAGCTCGGCTTTGCCGATTACTGGCGAATCATCACCAATCCGCGCACGCTCGCGGCCTTCCGCGTCACGATTTCGGCAGCCGCCCTTGCCACCGTCTTCAATGCCTGTTTCGGCCTGCTGCTCGCCTGGGTGATCGTGCGCTATAAATTCCCCGGAAAACGCCTGCTCGATGCGCTGATCGACCTGCCCTTCGCGCTGCCGACCGCTGTTGCCGGCATCGCGCTGGTGGCGCTTTACGACCGCAATGGCTGGATGGGCATGCTTCTGTCGGAGTTCAACATCAAGGTCGCCTATACCTGGTGGGGCATCGCGCTCGCCATGACGTTTACCTCAGTACCCTTCGGCGTGCGCACGGTTCAGCCGGTGATGGAAAGCCTGAGCCATGATCTGGAAGAGGCCGCGCAGACGCTCGGTGCCACCGATTTCCAGGTGTTCCGCCATATCGTGTTTCCGCAACTTTTCCCGAGCTTCATCATGGGCGCGTCGCTCGCCTTTGCCCGTTCGCTCGGCGAGTTCGGGGCGGTGATCTTCATCGCCGGCAACATGCCGTTCAAGACCGAGATCGCCTCGCTGCTGATCATGATCCGGCTCGATGAATATGATTTCCCGGCCGCAAGCGCTATCGCCGGAACGGTGCTGGCGCTGGCGCTTGCCGTGCTGATCCTCGCAAACATCGCCCAGAACCGCGCCGCGCGACATATGTCGAGGGGAGGCTGAGCCATGGTCCATCCGCAAGTCAGGGCGCTACGGCGCAGACGCAGCATGAAGCGGGCGGCACTGGTGTTCGTCGCCGTTGCCTTTGCCGCGCTCATCATGGGCCTGCCGAGCGTGGCAATCTTTGCCCGCGCCTTTTCCGAAGGCATCGGCGTCTATGCCTCGGGCCTCCTCGAGCCGGAAACGCTGCATGCGATCAAGCTGACCGTGATCACGGCGCTGATCGCGCTGCCCGTCAATATCGCCTTCGGCATCTGCGCCGCCTGGGCCGTGACCCGGTTCCGGTTTCCCGGACGCCGCGTGCTGATCACGATCATCGAGCTGCCGTTTTCGATCTCGCCGATCGTCGCGGGCCTTTGCTATCTGCTGGTTTACGGCTCCACCGGGCTTGTCGGCAGCTATGCCGATCAATACGGCATCCAGCTGATGTTCAACCTCACCGGCATCGTGCTGGTGTCGCTGTTCGTCACCTGCCCCTTCGTCGCCCGCGAGGTGATCCCGTTGATGGAGGTCGCCGGGCGCGATCAGGAGGAAGCGGCCCTCACCCTGGGTGCCAATGGCTGGCAGACCTTCTTCCATGTCACCCTGCCCAATATCCGCTGGGCGCTGCTTTACGGCGCGATCCTGGCAAACGCCCGCGTCATCGGCGAGTTCGGCGCGGTCAGCGTCGTCTCCGGCAATATTCGCGGCGAAACCATGACGCTGCCGCTGCAGGTGCAGCTGCTTTATGACGATTACAATGTGACCGGCGCCTTTGCCGCCGCCACCATTTTGACGGTGATCGCGGTGATCACGCTGATCCTTCGATCGGTGATCGAATCCCGCCACCCGCAAGCGCACTGAGAAAGACCGACAATGGCCCTCACAGTCGAAAACATTTCCAAGTCCTACGCCAGCAACAAGGTGCTGGACCGCGTCGACCTCGATATTCGCCCGGGCGAGTTCGTGGCGCTGCTCGGCCCCTCCGGCTCCGGCAAGACCACGCTGCTGCGCATCATCGCCGGCCTGCAATTCGCCGACGAGGGCCGGCTCCTGATGGAGGGCGAGGACATTACCGGGCTGGAGGCGCGGCTGCGCCGCTTCGGCATGGTGTTCCAGAGCTATGCGCTGTTCGAGCACAAGACCGTTGCCGAAAACGCCGCCTTCGGGCTGAAGATGCGCCCGCGCGCCAAACGCCCCTCACGCGAGGAGATCGGCAAGCGGGTGCGCGACCTGCTGGACATGGCCGAGATCGGCCACCTTGCCGATCGCTACCCCTCGCAGCTTTCCGGCGGACAGCGTCAGCGCGTGGCGCTGGCGCGCGCGCTTGCGATCGAGCCGCGCCTGCTGCTGCTCGACGAACCCTTCAGCGCGCTCGACACCAAGATCCGCAAGGGCTTGCGCGGCGCGCTCCGCGATCTTCAACGAAAGGTCGGAATTTCCGCCATTCTGGTGACCCATGACCAGGAAGAGGCCTTCGAGATCGCCGATAGGATCGCTGTGATGTCCGAGGGCCATATCGAGCAGTTCGGCACGGCGGAGGAATTGCTGCGCCGGCCCGCGACGCCGTTCGTCGCGGAATTTCTCGAAGGCATGAACAATTACCAGAATCAGGGCGCCGGCATCTGATCAACGATCTGATCAGCCTGTCATGGAGGCGGCAAACAACGTCAGGCCCAGAAGCGTGACGAGAAGCGCGCCGCCGATCTCGATGCCGTAGCCGATCCGCGTCGCGCGCTTCGAGCCGCGACCGGCGAGCCGCACGGCGAGCCCCTTGGCCGAAACCGCGATAATCGCCAGCACCGAGACCGTGATCGCGGTGCCGATCGCCATGGCGAAGACCGAGGCGATGCCGCCGAGGATCAACCCGTTCAGCAGCGCGAAGGTCAGCACGATCAAGGCACCCGAGCAGGGCCGCATGCCGATCGCAAGAACGGCGGAGCCCGCCCCCTTCCAGTCGAAATCCTTGCCGCCGAGATCCTTCGGCTCCGGCATGTGCACATGGCCGCAGCCGCAATCGGGGCCATGCACATGGTGATCGTGGCCATGATGATGGTCGTGATCGTGAAGATGATCGTGGTTGTGGGCAGCGTGGTGCGCGCCGTGCTCATGGCCATGCGCGTGATCGTGTCCATGGTCATGATCATGAGCCCCATGGCCGGCTCCCGCGAAGATCGCGCGAGTCTTGGTATAGAGCAGCCACAGCCCGAAACCGGCGATCAGCAGAAAGCTCGCGCGCTCCATGAACAGCGTGGCGTCGCGCATCGAGACGGCGGTGCCGCGCAGGAACAGATAGGCCGTGCCGACCAGCAGGATCGCCGTCACGCCCTGCGCCAGCGAGGAAACAACGGAGATCGCGATCCCGCGCTTCAACTCGGTTTCGTTGGCGATCATATAAGACGAGATCACCGCCTTGCCGTGGCCGGGGCCGGCGGCATGGAACACGCCATA
This sequence comes from Martelella sp. AMO21009, assembly GCF_053484295.1. Classification (NCBI taxonomy): domain Bacteria; kingdom Pseudomonadati; phylum Pseudomonadota; class Alphaproteobacteria; order Hyphomicrobiales; family Aurantimonadaceae; genus Martelella; species Martelella sp. AMO21009. The sequence continues at coordinate 3,499 of NZ_JBAKFR010000030.1, forward strand.
GGCGAAGGAAAGGCCGACGAGGCCCAGCACCTTCACCGGATCATCCTTCATGGCCTTCAGCGCCGCCGTCAGAGACCGATAGAATTCCTGCTGATACTGGTTGATGGTCATCAGCACCGATTGCAGCGGGCCGAAGGATGAGGAGAATGACGGCTCGGACGAGCCGATGCCGAGCGGCGAGGCCGAGAACGATCTCTGGTTCAGGCCGAATATCAGAAAAGCCAGAAGCGCCAGAAGCAGGACAAGTGCGATCGGGCGGATCATTCGGTGCATGTGAGGTCCAGGCGAGTTGCGAAAAGCTTGCTCATGTCGGTCGGATCGTTGAAGAACGCCGCCGTCAGCGCATCGCTGTTTTCGGAGATGATTTCATCGGGATCAGGGCGCACGACCGCGGCCTTGCAGCGCTCAAAGGCATCGCCGATCGTCACCAGGTCCTCGTCGCGCTGGAAATCGATCGCGGTGTACATGCTGGCATCGTAGATGCCGAAGGTGAGATGGCCATCGAGTTTGACCGGCCTCGACGGCTTTGCCGAGAAGATCAGCAGCAATTGCCCGTCCATCATGTCGGCGTGAATGACGTCGGGCTCTGCCAGCGGCACGTCTTCGCCATTGTCGTTGATCTGGGTGTAGTAGCCGTATTCGGCGAGCGACTGGCGCACGGTATCGCCGATTTCCGTCAACTCGTCGCCCGTCAGTTGATTGTCCATGTTGGCGTCATAGTCGAGGATAACCGAGGACGAGAAGAACTCGTCGAAGCGCCAGACATTCTGCAGCGCGGTGACGTCGCCGTCGTCATCGGCCACCACCTCGAGCCGCGCGTCGACGAAGACATGCGGATGGGCGCCGGCCTGCGGAGCGGCGGCGAGGCAGAAAAGGGCGGCTATGCTGAGACTGCGGTGAAATTTCATGCAGTCTCATTGGAGCAAAACTGAGTCAGAAAAAAGCCCGAATGCGCAGAATTTGACGCGGGCGCGATTTCCGTGATCGAAAGGACATCCAGAAACGCCAGAGCGCGCGCCTCGGCTCTTGGACGCACCACGGTTTAACAACGAACGCCTCCCACATTTCGGGTCATCCTCGGGCTTGACCCGAGGATCCAGGCCGCCCGGCAAGGGTTCGCTATAGATCTTTGCAAATTCAATGGCTAGACCGCCTGGATGCTCGGATCAAGTCCGAGCATGACCCAAGAACGAAGGGCCGAAGACCCAAGATGGTGAAAGCGTGATGCTTGTTCAGCGGTCCAAGGCGCGCCCCTCGCCAAAGGGACGCGCCGTGTCGCGATGTTCGCGTTCAATGGGCGCTGAGGCCCTCTTCCGGCGCCGGCGCGGCTGCGGCCCCGGCGATGATGATCGGCGTCAGCAGGTCGCCCCACTTGCCGCCGCCATGGTGGCGGGCGGAGCGGATGATCTCGACCGAGACGCCAGCATCGACAGCGCGCATCACCGCCTGGTTCAGCCGGTGGAGATCATTGGCGACCATGCGGATGGCGGCCTGCTGCTCGGCGGACATTTCGCCCGATTGCGCCTCGGCGCGTTCCTTGACATTGAGTTTCGGTGTCATTGCGTAGTCCTCCCTTGCCTATTCTGCTGCCTCGAACTGGGCGGTTTCGGTGGATTCTCCCATCGCGGTTGTCGAGCCGGCGCCGCCGGTGATCGCCATCGACACGGCATCGAAATAGCCGGTGCCGACCTCGCGCTGGTGACGGGTCGCGGTGTAGCCGTTGCGCTCTGCCGCGAATTCCGCCTGCTGAAGCTCACTATAGGCCGCCATCTGGCGCTCCTTGTAGCCGCGGGCAAGCTCGAACATGCCGTAATTGAGCTGATGGAAGCCCGCCAGCGTGATGAACTGGAACTTGTAGCCCATCGCGCCGAGTTCGCGCTGGAACCGTGCGATATCGGCCTCGTCCAGGTTCTTCTTCCAGTTGAACGACGGCGAGCAGTTATAGGCCAGAAGCTTGCCCGGATGTTCCTTGTGAACGCCCTCGGCGAAACGCTTCGCCTGTTCCAGATCCGGCTTCGACGTCTCGCACCAGATCAGGTCGCAATGGGGCGCATAGGCGACCGCGCGGGCGATGCAGGATTCGAGCCCGTTCCTGACCTGATAGAAGCCTTCCGGCGTTCGCCCGGCATCGTAATCGACGAAGGGCCGGTCGCGCTCGTCGATGTCCGAGGTCAAAAGCTTGGCCGCTTCCGCATCGGTGCGGGCGATCACCAGCGTCGGCACGCCCATGACGTCGGCGGCAAGCCGGGCCGCCGTCAGGTTGCGGATATGGGCCGAGGTCGGGATCAGCACCTTGCCGCCAAGATGGCCGCATTTCTTTTCCGAGGCAAGCTGATCCTCGAAATGGACGCCCGCAGCACCCGCCTCGATATAGGCCTTCATGATCTCGAAGGCGTTGAGCGGACCGCCGAAACCGGCTTCGGCATCGGCGACGATCGGCGCGAACCAGGTGTCGACCGAAAGCCCCTGGCCTTCCGAAACCTCGATCTGGTCGGCGCGCTGCAGCGTCTTGTTGATGCGCTTGACCAGTTCCGGCCCGGCATTGGCCGGATAGAGCGACTGGTCGGGATACATCGCGGACGCGGTGTTGGCGTCGGCCGCGACCTGCCAGCCGGAGAGATAGATCGCCTTCAGCCCGGCGCGGACCATCTGCATGGCCTGATTGCCCGAGAGCGCGCCGAGCGCGTTGACGAAATCCTCGTCATGGATCAGCGTCCACAGACGCTTGGCGCCCTCCTCCGCCAGGGTGGCGCGGATCGGCATGGAGCCGCGCAGGCGCTTCACGTCTTCGACCCTATAGGGCCGCTCGATCCCGTCAAATCGGCCTTCAGCCGCACCTTCGACAAGTTTGTAAAAATCCGACATTATTTTCTCCTCACTTCAGTATTCACGTCCGTCTCGACCCGAGACATCTGCTTTCGATGTGACAGGATTAACGGGAAATAGACGTGCAATCCAATAAAATGAGCTGTATTCGGCGTGAAATCGGGTTATACTGTTGCTTCTTTTACAGATCGGCTTTGTAAATCTGTAAAATTTGTAAAGAGGATTTCGGGTTATGGAGAGCAAGATATTCGCTGGCCCCCGCCTGCGCCGGTTGCGCAAGCAGATGGAGCTGACGCAGACGGCGATGGCCGAGGCGCTGTCGATCTCGCCCTCCTATCTCAACCTGATCGAGCGCAACCAGCGGCCGCTGACGGTGCAACTGCTGCTGAAGCTCGCCGCCGTCTACGATGTCGACATCGCCTCGCTGCAGGGCGAGAGCGGCGGTACGATCGGCCAGCTCAAGGCGGTGTTCGCCGATCCGCTGCTGTCCGGCGAGTTGCCCGGCGATCAGGAGCTGATCGAGGTGGCCGAGGCCGCGCCCAATGCGGCGATCGGGATGATGAAGCTCTACCGCGCCTATCAGGAACAGGCCGCCCGCCTGTCCGACCTGACGGCGCTGCTCGCCGAGGAGGGCCGCCAGACCCACCTTGCCGGAAGGCGGCTGCCGCATGACGAGGTGCGCGAGGCGCTGTCGCGGCGACCATGGTACTTCGACGCGCTCGACCGCGCCGCCGAGACGCTTCATGCGGAGCTTGCGCCGGGCGACGAGATGTCGGCCGCGCTCAAGGACTGGCTGCGCGAGCGTCACGGCATCGCCGTCCGGGTGCTGCCGCCGCATGCCCTGGTCAATCTCGGCCGCCGGTTCGACCGCCACACCATGCGGCTGTTCATTTCCGCGCGGTTTTCGCCCCATGACCGCCAGCGCGAGATCGCGATCGAGGCGGCGCTGCTGGCCTTCCGGGACGAGATTGCCGAAGCGATCGAGACGCTGGCGCTCTCCGGCGACGAGGCGCGGCGGATCGCGCGGTTCGAGCTTGCCCGCTACGCCGCCCATGCGCTGCTGATGCCGTACGGTCCGTTCGTGGAGGCCGCCCGCCGGGACCGGTTCGATATTTCGCTTCTGGCCGGGCGGTTCGGCGTTTCCTTCGCCCAGGCCGCGACAAGGCTGGTCAGCCTGCAACGGCCGGACAATGCCGGACCGCCGTTCTTCGCCATGGAAATCGATGTCGCCGGAAACATCCTGCGGCGGATCGGTGAAGGCGGCTTTCGCGGCGAATGTCCGAGGCTCGATGTCTATGACGCCTTCGCGCGGGCCGGTCGGCTGATCGTCCAGCGCGTCGCAATGCCGGACGGCGCGGAACTCCTGACGCTGTCGCGCACGGTCGAGGGGCCGGAGCCGGCATCCGGCGAACGGCCGCATCTGACCGCCCTGCTTGTCGGTCTGCCCTATGCGCACGCCGCCGCGACAGCCTATGCGACGCCGGAACAGCCCGCCACGCCGATCGGCCCGGTCTGCCGGCTTTGCGAGCGGATCGGCTGCCTGTCGCGCGCCGAGCCGCCGGTGACCCGCCCGCTGGGTCTCGATGAGATGGTCGCCGGCCTTTCGGCCTTCGATTTCCGCTGAGGCAGCCAGTGACTATAGGCCAGCCTGCCCTCTCTGTTGCATGCGGAGAGCGCCGCTCGTCGTGGTCAGCCCGCAAGTGACCAATGCAGCGAGATGGCGCCGAAATGAGTGTATAACTAATCGTTACACTAAAAACGAAATTCTTCCGAAATATTTACACACCTCCCGCGCGCCCGCTATAGACGCTCCCACCTGACACCGCTTGGAGGAGCGCATGACCCGCACATTCACCACCCTTGCCGCCGCCGCGCTTGTCGCCGGGCTCATTGCCGCGCCGGCGCTTGCGGAACCCCGCAGCGACGTCATCGTCGGCATGGGGATCGAGCCGACCGGGCTCGACCCGACGGCCGCCGCCCCGGTCGCAATCGGCCAGGTGGTCTGGAAGAACCTGTTCGAGGGGCTGACAACGGTGGACGAGAACGGCGACATCGCGCCGCAGCTTGCCGAGGCGTGGAATGTCTCCGAGGATGGGCTCACCTATACATTCAAGCTTCGCGAGGGCGTGACCTTCCACAATGGCAAGAAGTTCAACGCAGATACGGCAAAATATTCGATCGACCGCATCATCGCGGACGACAGCGTCAATCCGCAGAAGGCGCTCTACAGCGCGATCGAGACCGTTGAGGCGACCGACGCGCACACGCTGACCCTCACCCTTTCCCGCCCCGCCTACGACCTGCTCTACTGGCTCGGATTCCCGGCCGCCGTTATGGTGGAGCCGGAAAGCGAGGCGACCAACGCCACCGTTCCGGTTGGCACCGGCCCGTTCGAATTCGGCGAATGGAAGAAGGGCAACCAGGTCACGCTCGCCCGCAATCCGAATTACTGGGGCGAGAAGCCCGCGCTTGAAACCGTGACCTTCCGCTTCATCGCCGATGCGCAGGCGCAGGCCGCCGCGCTCACCTCCGGCGGAGTCGATGCCATACCGGAATTCGGGGCCTCGGAACTGGTCGGCACCTTCGAGACCAATGACGCCTTCAAGGTCGTGCCCGGCACCACCGGAATGGAAGTCGTCGCCGGCATGAACAATGCCAAACCGCCCTTCGATGACGCCCGCGTGCGCCGGGCGTTGATGATGGCGATCGACCGGCAGGCGATCATCGACGCCACCAATTCCGGTTACGGCACGCCGATCGGCAGCCATTTCTCGCCGTCCGATGCCGGCTATGAGGACCTCACCGGCGTGCTGCCCTACGACCCGGAACAGGCGAAGGCCCTGCTTGCCGAGGCCGGCTATGGCGACGGCCTGTCGTTCACCATGAAGGTGCCGAACCGCGGATATGCCGAACGGGCGGCCGAAATCATGCAGGCCTATTTCGCCCAGATCGGCGTGACGGCCACGATCGAATCCTCCGAATTTCCGGCGAAGTGGCTGCAGGACGTGTTCAAGGACACCAATTACGACATGACAATCATCGGCCATGCCGAGCCGCTCGATATCGGCATCTATGCCCGCGATCCCTATTACTTCAACTATGACAACCCGGATTTCGATGCAACGATGACGGCGATCGCCGATGCGACCAGCGAAGAGGAAAGGCTTGCCGGCTATAAAAAGGCGCAGGAAATCCTGGCCGAGGACGTGCCGGCGCTGTTTCTCTATGCCTGGCCCAAGATCGGCGTCTGGAACGCGGACCTCGAGGGGCTGTGGACCAACGAGCCGGTGCCTTCCAACGACATGACCGGCGTGCACTGGAGCAAGTAGACCGTGTTGCAAACCCGGCCGGCGGTGCAGCGCATCGCCGGCAATCTCGCCTTTCTCGCCGCAAGCCTGCTTGCTGTTTCCTTCATCATCTTCGCGGTGATGGCGGCGGTTCCGGGCGACCCGGCGGAAATCATGCTCGGCACATCGGCGGCCCCGGATACGCTGGCGGCGCTGCGTCGTGAGCTCGGCCTCGACCAGTCCTTCCTGCTGCGCTATGGCGACTGGCTGGCGGGGCTGCTCACCGGCGATCTCGGCCTGTCCTACACCTATTCGACGCCGGTTGCCGCGCTGATCGGCGAGCGCCTCGCCGTCACCCTGCCGCTGGCCGGTTACGCCGTGGCGCTGTCGCTCGCGATCTCCCTGCCGCTCGGCGTGTTCGCGGGTCAGAAGCCGGGCGGGCCGGCGGATATCGTCGCGACCTTCTTTTCCCAGATCGGCATTGCCGTGCCCGGCTTCTGGATCGGCCTGCTCCTGATCCTCGGCGTGGCCCTGACGCTCGGCTGGTTTCCGACCGGCGGCTTTCCGGGCTGGCAGGCGGGCTTGCTGCCCGCAATGAATGCGCTGACGCTGCCGGCGATCGCGCTTGCCATCCCGCAGGCCGCGGTGCTGACGCGGGTCACGCGCACGTCCGTCATCGAGATCGCACGCGAGGATTTCGTACGCACTGCCCGCGCCAAGGGCGCAAGCCGCGCCTGGGCGCTGTGGGGTCATGTCGTGCCCAACGCGCTGATACCGGTCGTCACCATGCTCGGCATGCAGATCTCCGTGCTGATGGCCGGCACCGTGCTGGTCGAAAACGTCTTCACCCTGCCCGGCCTTGGAACGCTTGCCTATCAGGCGCTTGCCCAGCGCGACCTGATCGTGATCCAGAATGTCGCGCTGCTGTTCGCCGTCATCGTCATGGGCCTCAATTTCGCGGTCGACACGCTTTACGCGGTGATCGATCCGCGCCTGAAGGCCGCGCGATGAGATATCTTCCGCTCGTCCTTGGCGGCCTCATCACCGCCCTGCTGGTCGCCGCAGCAATCCTCAGCCGGTTCTGGACGCCGATGGACCCTGCCGCGATCAACATTCCGCTCCGCCTCAAGCCCCCCGGCCCCGGCGGGCTGTTCGGCGCGGATCAGTTCGGCCGCGACGAATTGTCGATGATCATGGCCGGCGCGTGGACCTCGCTGTCGATCGCGTTTTCCGCGGTCGCGATCGGGGGAACGCTTGGCACGGCGCTCGGCGCGATGGCGGCCGCAAGGCGGGGCGTCGCCGAGGCCGCAATCATGCGCGTCAACGATATCGTCTTTGCCTTTCCGCCGGTGCTGTCGGCCCTGCTGCTGGCCGCAGTACTTGGCGGCGGACCGGTAACCACCGTCACCGCCATCGCGCTGTTCATGGTGCCGGTCTTTGCCCGCGTCAGCCGGGGCGCGGCGCTGCAAGTCTGGGCGCGCGACTATATTCTCGCCGCCCGCATGGCCGGCAAGACCGGAACGCGGATCACGCTCGAACATGTGCTTCCCAATATCGCGACGCAGATCATCGTCCAGGTCGCGATCCAGACCGGGCTTGCGATTCTCACCGAGGCGGGACTTTCCTTCCTCGGCCTCGGCGTCGCCCCGCCGACCCCGAGCTGGGGGCGTATGCTGGCCGATGCGCAGACCTATCTTGCAAGCGCGCCGCATCTGGTGCTCGCCCCCGGCCTTGCCATCGCCTTCTCCGTTCTCGGCCTCAACCTTCTGGGCGATGGCCTTGGCCGCCTGACCGATCCACGCGAGGCATCATGATGCTCGATATCCGCAATCTCAGGGTCAGTTTCCCGGACCGGCGCGGCGGGCGGCGATGGGCACTCGCCGGCATCGACCTGACGCTGGAGAAGGGCGAGACGCTCGGTATTGTCGGCGAAAGCGGGTCGGGCAAATCGGTACTGGCGCTCTCGGTGATCGGCCTGTTGCCGAGGACGGCGCTGGCCGAGGGTGAAATCCTGCTCGACGGCGAAAACATGCTGGCGCTGCCGGAAAGCCGGCTCACCCGCCTGCGCGGGGCGGCAATCGGCATGATCTTTCAGGAGCCGATGACCGCGCTGAACCCGGCCATGACCGCCGGCAGCCAGATCGCCGAGGCGCTGCGCCTGCATCGCCCGATCTCACGGGCCGACGCCAGGATGGAGGCGTTACGGCTGATGGACATGGTCCGCATCCGCGATGCGAAGACAAGAATAAATTCCTATCCGCACGAACTCTCCGGCGGCGAGCGCCAGCGGGTCGGCATCGCGATCGCGCTGGCGCTCAAGCCCGGGCTGCTGATCGCCGATGAACCGACCACGGCGCTCGACGTTACCGTACAGGCCGAGATCCTCGACATTCTCGACGATCTCGTCGCCGAACTCGGCATCGGCCTGATCCTGATCTCCCACGATATCGGCGTCATCGCCCGCATATCCGACCGGGTTCTGGTGATGCATGACGGGCGGAAAATGGAGGACGGCAGAACCGAAGACGTGCTGCGCCACCCCGCCCATGAGTATACCAGGACGCTGCTCGCATCGCTGCCCCGAAGGGTCCGCGCCGGGCTGGAGGGCGGAACATGACCCCGCTGCTTCAAACCGAGGGACTGACCCGGCATTATGGCGGGCACACCGCGCTGAACGATGTCTCGATCACGCTCGAACCGGGTGAAATCCTCGGCATTGTCGGCGAGAGCGGGTCCGGAAAGTCGACACTTGCCCGGCTGGTCATGGCGCTCGACCGCCCGAGCGCGGGCCGGGTGCTGTTCGAAGGCGCCAACCTGTTTTCGCAGCGGCCGCGCGACCTGCGCCGGATGCGGCGTCATTTCCAGATGGTGTTTCAGGACCCCTACAGCGCGCTCGATCCGCGCCAGACGATCGGCCGCATCATCGCCGAGCCGCTGGCGCTTGATCCCGATGCCCCGACCGGCAAGGCCCGGCGGATGCGGGTGGCGACCCTTCTGGAAGAGGTCGGGCTTCAGGGACGCGACATCGACCTTTACCCGCACGAATTTTCCGGCGGCCAGCGCCAGCGAATCGCGATCGCCCGCGCGCTGATCACCCGCCCGAAACTGCTGGTCGCCGACGAGCCGACCTCGGCGCTGGACGTGACGGTGCAGGCGCAGATCCTGAAGCTCATTCTCGCTATGCGCGCCGAACACGGCCTCTCGGTGCTCTTGATCACCCACAATATCGCCGTGGTCGACGAAATCTGCGACCGCGCGGTGGTGATGCAGGCCGGCCGCGTGGTCGAGGAAGGGCCAGTCGGGCAGGTGCTCGACGCTCCGCGCGAGACCTACACAAAACGCCTGCTTGCCGCCGAACCGACACTGGCCCGGATCGGTCGAAAAAGACGCGGATAAAAAAAGCCCGGCCTGACCTTGCGATCGACCGGGCCATGCGGCTTTCACCGCGGGAGAGACTGCTAAACTGGTGCGCCGCATAGGGCGGTTCAAGAAAATAACGAATTTGTCATGATTGAAGGGGCCGGTCAGTCCTTTCGGGGCCGGAATGCTTCGCTGTTCGCCGCGGGTGAGGACGTCCAGCATTTCACGCGTTGAAACGCGGCATGATCGAATTGGCTGTGGGCGGCCGATCGGACTAGCGTGGACCTTGCGGTTTGGGAGAGCCGCACGGCGTTTTTGGGGAGGAGCATATGAGAATGTTTCGAAAAGCCATCGGAACAGCCATCGCAGCCGCCGGCGCGATCTGTGCCGTATTCGGTCCGGCAACGGCCTTGGAAGCCAAGGACTGGCCGGACGCCAAGCCGATCCGGATCGTGTTTCCGTTTCCGGCGGGGCCTGATTTCCTGGTGCGCATGATGGCCGCCGATATCGAGGAGCAGCTTGGCCAGACGGTGATCGTCGACAACAAGCCCGGCGCCGGCGGCACGCTCGGCATGGCCTCGGTCGCCCACGCCAAGCCAGACGGCTACACCTTCGTGGTCGGCTTTCCCGGCCCCTCCGCCAATTACACGAACACCTATACCGGTCTGCCCTATACGCCGCTGGAGGATTTCGACTATGTCAGCCAGATCACCCATGGCGATATGGTGGTGGTGGCTCGGGCGGACTTCCCCGCCGATGATCTCGGCGAACTCATGGAATACGCCAAGGCCCATCCGGGCGAGGTCAGCGCCGGAAATCCCGGCATCGGCTCCTACGGCCACATGATCGAACTGATGATGAGCGAACAGGCCGAGGCCGATCTCAAGATCGTGCCCTATCAGGGAACCGCGCCGACCCTCGTCGACCTGCTGTCGGGCAGCCTCGACATCTCGGTCGACTTCCTGTCGGAGGCCTACACCGAACATCTGAAGTCGGGCAGCATGAAGGCGCTGGGTATCGCGTCCGCGGAGCGCAACCCCGACTTCCCGGATGTGCCGACCTTTCAGGAGGCCGGCGTCGATCTCGTCGCGCCGCTCTGGTCCGGCATTCTCGCGCCCAAGGGAACGCCGCCCGAGGTGATCGCGGCGATGAACGAGGCGATCGCGACCTTCCTCGCAAGCCCCGAGGCGCGGGCGGCCTTCGCCAAGAACTACCAGCACGCGACCCCGTCCACGCCGGAGGAACTGCGCGAGATGGCGGTGCGCGAGGAAGCGACCTGGCGCGATATCATCAGGAAGTACAATATCCGTAATAACTAGGCCGCCTGGCGGACGGCTTGCTCCCGATAATCTCTCTCCCCTCCAGGGTGAGACAATTGGGGGATGCGGCGAGCGGGCAAGATAGCGGGCGGGAGACCGATATGAATGCAGGCGGCGCCGCGCGGCGGAAGAATATCATTTTCTCCGGCATATTCCTCATCATCTCCGCCGCCATGGGCGGCTATGCGCTCACGACCATGAACATGGGCACGCTGGACAAGATGGGACCGGCCTTCGTTCCGGTCGTCCTGTCGGCAATCCTTGCGGCGCTTGCGCTGATCGTGCTGTTTCTGCCCGCCCCCGCCGAAACGGAGCCATTCTCCATCGCACCGCCGCGGGCGATCCTGATCATCATCGTCTGCCCGATGATCTTCGGTTTCGCGATCGAGCCCTTCGGCCTGCTGATCGCGGTATTCCTGGCGATCTTCGCTTCCTGCCTTGCAAGCCGGGTGACGACATTGCGCCAAGCGCTGCTGCTTTCCGCCGCCTTCAGTCTCTTCTGCGTCCTCGTCTTTCATTATCTTCTGAGCATGACCATCCCCCTTTGGGGTTCGGTCTTCACGGGTTGATCCATGGACCTTTTCGCGCATCTCTCCCTCGGACTGGAAACGGTCTTTCAGCCCATCAACCTGCTGTTCTGCTTCATCGGGGTCTTTCTCGGCACCGCCATCGGCGTTCTGCCGGGCATCGGGCCGCTGGGAACGATCGCCATCCTTCTGCCGGTGACCTTCGGCTTTCCGCCCGAGGCCTCGCTGATCATGCTGGCCGGCATCTATTACGGGGCGCAATATGGCGGCTCCACCACCGCCATCCTGATCAACCTGCCGGGCGAGGCCTCGTCGGCGGTGACCGCCATCGACGGCTACCAGCTTGCGCGACAGGGCAAGGCCGGCACGGCATTGGCGCTGGCGGCGATCGGCTCGTTCATCGCCGGCTGTTTCGCGACGCTGCTGATCGCGATCTTCGCGATCCCGCTGACGATGCTCGCGCTCAAATTCACCCCGCCCGATTACTTCTCGCTGATGGTGCTGGGGCTGGTGGCCTCGATCGCGCTTGCCCACGGATCGGTGCTCAAGGGCATCATCATGATCGTGTTCGGCCTACTGCTCGGCACGGTCGGCACCGACCTCTACACCGGCCAGGCGCGCTTCACCTTCGGCATGTTCGATCTGGCGGAAGGCATACCGATCCTCGGCTTCGGCGTCGGCATCTACGCCCTTTCCGAAATCCTCAAGGGCCTGGAGGACGAAACCCCGCGCGAGCCGCTCAAGACTGATATTTCGGCCTTGTTGCCGAGCCGGAGCGACCTGCGCGAAGCTGGCATGCCGATCCTGCGCGGCACGTTTCTCGGCTCGTTTCTCGGCATATTGCCGGGCGGCGGGGCGATGCTGTCATCTTTCGCCTCCTACATGGTGGAAAAGCAGGTCTCGAAGAAGCCGGAGACGTTCGGCCGCGGCGCGATCGCCGGCGTCGCAGGACCCGAATCGGCCAACAATGCCGGCGCGCAGACCTCTTTCGTGCCGATGCTGACGCTCGGCATCCCGTCCAATCCGCTGATGGCGCTGATGGTCGGCGCGCTGATCATTCAGGGCATCACCCCCGGCCCCAACCTGATCAACGAACAGCCCTCGCTGTTCTGGGGCGTCATCGTGTCGATGTGGATCGGCAATCTGATGCTGGTCGTGCTCAACCTGCCGCTGATCGGGCTGTGGGTGAAGCTTCTGAGCGTGCGCGCCAATTTCCTCTATCCCGCAATCGTCGGTTTTTCAGCAATCGGCGTCTATTCGATCAACGAGAACCCCTTCGACCTGATCGTGATGTCGGTATCGGGCGCTGCCGGCTATGCGCTGAGCAAGCTCGACTGCGAGCCTGCGCCGCTTCTGCTAGGCTTCGTGCTGGGGCCGATGATGGAAGTCTATATGAGGCGCACCATGCTGCTTTCGGGCGGCGATGCCAGCGTGTTCCTCACCAGCCCCATCAGCCTGGGCCTGCTGATCGCGGCCGCGATCGTGCTGGTGATCGTGCTGATCCCGACGGTCAATCGCCGCCGTGCGGAAGTGTTCGTCGAGGAGGACTGAGCGTCAGTCCGCAACACTCAGGGTCCGACGGGCCGCATCAACCTAACTCTCCGCGTTTTGTGCTTATCGGCTCGCCATGTTGCCTATTTATACGGCACCCGTTTCGAGCCCTGCGTTTTTTGCATAGGGGCATTGCTGTTAACCCCCTGCCTCATGCTTCGCGGGCTCTGTATATATCCAATCAACAACAGCGCACCGAACACACGAAAGGAGCCGCAACATGAACATTCAACGCTCGTTCAACAACTGGCTCAAGTATCGCGAAACCGTCGCCGAACTTGGCCGCATGAGCAATCGCGAACTTTCCGACCTCGGTATCAGCCGCTCTGATATCCGTCGCGTCGCCCGCAAGGACGCGATCTGACAAGTTTTCGAAGGGTGCTATCCTCCTCCCGGCCCCCTTCGATCAGGATCGGCGATCCTCCTCCTCCTCCCAAATCGCCGATCATCACGATGACGCCCGCCGGATCCTCCTCCCCCGGTGGGCGTTTTCATGTGCGCAATTGAGGATTGCTGAGGCTCGGCGAACCTACGGATAAAGGTAAAGCCGCTCCCAGGCGCTGCGCGGGATTTCCTCACCGAGCTTGAAGCTGAAGGATTTGACCGCGATCTCGTCGCTTGCCGTCGCGCAGTGGTAGGAAAGCCTGTACCAGTGACCATGCGAGCGCACGGCCGCGCCCGGCGCATCGATCGTCGTGCCATGCACCTTTGTCGGCGCGAATGTGTAGGCGATCACCTTGTCGGGCGTCATGTCCTTGCGCGCCGCGTCGATCCGGCTCAGCGCCTCGACATCGCAGCGCTGCTCCAGCTTTTCCTCGGGTTCGAGCCGGTCAAGCTCATTTTCGATCCGCTGGCTGATGGCGAGGGCGGGCGTGGCAACGAGCGTCAGCGTCAGCAGCGCAAGCAAGGCCTTGATCAAGTCTCTGTCTCCGTTCATGGAAATCCGTCTTCAGCGCCTGCGGACAGTATCCGCTTTTCCGCAGATGCATTGCATATATCAGCACAGAGCAGCCGAATGCGGCAAGTCTGAGACCCGCGCTTGATGTCGTCCTCAAGCGCCCCTATCTTGCGCCGACATGAATGACCCGAAAGGCCTGCCCGTGACACCCTTCAAGACGCTGCCCGATGCTCCCAAGGCGATCAAAAAGCCCCTCGGCGATACCCGCCACGGCAAGACCCGCACGGATGACTATGCCTGGCTGAGGGCCGCCAACTGGCAGGCGATGTTCAAGGACCCGACAATCCTCGAAGCCGACATTCGCGCGCATCTGGAGGCCGAGAATGCCTATATGAAGGCCGCGATGGCCGACACCGAGGCGCTGCAGAAAAAACTGGTTACCGAAATGCGCGGCCGCATCAAGGAAGACGACAGTTCCGTTCCGATGAAGGAGGGTCCCTATGCCTACGGCACGGCGTTTCGCACCGGGGCCGAACAGCCCTATTTCTTCCGCATCCCGCGCGATGGCGAGGTCAATGACGAGAGCATCCGCGAGATCCTGCTTGATGGCGATCTGGAGGCCAGGGGCAAGGCCTATTTCGATCTCGGGGGCTTCGACCAGACCACGGATCACAGCCGCGCGATCTGGAGCTATGACGACAAGGGATCGGAGTTCTATACGCTGAAGGTTCGCGATCTCGAAACCGGCAAAGATATCGAGGACAGGATCGAAAATACCGGCGGCAGCGGCGTGTGGGCGCCCGACGGAAAGAGCTTCTTCTATACCGAAGTCGACGAGAACCACCGCCCCTCGAAGGTCTTCCATCACGTCATCGGCACGAAACAGGCCGACGACCGCCTGGTCTACGAGGAAAGCGATCCCGGTTTCTTCGTCGGCATCGCCGGCTCGCTGCTGGATGATTTCATCTACATCGACATCCACGATCACCAGACCTCCGAGGTCCGGATCATCCCGACCACAAACCTCGAAGCCGAGCCAGCGCTGGTGGCCGAACGCGAGACCATGGTGGAGTATGACGTCACCGAGGGCGGCGACGTCTTCTACATCCTGACCAATGACGGCGGGGCCAAGGATTTCAAGATCATGGAAGCGCCGGTCGCCGCGCCCGGCAAGGAAAACTGGAAGGAGGTCGTGCCGCATCAGGAGGGCCGGCTGATCCTCGCGCATACCGCATTCGCCCGCCATCTTGTCTGGCTGGAGCGTTTCGCGGGCCTGCCCCGCATCGTGATCCGCGACCGGGCGACCGGAGAGGAACACGCCATCGCCTTCGACGAGGAAGCCTATTCGCTCGGCCTGCAGGGCGCTGCCGAATACGACACGGACACGATCCGCTTCTCCTATTCCTCGATGACGACGCCGAGCCAGCTCTACGACTACAAAATGGCGACGCGCGAACGCACGCTATTGAAGACGCAGGAAGTGCCTTCCGGCCACAACCCGGACGACTATGTCACCCGCCGCATCCAGGCAAAGGCCGCCGATGGCGAACTGGTGCCGGTCAGCATCGTCTATCGCAAGGATACCCCGCTTGATGGCAGCGCCCCCTGCCTGCTCTATGGCTATGGCGCTTACGGCATTTCCATTCCCGCCTCGTTTTCCACCAATTGTCTGTCGCTGGTCGATCGCGGCTTCGTCTATGCCATCGCCCATATCCGCGGCGGCAAGGACAAGGGCTTTGCCTGGTATGAAAACGGCAAGATGGGCAACAAGAAGAACACCTTCACCGATTTCATCGCCGCCGCCGACGCGCTTGTGGCCGAGGGCTTCACCAGCCACGGGAACATCGTCGCCGAGGGCGGTTCGGCCGGCGGCATGCTGATGGGTGCCGTCGCCAACATGGCGCCGGAGAAATTCGCCGGCATCATCGCCGCCGTCCCGTTCGTCGATGTGCTGACCACGATGCTGGACGACACGCTGCCGCTGACCCCGCCGGAATGGAACGAATGGGGCAACCCGATCGCCTCCGAGGAGGCCTATGACTATATCGCCAGCTACAGCCCCTACGACAATGTGGAAGCAAAACCCTACCCGGCCATTCTGGCGCTCGCCGGCCTCACCGACCCCCGCGTGACCTACTGGGAGCCGGCGAAATGGGTGGCGAAGCTGCGTGAAGCGACCACCGGCACGGCGCCGATCCTGCTCAGAACCAATATGGACGCAGGCCATGCCGGCGCATCCGGCCGGTTCCAGCGGCTGGAGGAAAAGGCGCTGGAATATGCCTTCGCGCTGAAAGTTGCGGGCAAGGCGGAGCGCTGAGAGCCGGGCCGAGCTCCGCCCTGCCGCTGCCCCCGGGCGGAACCGACAGGCTCCGCCGCACGTTTCATGTCATGGCTGGAAGGGGCAGGGCTGAATGAAATTCGAGATGTCAAAGACCTGGTGGATGGTGCTCCAGGCGATGCGCCAGGTGTGGTTCGTCGCATCGCTCTATTGTGTCGCCGCCATCATGACAGCCCTGCTCGGCATCATGGCCGATCCCCTCATCCCCGATGACTTTCAGGACATTATCGGAAGCAGCGCGGTCAACAGCCTGCTGACCATCATCGCCACGAGCATGCTTTCCGTGCTGGTGTTCTCGCTGAACACGCTGGTGCAGGCCTCGACGGCGGCTGCCAGCAATGCCACGCCGCGCGCCGTCGGCACGCTGTTGCAGGACCGGATCGCCCAGTGGGCGCTTTCGACCTTCCTCGGCGCCTTCATTTTCAGCCTTGTCGGCCTGATCGCGCTTAACACCTCGCTCTATGGCGGCGGCGGCCGGCTGATCCTGTTCCTCGTCACCATCGTGGTCATCGTGCTGATCGTGGTGACGATGCTGCGCTGGATCAACTATCTCGGCCATCTCGGTCAGGTCACGAAAACGATCTCGCAGGTGGAATCGGCCTCCCGCCCCTCGATGGAGCATTATCGCCGCGCGCCCTATCTTCATGCCCGTCCGCAGGAAGGCCCCGTTCCCGACGGGCTTTCGATGATCGAGCATGACAAGATCGGCTATCTGCGGTTTATCGATGTCCCGGCGCTCGATGATATCGCGGACCGGCTCGAGGCGAATATCCACGTATTCGAGCGCCCCGGCGCCTTCGTGACGCCCGGCCGCCATATCGCCGGGATCGCGCTTCCCGACGGCAGCGCGATCGACGATGAAACCCGTGAGGCCCTGCGCGGCGCCTTCACTATTGGCAATGCCCGCAGCTACGACCAGGACCCGCTCTATGGCCTGACGGTGCTTTCCCAGATCGCCATGCGGGCTCTCTCTCCCGGCATCAACGACCCAGGCACGGCGATCGACGTGATCGGCAATATCGTGCGCATCATGGCCTCAGGCAAAAAGGCCGAAGCGGAAGTGTATCACGGCCGCGTCTTCATCCCGGCGATCGAGACCGACGATTTCTTCGACGCGGCCTTTACCGGCATTTCCCGGGACGGAGCGGACAAGGTTGAGGTGGGAATGCGGCTGCAGCACGCATTCGAATCCCTGTCGCTGCTTCCTTTTGTCGGTTACGGCGAATGCGCGCGGGATTATTCGGCCCAGGCGCTGGAACGCGCGCGGAAGATGCTCGATTTCGACAACGATATCAAACGCCTGGAAGCCTCCGCCCGAAAGGGCCGCCTGTCGCCCTGATCCCTGGCGTTACTCCGTCAGGAACAATCCGCCGCACGCGTCGTTATGCTTCCAAGGACGCCCCGACCCTGGGGCCGTCTGTCCATGTCCGCGGATGTGCCGGAGCCATCCGCAGGCGACGCGCGTCTACGGGGCTTTTTCAATGATTATTTTCACGACATTCATCTTTGCAGCCATCGGCCTGTTTCTCGGCGGCGGCGGCATCTGGCTGATCCTGCTCGGCGGCAGTTGGTTTTATCTCATTGCGGGCGCCGCATTTCTGGCGACCGCCTTTTTCGTGTTTACCCGCTCGGCGCTTGCCTATTGGGTCTATGCGGCGACTATCCTGGTGACGCTCATCTGGGCGTTGCTGGAGGTCGGCTTCGACTGGTGGCAGCTTGGCGCGCGCGGCGGCCTCGTGGTGCTGCTCGGCCTTTGGCTGCTTCTGCCCTGGGTGCGCCGACCGATCCTGCGCGACGATTATGGCTTTCCCGAAAAGACCAAACCCGCCCGCGCCGGCCCGTGGCCACTGGCGGCAGCGGTTCTCGTTTCGATGGTGGTCGCGGTCATCTCGCTGTTCACCGAACCGCATGCGATCGAGGGATCTCTGCCCGGCGCCCGCAGCGCCAGCGCCGAGACGGCCGATGCCGTTCCCGACGGCGAATGGCATGGCTACGGCCGCACCGAAAGGGGCCAGCGCTGGTCGCCGCTCGACCAGATCACCCCCGAAAATGTCGGCGACCTGGAGCTTGCCTGGCAGATCCAGACCGGCGACATGAAGGGGCCGAACGACGTTGTCGAGACCACCTATGAAAATACCCCGCTGATGGTCGAAGACACGCTCTATGTCTGCACCCCGCATAGCTGGGCGATGGCGTTTGACGCGAAGACCGGCGAGGAGAAATGGAAGTTTGACCCGAAGGTTCCGGTCGATGGCAACCGCCAGCACCAGACCTGCCGCGGCGTGACCTATTACGACGACCCGGACATTGCCGAAGGCGAACGCTGCAAGACCCGCGTCTACCTGCCGACCTCCGATGCCCGCCTGATTGCGCTGAACGCGGAAGACGGCACGATCTGCGAGGATTTCGCCGACAACGGCACGCTGCAGCTTCAGAGAAACATGCCCTACAAGACACAGGGCTACTACTACTCGACATCGCCGCCGCTGGCGATAAACGGCAAGATTGTGGTCGGCGGCTCGGTCAACGACAATTACTCGACCGACAGCCCGTCCGGCGTGATCCGCGCCTATGACATCGACACCGGCGAGCTGCTGTGGAACTTCGATACCGGCAATCCAGACCAAACCGAACCGCTTGGCCCGGACGAAACCTATACCAAGAACTCGCCAAACAGCTGGTCGGTGATGTCCGGCGACAGCGATCTCGGCCTGATCTACGCCCCGATCGGCAACCGCACGCCGGACCAGATCGGTCTCAACCGCTCGCCTGCGGTCGAGAAATACTCGTCTTCCGTTGTGGCTCTCGATGCCGAGACCGGCGAGCCAGTCTGGAATTTCCAGGGCGTTCACCATGACCTCTGGGACATGGACGTCCCGGCACAGCCGGCCCTTCTCGACCTGACGATTAACGGCGAGACCGTGCCGGCGCTGGTACAGGCGACCAAGCAGGGCGAAGTCTTCGTGCTGAACCGCGAAACGGGCGAGCCGATCCTCCCCGTGAAAGAGGTGCCGGCGCCCCAGGAAGGCGGGCTCGAAGGCGAAAACCTGTCGCCGACCCAACCTGTTTCGACGCTTTCCTTCAACCCGCCGAAGCTTGAGGGCAAGGACATGTGGGGCGCGAGCCTGCTCGACCAGCTCGTCTGCCGCATCAAGCTGAAGCAGTATAATTACGAGGGCCGCTACACGCCGCCTTCCGTTGATGGCACGATCGTCTATCCCGGCAATTTCGGCACGCTCAACTGGGGCTCGGTCGCCGTCGATCCGGAACGTCAGGTGATGTTCGCCATGCCGGTCTACATGGCCTACACCTCGACGCTGGTGCCGAAATCAAAGCCCGGCGTACCGACCCAGGGCATCAACTCCAATAACGGCGCCGACTATGCCGTTGCCTTCACCACGCTCCTCGGCCCGCTCGGCGTGCCCTGCCAGGCCCCGCCATGGGGTTATGTCGCGGGCGCGGATCTCACGACCGGCGAGATCGTGTGGAAGCACAAGAACGGCACGATCCAGGACATGACGCCGCTGCCGCTCAAGATCAAGATGGGCGTTCCCGGCATTGGCGGCCCGATCATGACCAGAGGCGGCGTCGCCTTCCTCGGCGCGACCATGGACAACTATATCCGCGGTTATGACGTCACCACCGGCGAGCAGCTCTGGGAATCCCGGCTGCCGGCCGGCGGTCAGGCGACTCCGATGACCTACGAGACATCGGACGGCACTCAATACGTGCTGATCGTCGCCGGCGGCCACGGCTCGGTCGGCACCGAGACGGGCGACTATATCCTCGCCTACAAGCTGCCGGAGAGCTGAATCCGGGCGAACCCGGAGAGACGAGAAGGTGCTCTTCGGGACCCGTTTTCACAGTGTCACAGGGGATCACGCAAACCGAAGTGATGATTATTGACTTTCATCACCATCTCGGTTCTAATGCTTTTTGAACCCGCCAGCCCGCCATGGCCTCATCGGCCTTGCCTTTTTGCGGATGACTGGTCCCGCAGTTCTTCAAAAGTCATATCAATGAAACACGTGAATACTCTGACCATGTCGGTCGGACTCGGCGCGATCACAGCGCTCGCTCCGCTTGCGACCGACATGTATCTGCCCGCCCTGCCCGACATCGCGCGCAACCTTCATGCCAGCGACGGCGCGGTCTCCTATTCGACGATGACTTTCTTCGCCGGCTTCACCATCGGCCAGCTTTTCTATGGCCCAATCTCCGATCGCGTCGGGCGTAAGCCCGTGGTCTATTTCGCCCTCGGCCTCTTCATTCTGGGTTCGCTCGGCACAATGCTCAGCCAGTCAGTCGAAACGATGCTCATCTGGCGGTTTATTCAGGGCCTTGGAGGATCGGTGGGCATGGTCACCTCGATGGCGATGGTCCGTGACCTTTACACCGGCGAACTTGCGGCCAAGCTGCTGGCAATTATCATGATGATTACCGGACTGGCACCGATTGTCGCCCCGATGCTCGGCAGTGTGATCATGCTGGTTGCGGGATGGCGCATCATGTTTGCTTTCTTCGCCGTCTTCGGTCTTGCAAGCCTCGCCTATATGCGCTTCATCTTGCCTGAAACGCGCATGTATGAATTGCGACGGCACAGCCGGCCAGGCCATGCAATCGTCCATTACGCGCGGCTTCTGACCAGCAAGCACTTCATCCCGTTCGCCGGCACGCTGGCACTCGCCCAAGGTGGTTTTTTCGCCTATGTCGGCGGTTCATCTGCGGTTTTCATCAACCTCAAGGGCCTTTCACCACAGATGTTCTCGATCGCCTTCGGCGCCAATGCGATCGGCATGGCGATCGGAGCCCAGGGAGGCGCGCGTCTGATCGGCGCGTTCGGCGCGCGCACTGTCGCGCGCATCGCGGCCACGGCCTATGCGCTTTCGCTGATCGCGTTGCTGGTCATTGAACTGACGATCGGCGCTGACCTTTG
This sequence comes from Martelella sp. AMO21009, assembly GCF_053484295.1. Taxonomy (NCBI): domain Bacteria; kingdom Pseudomonadati; phylum Pseudomonadota; class Alphaproteobacteria; order Hyphomicrobiales; family Aurantimonadaceae; genus Martelella; species Martelella sp. AMO21009. The sequence continues at coordinate 24,541 of NZ_JBAKFR010000030.1, forward strand.
GTTGGTGATGATTCTTCTGTTCATTGCAATGGCAGCCATGGGTGCGATCCTGACCAACTGCAACATGCTGGCGATGGAAGCCCACGGCCAGATTGCTGGCGTTGCGGCGGCCCTTGCCGGCGCTCTGGGCTTCGGCCTGGGCGCCGTCGGCTCCGGTCTTGTCAGCGCCCTTGCGGATGGAACGTCGATCCCGCTCTTCGCCGTAATGGCCGGGTTTGCGACACTGTCGGCACTCGTCGCCCTGACCAGTTTTGGCAGGCAAGAACTTCACCCGATACCGCATCCCCAACATCATTAACCGATGAAACGCGCGCGGCGGGTCCTTTTTTCCCAACGGGCCCGCCGGTATTTTGACAAATTGCAGGTTGCCGATCACGGTCATCGCGCCTATGTAATGAGCAAGCGCCAATCGCAAAGTTAGGCTGCCAAAAGGAGTATTGAAGATGGCTTTTGAACTTCCTGAACTGCCCTATGCATATGATGCGCTCGCCCCCTACATGTCGGCCGAGACGCTCGAATACCACCACGACAAGCACCACAACACCTATGTGACCACCGGCAACAAGCTGGCGGAAGAAGCGGGTCTCGGTGGTCTTTCCGTCGAGGATGTCATGGTCAAGGCCTATGGCTCCAACCAGCCGCTCTTCAACAATGCCGCCCAGCACTTCAACCACATGCATTTCTGGAAGTGGATGAAGAAGGACGGCGGCGGCACCAAGCTGCCGGGCGCGCTCGAAAGCGCGATTTCCTCCGATCTCGGCGGCTACGCCAAGTTCAAGGCCGATTTCATCGCCGCCGGCGTTGGCCAGTTCGGCTCCGGCTGGGCCTGGGTCGCCGTCAAGGATGGCAAGCTCGAGATCATGAAGACGCCGAACGGCGAAAATCCGGTGGTTCACGGCGCCAAGCCGATCCTCGGCGTCGACGTGTGGGAGCATTCCTACTATATCGACTACCGCAATGCCCGCCCGAAATATCTGGAAGCCTTCGTCGACAATCTCATCAACTGGGACTATGTCGCCGAACTCTACGAAGGCGCCACCAAGTAAGGCAAACGCCTTTCGACTGATCATGAAGCCCGGCCCGAGAGCCGGGCTTTTTCGTGCTGTGCGCCACCTGCTTTCGCGCCGACCGCTTGCAACCACTCCCGTGACCAGATTCCGAAAATCTAGCAATATGCGTGGGAAACCCTTTTCCCACGCATGTTTCTTTGATATACAAACATGAGAAACCGGTTTCCCAGGGAGGGGATGGCGTGACGGATGCGAATGTTGGCGGGCGTGTTACGATTTACGACGTGGCCTCGAAGGCCGGCGTCAGCACCGCCACGGCTTCCAAGGCGCTCAACGACACCGGCCGCATGGCGGCGGAGACCCGGGCCCGGATCAGGCGCGTTGCGGAAGAACTGGGGTTCCGTCCCAACGCGCTGGCGCGCAGCCTCACCAGCAAGCGCAGCTTCACCGTCGGGCTTCTGACGGACGACACCTATGGCCGCTTCACCCTGCCGGTCATGGCAGGGGTATCGGAAGGGCTGATCGACCAGGGCGTTTCGGTGTTTCTCTGCTCGGTCGGGGGTGATCCCACTCTTGCCCGCATCCATCTCGATGCGATGCTCGACAAGCAGGTCGACGGGATCATCGCCACCGGCAAGCGCGTCGATCGGCCGCTTCCCGTTGATCTCTCGGCGGTGCCGGTCCCCGTCATCTACGTGTTGACCGAGGGTCCCGCTGAGGCAATCACCCTTGTGCCGGATGAACGGCAGGGCGCGGGCGAGGCGGTGCGTCATCTGATAGAGCGCGGCTGCCGGCGTATCGCCCATATCACCGGCCCCCAACATTTTCTGGTCGTGCGCGAACGCGCGCTTTCCTATCGACAGACACTGGAGGCCGCTGGCCTGAAAGAGCCCGCGGCCGACGTCCTTTACGGCACATGGTCGGAGCATTGGGGGCATGAGGCCGTCGCGCGGCTCTGGAGCTTCGATGAACGGCCGGACGGCATTTTCTGCGGCAATGACCAGATCGCGCGCGGGGTGATGGACGCCCTTCGCGAGCGCGGCGTGGCCATACCGCACGACGTGGCCGTGGTGGGGTTCGACAATTGGGAGATTGTCGCCGAGGAGACCCGCCCCCCGCTTACCACGATCGATATGAACTTGAAGGAGCTTGGACGCCAGGCCGGGCTCACGCTCGTGCGTCTGGTCAATGGCGAGGAGATTGAGAAGGGGCTTTTGCAGCTGCCATGCAAACTGGTCGTGCGCAGCTCCTGAGCCTTTCGAAAGCGTGCGAAGGGGCCGGCACGGAACACGGCCCCATATCGGAGGAGGATAGAAATGAAACCCGTTAAAATCGCGGCGCTGACGGCGCTCGCCCTCGCCATGACGCCCTTCGGCGCTTCCGCCGAAACCTACAGCATGTGGGCGCGCAACAGCAGCGAAGCCTTCATGCCGGACCTGATCGAGGCCTTCAACGCCTCGCATGAGGACCAGATCGAGCTGCAGATCGTGCCAAGCACGGAAATGGTGCAGAAATATGCCGTGGCGGCCGCGGGCGGCTCGGCTCCGGACTTCGTGTCGCTGGACCTCGTCTATACGCCGGCTTTCGCCAAGGCCGGACAGCTCGCGGACCTGACCGAACTGGCCGAGAGCCTTCCCTATTTCGATCAGTTGTCGAAGGCCCATGTCGAGGCCGGCACCTATGACGGCAAGATCTACGGCGTGCCGATGTCGGCCGATGTCTCGGTGCTGTTGTGGAACAAGCGGTTGTTCCGCGAGGCCGGGCTCGATCCCGAAAAGGCGCCGACCAACTGGGCCGAAATCGAGGATTATGCCGGCAAGGTCAATGCGCTCGGCGACGATACCTACGGCTTCTATTTCGCCGGCGCATGCGGCGGCTGCAATGCCTTCACCTTCATGCCACTGATCTGGGCATCGGGCGGCGACATTCTGGTCGATGACGGCAAGCGCGCCACCATCGGCACGCCGCAGATGCATGATGCGATCAACTTCTATCGCGACCTGGTCGCCAAGGGCTATGTGCCGGAAAGCGCGAAGACGGATACGGGCACCAATTTCTTCGGCGGCTTCGCGGCGGACAATGTCGGCATTTCGCCCATCGGCGCGTTTGCCATCGGCAACCTCGTCAAGAACTACCCGGATGTCGAATTCGGCGTGGCTCCCCTGCCGGGCAAGGATGGCGGCGTGTCCTCTTTCGGCGGCGGCGACAATTTCGTCGTCACGGCGGGTCGCGACACGCTCGGCGCGGCAAAGGAGTTCCTGGACTTCGCCTATTCGGCCGAGGGACAGACGCTGCTTGCCCGCCTGGGCAGCCTGCCGACGCGCGCCGATGTGGCCCAGGAGGCGCTTTCCGGCCTTGATGATCGTTACCTGACGGCGGTCGAAGCGATGGAAACCGCGCGCACGCCGTCTTCGCCGGTCTACAACGACATCATCAATTCCAAGACGGGACCGTGGAAGCAGATGCTTGGCGAAGCCTTCTTCGGCGACGATGTCGACGGTTCCCTGAAGCGGGCGCAGGACACGATGCAGTCGATCCTCGACGCGTCCAACTGATCGCGCTTTCGCCGGGCGCCTGACGGGGCGTCCGTCTACTTCCCGGGCGCCATTGACGGCGCTCCGGGCCCTTTTCCCACGACCCATGGAACAGGCGCCATGCCAGAAACGCAATTCACAACAGCGACGCCGCGCAGGCCGCGCCGGGGACGAGTGCGGCGCAAGCAGCTTGTCGGACTTCTGTTCGTCGCGCCGGCGGTTGCGCTGGTCACGGTTTTCTTCGTCATCCCTCTCTGCATGACCTTCTGGATGTCGCTTCACAACTGGCCGCTCATGGGCGCGCCGCGCTTCATCGGGCTCGGCAATTATGCCCAGATGCTGCATGACAGCCAGTTCTGGAGCTCTCTCCGCTTCACCGTGTTCTACACGCTCATCGTCACGGTCGTGCTTTTCGCGGTTGCCTTCCCGCTGGCGATCTTCGTTGAAAAGCCGGATGCGATGACCAGGTTCTACCGCACGGCCTATTTCCTGCCTTACGTCGTCGGCTTCGGTTCGGCCAGCCTGCTCTGGGTGTGGCTGATGAATGTCGACTCCGGCCTGTTCTCGCAACTCGCATGGCGGCTGGGCCTCACCGAAAAGCCGGTCAACCTGCTGGCGAGTTTCGACACCACCTTCATCTCGATCATCGTCATGGTGGTGTGGAAGACCGTGGGCTTCAACATGATCATCTTGCTCACCGGCCTGCAGGGGATTTCGACCGAGGTGCAGGAGGCCGCCCGCGTGGACGGCGCGTCCTCCTGGCAGCGCTTCCGCCGCATCACGCTTCCGCTGATGCGGCGGACGATCGCGCTCGCCCTGATCCTGTCGGTCTCGGGTTCGATGCTCGCCTTCGACCAGTTCTACATCATCTCGGACGGCGGACCGCAGAACCAGACGATCACCACCGTGTTCTGGATCTTCAGCCAGTCCTTCATGTCGTTCCATCTGGGCTACGGTTCGGCGCTGTCGATGGTGCTTCTGCTGATCCTGGTCACCATCAGCGTGATCCAGCTCAGGCTTCTGCGCAATCCGGAGGGGATGTGATGAGCCGCCGCAAGATGAAACTACGTCGCCAGCGGTTCCAGATGACCGGACGCAACATGATTGGCCTGTTTCTCGCCTTCCTGTTCCTGGCGCCGCTCGCCTGGAGCCTGATGGTGAGCTTCAAGACATCGGCGGAATCGCGAAAGCCGCCCTTGCCGCCATGGCCGACGACCGGCTTCAGCACCCAGAGCTACCAGAACCTCTCCGATTTCGGCAGCGGCATCTGGACCTATACCGGCAACAGCCTCACCGTGTCGCTGGCGACTGTGGTGCTGTCGGTGGTGGTGAGCCTTCTGGCCGGCTACGGCTTCTCCCGCTTCCACTTCCCGTTCAAGAACGCGCTGTTCGTGCTGATCATCGCCACGATCATGATCCCGTTCCAGTCGGTTCTGACGCCGCTATTCGTCATCCTGTCGAAACTCGGCCTGCAGAACACGCTGACCGGTATCGTCTGCGTCTACGTCACGCTGCAGATGCCGTTTTCGATCTTCATGATGCGCAACGCCTTCGACGCCGTGCCGAAGGAAATCGAGGATGCGGCCCGCGTCGACGGCGCCTCGGTCATCAAGGTGCTCTACCGGATCATGCTGCCGCTGGTGCTGCCCGGCGTGGCGACGGTCGCGATCTTCGCCTTCCTCGCCTCGTGGAACGAGTTTCTGGCCGCCCTCATCCTTCTGACCGACCAGCAGAAATACACCCTGCCGGTGCTGATGGTCGCGGTTCGCGAGGGGCAGTACGGCACGATCGACTGGGGCGCGGTCCAGGCGGGCGTGACGCTGATGATGGTGCCATGCCTCGTCGTCTTCCTGCTTTTGCAGCGCTACTACATCCGCGGCCTGACCGCGGGCGCCGTCAAGTGAATATCCAGATCAAAAAGGACTGACCCATGACTTCCTTCGACCTTCCCGCCATCAGCGGCTTCCGCCCTCCCGCGCTTCCCGATGTCGATGTCCAGGGCTTCTGGGGGGATCGCATCGATGCCGTCGCGCACAGGACGGCGATGATCCTCTATGATCGCTGCGTTGCTGCCGGCATGCTCGAGCAGATCAATCCCGATATTCCGGTTCCCCCGCTGCGGCTGCCCTTCCACACCCGGGGCGATGGCACGCCGGACACCGTCAATGTCCAGATGTTCTGGGATTCCGACGTCGCCAAGGTCATCGAGACAGCGGCCTACGCGCTCTACCGCACGCCCAACCCCGATCTCGAGGCGAAGACCGACGAGATCATCGCGATGTTCTGCAAGCTGCAGCAGCCGGATGGCTATCTCAATTCCTGGTTCATCCGCATGCGCCCGGGCGAGGGCTGGACCAATCTGCGCGATTGCCATGAGCTCTATTGCGCCGGGCACCTGATGGAGGCCGCCGTCGCCTACTTCCAGGCGACCGGCAAGCGTGCGCTGCTTGACGCGATGTGCCGCTATGCCGACCACATCGGCTCCGTCTTCGGCCCCGGCCCGGACCAGAAGCCCGGCTATTGCGGCCACGAGGAAATCGAGCTGGCGCTGGTCCGTCTCGGCCGCGTCACCGGCGAACAGCGCTATCTCGACCTCGCGCGCTTCTTCATCGATGCCCGCGGCCAGAAGCCGCATTACTTCGATATCGAGGCGGCCGCCCGCAACGAGGATCCGAAGCGTTTTCGCCACGACACCTATGAATACAACCAGTCGCACCTGCCGGTGCGCGAGCAGACCAAGGTGACGGGACATGCGGTGCGGGCGATGTATCTCTATTCCGGCATGGCCGATGTCGCCACCGAATTCGGCGACGACAGTCTCACGGATGCGCTGAAGATTCTCTGGGAGGATCTGACGGAAAAGCAGATGTATGTGACCGGCGGCATCGGCCCGGCGGCAAGCAATGAGGGCTTCACCGACTATTACGACCTGCCGAACGAGAGCGCCTATGCCGAGACCTGCGCTGCCGTCGGCCTCGCCATGTGGGCGAGCCGCATGCTCGGCCGCGGCCCGGACGGCCGCTTCGCCGACGTTCTGGAGCAGGCGCTCTACAACGGCGCGCTCTCCGGCCTTTCCCTCGACGGCTCGACCTTCTTCTACGACAATCCGCTGGAAAGCCGGGGCGGCCATCATCGCTGGACCTGGCACCGCTGCCCGTGCTGCCCGCCGAATATCGCCCGTACGGTCGCCTCGATCGGCACCTACATGTATGGCGTCGCCGCCGACGAGATCGCCGTCCATCTCTACAATGAAAGCACCGCCCGACTGACGGTGTCGGGCGGTCTCGTCACAGTGGAACAGAAGACCTCCTATCCGTGGGATGGGCACATCGATATCACGCTCGGCCTCGAAAAGCCGCTCACCTTCCGCCTGGCGCTGAGGGTGCCCGGCTGGTGCGACGGCGCATCGCTGGCGATCAACGGCGAGACCGTCGAATGCGAGATAGAACGCGGCTACATGCGCATCGAGCGCGAATGGCAGCCGGGCGATGCGGTGACGCTCGACCTGCCGATGCAGCCCTATGCGCTGCATGCCAACCCGGCCGTGCGGGCGGACCTCGGTCGCGCCGCGCTGGCGCGGGGCCCGCTGATCTACTGCGTCGAGGAAACCGACAATGCCGCCGGCCTTCACGAACTGGTCGTCGACGATACGATTGCGACGGCGAGCACAAGCGTGCTGAGCGCTCTGAAGGGCGGTGTCGCCATCGACGTTCCGGCTCACCGCGAAGACTGGCAGGGACGCGGCAACCGGCTTTACGACCGGCAGGCGCCCGGACGGCGTCCGGTAACCGCACGCTTCGTCCCCTATCACCTCTGGGATAACCGGGAGCCCGGCGAGATGCTCGTCTGGGTCAGAACGTGAGATGAGCACATTATCTGAGGAAAAGGCCGATATCACGCTTCGCGGCGTGCGCAAGAGCTTCGGCGCGGTCGATGTCATTCACGGCCTCGATCTCGCCATCAAGGGCGGCGAGTTCGTGGTCTTCGTCGGCCCGTCGGGCTGCGGCAAGTCTACGCTGCTGCGGATGATCGCGGGGCTGGAGGATGTCACCGACGGTGACATTCTCATCGCCGGACGCGACGTCACCGACCTCGATCCCTCGAAGCGCGGCATCGCCATGGTGTTCCAGTCCTATGCGCTCTATCCGCATATGAGCGTACGCCAGAACCTCGCCTTCGGCCTCGAAATCGCCAGGACGCCGCAGGCCGAAATCGAACGTCAGGTCGAAGCGGCCGCCGAAATCCTGAAGATCGGCCCGCTGCTCGACCGGCGGCCGGGCCAGCTTTCGGGTGGACAGCGGCAGCGGGTCGCGATCGGACGGGCGATCGTGCGCAAACCGCTCGCCTTCCTGTTCGACGAGCCGTTGTCCAATCTCGATGCCGAGCTCCGGGTCAGCATGCGCATCGAGATCGCAAGGCTGCATCGCGAACTCGGCAACACCATGATCTATGTCACCCATGACCAGACCGAGGCCATGACGCTTGCCGACCGGATCGTCGTGCTACGCGACGGCAGGATCGAGCAGGTCGGCACGCCGCGCGAAGTCTACGAGGATCCGAACAACCTGTTCGTCGCCGGCTTCATCGGCTCGCCGAGGATGAATATCATCGACGCGACCGCCGGTCCGGCGGGAAGCCTTTCCGTCGGCGGCCAGACGATTGTCGTCGATCCGCCCGCCGAAGCGATGACCCCAAACACGCCGGTCAGATTCGGTATCCGCCCGGAACACCTGGCGATCGGTGAAAACAGCGGTTCTTCATTTGAAGCCACGGTGGATTTCGCCGAATATCTCGGCGGCACGCGTTATCTTTACTGCCGTCTGCCGGACGGACAGGACCTCACCGTCGAGCAGCGCGAGGGAGAGGATCACGCTTCCGGAGAGCGGATATGGCTGACATGCCAGAAGGGCTGCATGCGGATGTTCTCGCCGGACGGCGAACGGTTGCGGTGAAGGGGGAGACAGCGACATGGATGCTGAGCTGCAGGGTGGAAAACGCCCGCTGATCGCGCTCGCGATGGGCGATCCGGCAGGAATCAGCCCCGAACTCACCGCCCGGCTCGCGGCTTCAGAACGCGTGCGGGATGCCGCGCGGCTGATCGTCATCGGCGACCGGCGGGTGCTTGAGGCGGGCGCGGCCGTCGCGGGGCTTGCCGCCGCCATCCCCGAAATCGCGGTCGAGGAGATCGGGAATGCGGTGACCGGGCCAACGCTGATCGATCTCGGCAATCTCGATCCGGCGGACATCACGCCAGGCGAGGCTAGCCTTGCCGGCGGGCGGTTCGCGGTCGAAAACTTCGCGCTGGCGCTGAGTCTTGCCGAGGCTGGCAGGGTGGATGGGGTCTGCTACACGCCGTTCAACAAGAAGGCGATGCGCTTTGCCCATCCGGGCTATGACGACGAAAGCCGCTTCATCGCCGAACGGCTTCATCTTGATGATGGCGGCGTTCGTGAGTTCAACGTGCTCGAGCGGATATGGAATGCCCGCGTCACCTCGCACATTCCACTGAAGGACGTCGCCGCGGTGCTGAGCGAAGAGGTAATCCTGCACGAAATAGCCAGAACGGAAAGCTGCCTCAGACTGGCCGGTGTTGAAAAGCCCCGGATGCTGGTTGCCGGCCTGAATCCGCATGCCGGCGATGGCGGCAGCTTCGGCATGGAGGAAATCGAGATCATCGCCCCGGCCGTCGAGGCGGCGCGGGCGCGCGGCCACGATGTCGACGGCCCGTTTCCCGCCGATACCGTCTTCGTCAAGGCGCTGAAGGAAGGCCATCACGCGGTGCTGACCATGTATCACGATCAGGGACAGATCGCGATGAAGCTGATGGATTTCGATCGGGGCGTCACCATGCTTGGCGGACTTTCATTTCCGGTCTGTACGCCGGCCCACGGGACTGCCTACGATATTGCAGGCCGGGGAATCGCCAATCCGCTCGCCGGCGAGGAGGCGGTGTTGCTGGCCGCCCGCATGGCTGCATCGGCAGCGACGGAGAGGAGACCGCAATGAGCGACGTGATTATCGAGCATCCCCGCATGGCCGATCTGGTCGCGCCGGATGCCAGGCTTGAGAAACTGTGGTCCGGAGCGACATGGAGCGAAGGTCCGGTCTGGTGGGAAGACGGCGGCGTCACGTGGAGCGACATACCCAACAACCGGATGCTGCGTTGGCATCCCGAAGAGGGCGGCACAGTATTCCGCGAGCCGTCCAGGCACACCAATGGCCATACGCGCGACCGCGAGGGGCGGCTCGTCTCCTGCGAGCACTCCGGCCGCGCGGTCAGCCGCACGGAGGCCGACGGCACGGTGGTGACGCTGGTCGACCGCTACCAGGGCAAGCGGCTGAACTCGCCGAACGACGTCGTGGTCAAGTCCGACGGCACCATCTGGTTCACGGATCCGCCCTACGGCATCCTCTCCGACTATGAGGGCGTCAAGGCGGATAGTGAAATCGGCGCCTGCTATGTTTATCGTCTCGACCCGGACACCGGCGAACTCACCGTGGTCGCCGACGATTTCGACAGGCCGAACGGTCTTGCCTTCTCGGTGGACGAGAGCCTGCTCTACATTTCCGATACGGGACGTTCCGATGCGCCCGACGGGCCGCCGCATATCCGCTGCTTCGAGGTGGAAGATGGGAGACGGCTGAAGAACGGCAGGATCTTCGCCGAGGTTTCGCCCGGCGCTCCGGATGGCTTCCGGCTCGATGTCCACGGCAATATCTTCACATCCGCTCATGACGGCATCCAGGTCTTCACACCCGGGGGCGAGCGGCTGGGGAAGATCCTGGTGCCGGAGATCGTCGCGAACTGCACCTTCGGCGGGCCTGGGAAAAACAGGCTGTTCATCACCGCCTCGACATCGCTCTACACCATCGACGTCCTGACCAGGGGGCTGCCGGGCCGATGAGCGAAGCAGATGCCGGCGCGCTGGTTATCGTCGAAAAGAGCAGTCACTGCCTGAGCTTCTACGACCGGCGGACGACCGAGCGCCTCGACAGTATCGACCTGCCCCGCTACTCGCACGAACTCGTGGTATCCGCCGATCGGGCATTCGCCTTCGTCGGTCACTACGGGTTGCGCACATCCGCCGACCATGGCGATGGCGGAAGTTCCGTCACCGTGGTCGATCTTGCCGCGCGCAGGATCGTCCGGACGCTGGACTGCCGGCCCTGGCGCCGGATTCACGGCATTGCGCTCGATGGCCAGGGCCGGCTGCTGGCGCTCAGTGAGGGCGACGATATCCTGATGACCTTCGACGACCCTCTGTCGCAGGACGCGCCGTCGCGGGCCGTGCCGAGCGGCGGGCTGAAAGGCCACCTTTTCCGGGTCGGCGCCGATGGCGAAACAGCCTATTGCTGCAACCTCCTGAGCCATACCGTGACGAAGGTCGCGCCGCGCGACGCTTCCGTCGCGCCCGTGGCGGTGACGCCGGGCGAAAAGCCCGAAGGCATATGGCTCGATGCCGGAGGCGACACGCTCTATGTCACGAACCGCCTCTCCGACACGCTCGTCGCCATCGAAACCGCCTCGATGCGCATTACGCGGGAGATGAAGACGCGCAGCGATCCGCTGCGCGTCTACGGCCTTGCCGGAAATCGGCTTCTGCTTTTGAACTGCGGCGACAAAAGCATTTCGGTGGTCGACGCGGAAGTCATGGGCGAGCTTGGCTGCCTGCCCCTCGGCAGCATTCCGCTCGCGGCCCATATCACCGACGATACGGCCTTCGTTTCGCTCGCCGACGATCGCTGCGTCGAAATCGACCTTGCCGGGCTTTCGGTCCTGAAGACCTTTGCCACGCAATCGGAGCCGGATTGCTGCTTTCTGCTGGATGCCGAAAACGACGCGGGTTCTGAAAAGGGCCCGTTCCGCTAACGATGATGCGGCGTGCACCGGGCCCCCTGCGCCCATCCACATAGCGATGTCGCCCGGCTACCTCGCAAGCGGAATTCAGGGGAGCGCGTCCAGCTTTCTTTCGGTGAGCAGTTGCACCAGCCAGTCCACGAATACCCGCACCTTGTTGCTCAGGTGTCGGTTCGGCGGATAGACGATGTAGAGCGGAATGGGGTCTATCTGCCAGTCCGGGAGAACCCGGAGCAGTTCTCCCCTGGCAAGCGGCTCGGCAGCCATGAATAGCGGCAATGGCGCAACGCCAAGCCCGGCCAGGGCGGCCGACAGGAAGCTGCGGGCGTCATTGACAGCCAAGATATGGCGGGCATTGATCTCCAGGGCTTCGTCATCCTTGCGGAAATCGAAGGCCACGGCACGATTGTTCAGCGCGGTGAAGTAGCTGACGCATTGATGGTCCGTTTCCAGCTCGGAGGGATGCTTCGGCGTGCCGTGCTTTTCGATATAGCCGGGAGCCGCGCAGATGATCAATGAGACTTCCGCGACGCGCCGCGCGATCAAAGACTGGTCGGTCGGCACGCCGCCGCGCAGCGCGCAATCCACGTTTTCGGCAAGGTAGTCGACGGTCCGGTCGCCAACGCCCATGTCGATATGGATTTCCGGAAATCTGCGATGGAAATCGCCAAGCGCCGGAATGACGATCCAGTCGGCGAAGGCGCCCGCCATTTCAACCCGCAGGCGTCCGCTCGGCAGGGTGTAGGACGCAGCAAGGCTGGTGTCGAGTTCGTCGATTTCGGCGATGATCCGGTTTGCGCGCTCGTAATAGAGAGCGCCGTCGGTCGTCACCACGACGCGGCGTGTGGTGCGGTTCAGAAGCTTGGTGTGCAGGTGCGCCTCCAACCCCTGGATGAGGTTGGTCAACGTCGCCTTCGGCAGGTTGAGCGCCTCCGATGCGCGCGTGAAATTGCCCGTCTCCACAACCCTGACGAAGGCGCGCATGGCGGAAAGCTGGTCCATGTGATCTCGCTTTGTGCGGTGCGTTATTATTCGAAATTTCGAACAGTGTTCTCATGATATGGCGCTTGTTCGGATTTTTGAATAAATTAAATTGTTTTTCGAGAAGTGCAGCGCGGACGACCGTCGACAAGGTGTGCTGGATGACGTGCGGGGACGTGAGAAACCGATATCCGGAAATCTGTCGGGCGATCGCCATGGCGAAGCGTGATTTGTCGTTTACAATGCCAGACCGAGGAAGGCGTCATCAGGGCGCACCCCAACTGTCTCTGTCTGGAATGGAAAAGATCAATGACTGTCGAGATCAAGGACATGTCTCTGGATAACGTTGCCGTCGGCCGTGTCGAGGTCCGTGTCTATCAGGGCGCCGAATACGCCAAGGGGCCGCCCGTGCTGATCTATTTCCAGGGCGGCGCGTTTCATCATACCGGTCTCACGCCCTGTCCGATGGCGGAGTGCCTGGCTGGACAGGGGGCGATCGTGGTGGTTCCGGATTACAATGTCCAGGGCTCGGTTTTTCCGAAGCCGCTGGAGGTCGGTTTCTCCATTTTCTCCTACATGGCGAAGAAACGGGCCGGTTTCGGCGACCGAAAATCGCTGCTCATCATCGGCGGCGAGGAAGCCGGCGGCAATCTCGCCACCGCCGTTGCGTTGAAGGCGCGGGACCATTTCGCAAACGAGCTCGACGGCCAGGTGCTCGCCTCCCCGCTTCTCGATCCCTTCATGGGCTCATCGTCTTCGCGCAATGCCGCCTGTATCGGCATGCGGGAACGCTGGGCCGAAGGCTGGAGCCACTATATGAGCGGCGGCATGTGCCATCCCTATGCGGCGCCTTCGCTTTGCTCGCGGCTGGCCGGCATGGCGCCCGCTCTCGTCCTGTCGTCCGAGGACGATCCGCTGCTCGATGAAACGATGTCATATGCCGGGCGGCTGGAAGCCGCAGGCGTTAAAGTTCAAAAGCACATTCTTTCCGCCGGATCGGGCTGGCCGTCCGTCTATGGCGGGAAAACCGGGGAGCCGCCGAACTGGCAGGAAAAGGTTGGCGGTCAGTTCGCTGCATTCGTTCGCGATATCTCCATTCACTGATTCAACAGGAAAATGAACTGAGCGGCCCTCCCAGCCGCAAGGAGTAACAACATGAAGACGACTTTGAAACGCTGGGCCCTGGCGGGCACCGGCCTGGGCCTGGCTGCGTCCATTTCAGCGGCCGTATTCTATTTCGAACTGCCGGTCGGCCTTGTTGCGAACGCGACGGAGGAGGCAAGCGCACCGGCCGCGCCGCCGCCGGCGACGCCGGTCACGGTCACCGAGGTGCAAAGCCGCGCGGTGACGATATGGCAGGAATTTTCCGGACGGCTGGAGGCCGTCGACCGGGTCGAGGTCCATCCGCGCGTCGGCGGCGCGATCCAGTCGGTGGAATTCCGCGAGGGGGCGCTGGTCAAGGCCGGCGATCTCCTGTTCACCCTCGATCCCGCCCCCTATGAGGCGGCCGTCGCCCAGGCCGCGGGACAGGTCGCCTCGGCACAGGCCAAGGTCGATCTCGCCAAGCTGCAGCTCGATCGCGGCCGCAGGCTGGCCGACAACCGCACGATCTCCGAAAGCGAGATGGACCAGCGCAGCAATGCCGTCGCCGAGGCCGACGCCGCGCTGAAGACGGCTCAGGCCGCGTTGCAATCAGCCCAGCTCGAACTCGATTATACCAGGGTCAAGGCCCCGGTTTCCGGCCGGGTCGGCAGGGTCGAGATCACGGCGGGCAATCTCGTCTCCGCCGGAACCGCCTCGCCGGCATTGACGACGCTGGTCTCGGCCGATCCCATCTATGTGAGCTTCAACGCCAGCGAGGAGGTCGTCGCGCGGATCCTTTCCGAATTGCCGACGGACGGTGCGCTTCCGGCGATCGACCAGATCCCCGTCGAGATCGGCACGCTGCTGGACAAGGGCACGCCGATCAAGGGCAAGGTCCAGCTCATCGGCAACGAAGTGGATGCCGCGAGCGGAACGATCGCCGTGCGCGCGGTGATCGACAACCCCGACGGGCGGCTGATCCCCGGGCAGTTCGTGCGCATCCGCATGGGAGAGCCCCGGCCGGAAGACAAGATCCTGGTGAGCGAGCGCGCGATCGGAACCGACCAGGACAAGAAATTCGTCTTCGTTGTCGGCGCCGACAACACGGTCGCCTATCGTCCGGTGGAACTGGGGCGCAGCAATGGCGGCGAGCGGATCATCGAAAGCGGCCTTGCCGATGGCGACCGGGTGGTCGTGAACGGTCTGCAGCACATCCGCTCCGGTGCGCTGGTCGCCCCGCAGAGCGAAAGCCCGCTGGCCGCCGCGCAATGACATGACAGGCGGTGCGGCAACGCCCCGCCGCACTATCCGAAAAACACAGGACCGCCGCAGAGCCCGCCTCTTCGGCAGCGGGTTGTTTTGTCCGAAATTTCCCTTGAACCGGACCTTCAAATGAACATTTCCAGATTTTTCATCGACCGACCGGTGTTTGCAGGCGTGCTGTCGATCCTGATCGTGCTTGCCGGCCTGATCGGCATGCGCATGCTGCCGATCGCAGAATATCCGAATGTCGTGCCGCCATCGATCGTGGTGCGCGCTGTCTATCCCGGCGCCAATCCTGTGGTCATCGCCGAGACCGTGGCGACGCCGCTCGAAGAGCAGATCAACGGCGTCGAGGACATGCTCTACATGAACAGCCAGGCGACCTCGGACGGCGTGCTCACGCTCACCGTCACCTTCAAGCTCGGCACCGACCCGGACAAGGCCCAGCAGTTGGTCCAGAACCGGGTGTCACAGGCGACGCCCCGGCTGCCGGAGGAAGTGCGCGCGATCGGTGTCACCACCGTCAAGAGTTCGCCGGACTTCATCATGGTGGTCAACCTGATCTCGACCACGGATCGCTACGACATCACCTATCTGCGCAATTATGCGACGCTTAACGTCAAGGACCGTCTCGCGCGCATTGAAGGCGTCGGCCAGGTGCAGGTTTTCGGCGCGGGCGACTATTCCATGCGGGTCTGGATCGATCCGCAGAAGGCGGCGGAACACGGGCTTGCCGCCAGCGACATCACCAATGCCATCCGCGAGCAGAACACCCAGGCCGCCGCCGGCATTATCGGCGCGTCGCCGGCGCCCGAAGGCGTCGACATGCAGTTCAATGTCAATGCCCAGGGCCGGCTGAGCACGCCGGAGGAATTCGGCGAGATCATCGTCAAGTCGGGCGCGGGCGGCGAGATTACACGGTTGAGGGACGTGGCGCGCATCGAGATGGGCGCCGACGACTATACGCTGCGCTCGCTCCTCGACGGCCAGCCGGCCGTCGCCATCGCCGTGCTGCAGGCGCCGGGCTCGAACGCCATCGAGATTGCCGACAATGTTCACGCCACAATGGAGGAGTTGCAGCTCGCCATGCCGGACGGGGTCCAGTACGAGATCGTCTACGACACCACCGAGTTCGTGCGATCCTCCATCGAGAAGGTGGTCGACACGCTGCTCGAGGCGATCGCCCTCGTCGTGCTCGTGGTCATCCTGTTCCTGCAGACCTGGCGGGCCTCGATCATTCCGCTGCTTGCCGTCCCGGTCTCGATCATCGGCACTTTCGCGGTCATGTACGCCTTCGGCTTCTCGGTGAACGCGCTGACGCTGTTCGGGCTGGTGCTCGCCATCGGCATCGTCGTCGATGATGCGATCGTCGTCGTCGAAAACGTCGAGCGCAATATCGAAAACGGCCTGACCCCGCGCGAGGCGACCTACCGCGCCATGCGGGAAGTGTCCGGGCCGATCATCGCCATCGCGCTGGTGCTGGTGGCAGTGTTCGTCCCGCTCGCCTTCATCAGCGGCCTTTCGGGCCAGTTCTATCGCCAGTTCGCGCTGACCATCGCGATCTCGACGGTGATCTCCGCGATCAACTCTCTGACGTTGTCGCCGGCACTCGCCGCTCTGCTGCTGAAAGGACATGATGCGCCTAAGGACTGGCTGACGCGGGTCATGGACCGCCTGTTCGGCTGGTTCTTCCGGGGCTTCAACCGCGGCTTCGGCGCCGCGTCCAACGGCTACAGCCGCAGCGTCGGCGGGCTCTTGTCACGCAAATCGCTGGTGATGATCGTCTATCTGGGGCTGATCGGCGCGACCTATGCGGTGTTCAACGCGGTTCCGGGCGGCTTCGTGCCGGCGCAGGACAAGCAGTATCTGATCGGCTTCGCGCAATTGCCGGACGGCGCCAGCCTTGATCGGACCGAGGACGTGATCAAGCGGATGAGCGACATCGCGCTGGAACAGCCGGGCGTATCTCACGCCATCGCCTTTCCGGGCCTGTCGATCAACGGTTTCACCATCGGCTCCAATTCGGGCATCGTGTTCGCCGTTCTCGACGACTTTCATGAGCGCGAGAGCCCGGAGCTTTCCGGCGGCGCGATCGCGATGCAGCTGAACCAGAAGTTCGCCGGCATCCAGGATGCGTTCATCGCCATGTTCCCGCCGCCGCCGGTCAACGGCCTCGGCTCGACGGGCGGTTTCAAGATGCAGATCGAGGATCGGGCCGGGCTCGGTTACCAGGCGCTCGACGGGGCCACCAAGGCGTTCCTCGCCAAGGCCTACCAGACGCCGGAGCTGGCCGGACTTTTCTCCAGCTTCCAGATCAACGTGCCGCAGCTCTATGCCGATCTCGACCGCGCCAAGGCGGAGCAACTCGGGGTTTCGGTCAGCGATGTGTTCGAGACGCTGCAGATCTATCTCGGTTCGCTCTACGTCAACGACTTCAACGCCTTCGGCCGCACCTACAGCGTCCGGGTGCAGGCCGATTCCGCCTTCCGGGCGGAGCCGGAGGATATTGGCCAGTTGAAGGTGCGCTCGCGCTCCGGCCAGATGATCCCGCTTTCCGCGCTTCTGCGGGTGGACAGCACCACGGGCCCGGAACGGACCACGCGCTATAACGGCTTCCTCTCCGCCGATATCAACGGCGGCCCGGCGCCGGGCTTCTCGTCAGGGCAGGCGCAGGCGGCCGTCGAGCGCATCGCCGACGAGACGCTGCCGGTCGGCATCGATTTCGAATGGACCGATCTGACCTATCAGCAGATCCTCGCCGGCAATTCGAGCGTGGTCGTCTTCCCGCTCGCGCTGCTCTTGGTCTATCTGGTGCTGGCGGCGCAATATGAAAGCCTGACGCTGCCGATCGCGATCATCATGATCGTGCCAATGGGCGTGCTCGCAGCCCTTGCCGGGGTCTGGTATACCGGCGGCGACAACAACATCTTCACCCAGATCGGGCTGGTGGTGCTTGTCGGGCTATCGGCCAAGAATGCGATCCTGATCGTGGAATTCGCCCGCGAGCTGGAATTCGAGGGTCGAAGCCCTGTGCAGGCGGCGATCGAGGCGAGCAGGCTGCGCCTCAGGCCGATCCTGATGACCTCGATGGCCTTCATCATGGGTGTCGTGCCGCTGGTGCTGTCGACCGGGGCGGGTGCAGAGATGCGCGCCGCCATGGGGCTTGCCGTGTTCTGCGGCATGATCGGCGTCACCTTCTTCGGCATCTTCATGACGCCGGTCTTCTATGTGCTGCTGCGCAAGCTCGCCGGCGAGCGGCCGCTGAGGCAGCACATCGCGGTCCCCGCGGATGACGAACCGGTCGCGCAGCATGCACCCGCCGAATAGAACGAGTGCGCCCCGAAAGGGGCGTACTCGGTCCGCCGACAAGCCTTTCCCCCTGTCCGGTTTTGCCGCATAAGGAGCGGACTGATTTGAACCGACACCGGTGCCATGCTACCCTCGATCTTCCTTACCGCGCTGAAGCTCACGGATTTCCGCAATTATGAAAAGGCGGCGCTGGCCTTTGACGGACGGCATGTGGTGCTGACCGGGGATAACGGCTCGGGCAAGACCAATCTGATGGAGGCGGTGTCGTTTCTTTCGCCGGGCCGCGGCCTCAGGCGGGCGTCCTATGGGCAGGTGGTTCGCAAAAACGCTGACGCCGGTTTTACCGTTTTCGCCGAACTCGAGGGCATGGAGGGTCAGGTCTCGATCGGTACCGGCACCGACGGCGCGGAGGGCGCAGGGCGAAAAGTACGCATCAACGGCACGCCGGCAGCGACCGGCGACGAGCTTCTCGACCATGCCCGCGTGATCTGGCTGACGCCGGCGATGGACGGACTTTTCACCGGCGCGGCCGCCGACCGCCGCCGCTTCGTCGACCGCATGGTGCTCTCCATCGATCCCGCCCATGGCCGCCGGGTTGCCGATTTCGAGCGCGCCATGCGCTCGCGCAACCGGCTGCTGTCCGAGCGGCGCATGGAGCCGGCCTGGCTTTCCGGGCTGGAGGAGCAGATGGCGGGCCTCGGCGTCGCGATGGCGCTGGCGCGGCGCGAACTGGTGACGCTGCTCGCCGCCCTGATTGCCGAGACCACGGGCGGCTCGCCCTTCCCTGCCCCCGAGATCGCGCTTTCCGGCTTCTTCGCCGATCATGCCGAAGCCCCGGCCATCGACCTCGAGGACCGCTACCGCGCGCTTCTGGAGGAGGAACGCTTCCGCGATGCCGGCGCGGGACGCACGCTCGACGGCCCACACCGCAGCGATCTGGAGGTGCGCCACGCGGCAAAGGCGATGGAGGCCGCGCTCTGCTCAACCGGCGAGCAAAAGGCGCTGCTGATCGGCCTGGTGCTGGCCCATGCCAAGCTCACCCGCCGCATCAGCGGCCACCCGCCGATCATGCTGTTCGACGAGGTCGCCGCCCATCTCGATGCCGGCAGGCGCGCAGCCCTGTTCGAACGGATCGACGATATCGGCGGCCAGGCCTTCATGACCGGCACCGACAGGGCGCTGTTTGACGCGCTCGGCGACCGCGGTCAGTTTTTCAACGTCGCAGCCGGTAGCGTCGCCGAGGAAAAGTCTCAATAGTGCGGCGGTTTGGTGATTGCCGGGCGCTCGCCGGCGGTTTCCTCCAGCGTCAGGAACCGGTCGGTCAGGACCTCGAACTGCTTCTTCAGCCGGTCGATTTCCTTCCACTGGGCGGCAAGCTGCTCCGACAATTCGTCGATGGTTTTCGCCTGGTAGGCGACGGTTTCTTCCAGTTTAAGAATACGGTCGTCACTCATGGGGTTTTCCATCACGTTTGCGGGATCCTGGTTATGCGTTCCTGCCGTGCCTGATATAGTGAAACGATGAGTGACATTGAACCCTTTTCTGCCGAAGAAATAGAGCGTTACGCCCGCCACATCGTGCTGCCGGAAATCGGCGGACCGGGGCAGCAGGCGCTCAAACGCGCCCGCGTGCTGGTGATCGGCGCGGGCGGGCTCGGCGCGCCAGTGCTCGCCTATCTGGCCGCCGCCGGCGTCGGGACGCTCGGCATCGCCGATCATGACGGCGTCAGCCTGTCCAACCTGCAGCGGCAGGTTATCCACGACACCGGCACGATCGGCCAAAGCAAGACGACAAGTGCTGCCCGCGCGATCGCCCGCCTCAACCCGCATGTCATCTGCCGGCGTTATGATGAGCGGCTTGAGGACGGCAATATCGACGCCGTGCTGAAGGGCTTCGATCTTCTGATCGACGGCTCCGACAATTTCGACACCCGCTATCGCGCCGCCGATGCGGCGGAGCGGGCGGAAATCCCGCTGGTGACCGGCGCCGTCGGTCGGTTCGATGGGTCGCTGACGGTTCTGAAACCCTATGCAGCCAGCAAGGACGGGACGCAAAACCCGCGCTACCGCGACCTCTACCCGAAAAAGCCCCCGGCCGGCCTCGTGCCCTCCTGCGCCGAAGCCGGGGTGATCGGGCCCGTTACCGGCGTGATCGGCACGCTGATGGCGATGGAAGCGGTCAAGCTGATCACCGGCGCGGGCGAACCGTTGATCGGACGGCTGCTGCTTTATGACGGGCTTGGCGCGCGGTTCGAGACCATCTACTACGCCCGCAAACCGGCGCGGTAAGCGGCAATATCAAAGCGCGTTGATCGGCAGTTTCAGCATCGGCCGGCCATCCTGGTCCTTCGGGATTTCGCCGGCGCGCATATTGACCTGCAGCGAGGGCAGGATCAGCCGGGGCATGGACAGCGTGGCGTCGCGCGCCTCGCGCATCTTCACGAACTCATCCTCGCTGATGCCGTCCTTAAGATGGATGTTGTGCGCGCGCTCCGAACCGACCGTGGTTTCCCAGGCGATATCGCGGCCATTCGGCCCGTAATCATGGCAGATGAACAGCCGCGTTTCTGGCGGCAACGCCAGAACGCGCTTGATGGAGCGGTAGAGCGTGCGGGCATCGCCGCCGGGAAAATCGGCGCGCGCCGAGCCACCATCGGGCATGAACAGCGTATCGCCAACGAAGGCGGCATCGCCGATCACATGGGTCATGCAGGCCGGCGTATGGCCGGGCGTATGCATGACGTGGGCCGTCATGTTCCCGATCTGATAGCTGTCGCCATCGCCAAACAGACGGTCGAACTGGGAGCCGTCGCGCTGGAATGCGGTGCCCTCGTTGAAAATCTTGCCGAACGTATCCTGAACGATCGTAATGTTCTCGCCAATGCCGAGCTTGCCGCCGAGTTGCTCCTGAATATAGGGCGCGCCGGACAGATGGTCGGCATGAACATGGGTCTCGATGATCCATTCCAGCCGCCAGCGACGGCTGCGAATAAACTCGATCAGCCGGTCCGCGCTTTCAAAGCTGATCCGGCCGGCGGCCTGGTCGAAATCCATGACGCTGTCGATGACCGCGCAGGCATCGGAGCCGGGATCCTTCACGATATAGGAGATCGTGTTGGTCGCGGGATCGAAAAAACCATGGACCTCGGGCTTCAGCGCCGGGTCCGGCGTAAAAGGAAGGGGCATGTTCATGACGTCGCATCCTCCTGGAGCCTTTCCGCATTTCAAGGAAACGTGGAAAGGCTCTATCTCTTGTTTTACGCAATTCCGGACGGTGAACCGGTGTCCACTTCACTTGGAATTGCTATGGAATTATTTTTCAAAAGAGATGTCATTTGTAGAAGTCGAATTCAAGACGCAGAATTGTCGCACACCACCCTGTCACGGGAAGGTGTCGCGAAGCCGAGCTTCGTGCCGCGCCTGTCGCGCTATGCCCGGTTCGATATCCAGCGGCACTGATAGGGCGCAAAGGAGATCTTGCCGCCGCCGGCGGTGATCTGCTCGCCGGTAATCAGGTCCGTCCAGTTCTCGCCGCCGATCAGATTGAGCGACATGGCCGGAATCTCCAGCGCCTCATCGGTGACATTGTTGATCGCGAACACGCTCTGCGAGCGGTCGACGCTCTGGCGCCAGAAGCCGAACAGCTTTTCGCCGAGATGGAGCGTGAACTGCGTCGCGTTCGGGTGAAAAGCCTGTTGCCTTGTGCGGATGCCGATCAGCCGGCACATTTCGTTGAACACCCTGGCATGCTGCGTTGTCTCGTCGCCAAGGGCTTGCTGCAGCTTGTCGTAATTCCAGCGGTGGCGGTTGATCGCGCGGTTGTGGCCGGATTTCTCGACGCCCTCGGCATCATTGCTGGTGGCCAGTAGCGAATGGATGTAGAAGGCCGGAATACCCTCCAGCGCCATGGCGATCGTCTGGCTGCAGAGGAAACGGGCGATATTGTGCTCGTCCTCGCCCTTCACCGTGCCCTTCAGCGCATCGAACAGCGACACGTTCATCTCATAGGGCCGCATCGAGCCATCGGAGAGCTGGCGCATCGACACCCGGCCGCCG
This sequence comes from Martelella sp. AMO21009, assembly GCF_053484295.1. NCBI lineage: Bacteria > Pseudomonadati > Pseudomonadota > Alphaproteobacteria > Hyphomicrobiales > Aurantimonadaceae > Martelella > Martelella sp. AMO21009. The sequence goes on from NZ_JBAKFR010000030.1 coordinate 46,634, forward strand.
AATTGCTGGATGGTCTCGACCATGCCGGTGATCGCCTCTTCCGATAGCAGACTTTCAGCGGGCCTGAGGCCGATGCCGTCATGCGAGGCGGTGAAATTGAAATAGGCGCAGCCCATCTGCGCCGGCGGCATCGCCATCTGCCAGGCGTTCAGGAATTGCGAGGTGCCGTTCAACAGCGCATGCACGATCAGCGGCGGCAGCGAGAAATTGTAGATCATGTGCGCTTCGTTGCGATTGCCGAAATAGCTGAGGTTTTCGACATTCGGCACGTTGGTCTCGGTGATGAGAACGACGCTTTCCTCGCTGAAATCGGCAAGCACGCGCATCAGCCGGATGATCTCGTGGGTCTCAGGCAAATGGATGCAGGAGGTGCCGACCTCCTTCCACATGAAGGCGCAGGCATCGAGCCTTATGGTGCGCACGCCGCGATTGATGTGGAAGCGCATGATGCGCAGGAATTCCAGCAGCACTTCCGGATTGGAGAAGTCGAAATCCACCTGGTCGTGGCTGAAGGTGCACCAGACATATTTGTCGCCATCGGCGGTCTCGACCTTGCGCAGCAGCGGATGGGCGCGCGGGCGCACGACGTCGGAAAGATCGTCCTCCGGCGAGGCGGTGAAGAAGAAATCCTTGTAGGGCGCGTGGCCCATGCGGAATTCATTGAACCACGCGCTCTGGCTGGAGCAGTGGTTCAGCACCAGATCCGACATCAGCCGGAATTCGCGGCTGATGCGCTCGATATCCTCCCAGCCGCCAAGGCCGCTGTCGACCACCCGGTAATCGGTGATCGCGAAACCATCATCGGAGGTGTAGGGAAAATAAGGCAGGATATGCACGCCCTTGATCACGCCCTTCAGGTTCTCGGTCAGAAAATCCTGCAACAGCGAAAGCGGCTTGTGCTCGCCGTCGATGATCGAATTGCCGTAGGTGATGACATAGGTGTTGTCCGCGCTCCACATATTGTTGCCGGCGGTGCGGCCGCGTTTGCGCGGCACAACACCATCGCTCCAGAAGGCCTCAAGCACCTGCCGCGTCAGCGCGCGGGAATCATGATCCGGATAGATATTCTCAAGATGGAGCCTGATGCTTTCCCGCAACCGGCGGGTGATAACCATAGGCTTTGGCGGCGTCTCGGAAACTGTCGTCATTCTTACCTGCTTTCCCCTTGATGCCAAGGTTATCACGTCGCATCCGATTGGCAATTGTGAATTGCACTGCAATATGAGCGTCCCCATTTGTTGCGCCGCAGCAGAAGCGATCGTTAGCGGTTCGGGGATGCTCAGTCCGATCATCTCCGTGGTCAGGTTGCATTCGCCTGCGTTGAGCAAATCGCCGGTGCGTTTTCCTTCTGATGCCCTCATGAGACATTCAGCGTGCGGGAAAGCCACGTGCCGCGCCTGGATTCCCGGACATAAAAAATTAAAGTTGACAGCGCTAACAATCGAACACAAAACAACCGCCAATAGAAGCGACAAAAAAATCCGCTTCCAACTGGATTTTTACCAGTTACTCTCTAATTTAGAAGATATGAAAGCAAATCAAATAAAGTAAAATCATTCTCTAAATTAGATTTTACTTAAAAACATGGGTCAACATCATGAATCACAACGGCGTCGTCATTCGCCTCAACCGGTCGACGGAAGCAGACGCAAAGCTTCACGGCGCGGCTGAACTCCTGTCGGCACTCGCCTTCGACCACCGGCTTGCCATTGCAAGGGCGCTTCAGTCCGGCTCCAGAACGCTGATTGAACTCAGCCACGCCACCGGCCTGGCGTTCAAGCCGCTGATCTCGACGATCGCAAAGCTTCTGCAGTCCGGCTTGATCGTCATGCGGCGGCAGAACAATGAAACGGTTTACGAACTCGGTAACCCGCGGCTGGAAGAGGTCGTGCGCCTGGCAGATCGCATCGTCGGGCGAAATCCGAACTGAGAGGGCCGGCCAGTTTCGGCGCGCCGCTTCCGCCTGTTAAAATTCTTGGAAATTCCGCTTTTTGCCGCTGGACTTGAAAAAACAAGATGCTATAAACGCGCTCACTCAGGGGCGCCTGCCGCCCTTTCCTCGCCCTCCGGGCGATGGCCCAGATAGCTCAGTTGGTAGAGCAGCGGATTGAAAATCCGCGTGTCCGTGGTTCGAATCCGCGTCTGGGCACCATTAAATTCAATGACTTAGCCCACACGGGTCTTAATTTTCATGTTGCATCGTGTTGCAACCGGTTAACCTTTGTTTTCAATGGTTTTCGCTGGTTATCGGCATTTACACGCGACATGAACGCAACATGTGTGGCAGCATTAATTGAGGGCCGAATCTGTGGCGCGCCGCCGCCTTTGGCACAAAAATGAAACACCTTTGGCACGGAAAACTTTGCGTTCGTTAGAAAACCCGCCCCAATCCGAGGCGGGTTTTCTCGCATCAATCCAGCGGCACTACCCTATGAATAGCCCGCGCCGCTGCCAGCAGCGAGGCGAGGCGCTCGATCGTGGCGTCG